>CAIJFT010000062.1 GCA_903820035.1 uncultured Opitutia bacterium
CGCCGATCTTAACGGCGGTCGCGAGCAGGACCGCGCGGGGAGTTTCAATCTTCTGCCAGGTGGCACCGTCATCGGAAGAACGATACGCGTGCCCGCGCAGTCCGTAGGCAAGGAGGGTTTGCCGGTCGAGGGCGATCACCCCGTAGAAAGAGCCCTCGTAGGGGGTCTTCAGGCTATGCCAGGTCGCCCCGAGATCGGGGGAACGCAGCAGCGTGCCGTGTTCGCCGGCAATGTAGAGGGTCAGCGCGGAGCCTCGGGTGATGCGATTAAAGTGGTACTCGTCTTCGGTGATCTTGCGCTTCGTCCACGTCTTGCCGCCGTCGCCGGTCGAAAGATACAATCCGTCGGCGCCGACGGCGATGACGCGCTGGGCGTCGAGCGCAATCACGTCGAGAAACGCCCCCTGCAGGTTCTCGCCCTGGTATTGTTTCGTCCAAGTAACGCCGCCGTCGGTGGTCCCCAAAATCAGCGCGTCGTGGCCCACGATCCAGCCGAGCCGCGGGGCGGTCAGGGTGGCGAAACTCACCCCGGTGAGTGTGCTTTTCACTCCGCCGGGAATGCGCAACCAACTCCGGCCGTTGTCAGGGGAGCGGAAAATCTGGCCGCCTTCGCCCACCGCGACGACATCGGCGCCGATCACCACGCCATCGAGGAGCAGGGCCCGGAGCGGCGCCTCCGCCGCGGCCGAGCTGAAATAAAAGAGCGCAGCCGTGACGGCTGCGCTGCAAAGTGCGACCCGGCGGATCCCGTCACCGAGACGGACCCGCCAGACCGGCATGGTGAAGACCGCGGGGAAGGGCCGCACGATCGGAACTCAGCGGACGCCTTCGCGCCGCAGCGACTCCGGGGTGTAGTCGGCGGGAGTCCGTTTGATATCGAAGTCGTACATCGCGTTTTCGTTGTCCAGCCCGACGGCGAGGTAACGACCGTTTTGCAGGTCGAGATGCACCTCAAGCGTGCTCCAAAAGGCCAGCGCCTCGTAATAGTTGATGCAGTGCGCCTCGGAGACCCGCCACAGTTGACCACGGGCGTCATACTGGTCGGCCGCGACGATCTGCCACGAGTCCTCGTCGATGTAGAAGGTGCGCCGCGCATAGAGGTGCGAGGTGGAAGGCTTTACCTTGCCCTCGAGGACCCAGACGCGGTGCAACTCGTAGCGCGCGAGATCCTGATTGATGTGCAGCGGCTTCAGGATGTCGGAGTTCTTGAGCTTGTCGCTGTGCAGTCGATAGGAGTTGTACGGGACCAGCATCTCCTTTTTGCCGACGAGCGTCCATGTGTAGCGGTCCGGAGCGCCGTTAAACATATCGAATTGGTCGTTGGTCCGCTGGCCGTCGGCGGCGGTGCCGGGGTTGTCATAGCCGACGTTCGGGGCGCGGGTGACGCGCCGGCGACCGGCGTTGTAGATCCAGGCGCGGCGCGGTTCCTTAACCTGATCAACCGTCTCCTGCGCGAGCAGGATCGAGCCGGCGAGGCGGGCGGGCGCGGTGACAGCCTGCTTGTAGTAGACGAGCGTGTTGCCCTGTTCGATGTCCTTGGCGGTGATGTCGGGGCGGACGTAGTTGAACAGGAACTCGTCTTCAAATCGCACGAGTTGGTAGCCGCCGCCGCGTTCTACCGCCGCTTGGTCGAGATGGCGCAGGGCCGCGACGCCGCGGTACCGGGTGAGGAAGTTCCATAGCACCTGAAGCCCGTTGTCCGGAATGGGAAACGGTGCGCCCACGAGTGCACCGGCGATGCCGTTGCCGTCGGAGACGAGCTTGGCGGTGGCCACGTTGGCCTTCGTGGCGTCGTAGATACGCTGGGGATTCGACGCGCTGCGGCGGGTCGGATACACCACGAGTTTGTAGGAAGGGTAGGCCTTCAGCAGGGCCTCGTGACCGGCCGTCAGCTTGCCGGCGTAGGTGGCGGCGTTAGCGCCGGACACGGTGTACAGCGGTTGATCGCCGGCAAACGGGTCCGGATGGTGCGCGCCGACCTTGTAACCGGCGGGCGGGGTGGTGATGCCGCCCGTCCACGCGGGGATGGTGCCGTCGGCGTTGCCCTTGGTCTCGCCGCCGAGCGGCGTGAGATCCTGACCGAGACGTGAGGCGTCGGCGGCCGTCGCCGCGCAGGAGAGCAGGAGGGCGAAGGCGGGGAGGAAGAAGTTTTTCATAGCGAATGAAAGCGGGTTCGGAAATCAGTTGGGTCAGCCCGGCTCAGAACGAGTACTTCACGGTGGTCGCGAAGTAATCACGGTCGTTGAGCAGGTTGTAGCGACCGCCGCCGTAGTAGTTGACGTAGCGGACCTCAAGCGACCACGCGTTGCGCAGGGTGAACTCGACGGCGACATTCAGGCTCTTGCGGCCGGCGAGGTAGTTGCCGAGCGGCAGGGGCGTGTTGCCGGCGATGTCCTGCGAGAACGCAACACTCGGCTGCATGTTTACGTTCGGGAAGACGTTGTTGTAATCGAGCCGGGCGAGCAGTTGATAACCCCAGGAGAAGCTGTCCGCGAACGCTTCGAGCGGAGTCGCGGAGAATTGCGGAAAGCCCGTGCCGTTCATGCCGGCTTGGGAGCCGCCGGTGAAGGTGCCGGATCCGTCGTAGCGGAGTGCCTCCTTGCTCGGCAGGTTGACGCGCACGGCGCCGACCTCGCCCAGCAGCGTGAATTGCTGGGCGCCCAGCATCGGACCGAAGACCTTGGTCATGGTCGTTTGCATCGTCAGGACGCGATGGTTGCGGAAGCCGGAAATTTCGCGGCCGTACTGACCGAGGAAGTTGCCGACCTGGTTGTTGGCGCCGAACTGTGGGGCGAGGGTCGAGAGGGCGGAGAAGAGGAGCTCAACGTCGTCGACCTGCAGCGGCACATTGTTCTTCAGCGCGATTTCGCCCTGCCACGAGATGCCGGAGTTGCCGAGCAAGGTGTTGAAGCTCGCGCCGATCATCGTGAGCCCTTCCTTGTATTCCGTGAAGTACCGGCCCGAAGCGGCGGCCGTGAGCAGCGCGATCTGGCGGGCGCCAGCAATGGCAGCCTGCACCGGGGCGCTCTGCAGCGTCGCAAGTTCAACCGGCGTCAATGTCTGCGGCGCGAGCTGGGACTTCACGATCATCTGGAAGATGGCCGCCGCCTGCGGGCCGGCCGCGGCGGCGGGCACGCCACCGCGCATGAAAGCTGCGGTTAGCGGACCGGTGAGGTCCTGGTTGACCGCGATCGTCGGCGTGCGGGCGCTGATCACCGGCGAGCGGCTGTTGTAGCGCGCGTAGTACACTCCGAATTCGGTGTTATTCAGGCCCGGAGCGAGGATGCGGGTGGCCACGCCGAATTGGTTGAAGTTGCCGCCTTCCCGATCGTTCTCGCGCGGAATGCCTCCGATGGTAGCGCCGACATCGGCGACGCTGCCGAAGCCGAGCATGACGATGCTGCCGCCGCGGGTCGCGAAATCGTTCGTCGAGAAATAAGTGCCGGCAGGCTCCAGCTCGTTGCGCCGAAATTCGAGGAGCCAGAACGGCTCGACGGTCACATTCGGCAGTACGCCGATTGACGCCTTGATCATGTTCACGGGCAGAAGCGCCTCC
>CAIJFT010000063.1 GCA_903820035.1 uncultured Opitutia bacterium
CTTTCACCGGGCCGATTCGGGGGAGATTTCGGTCGGCGGGCGCCGGGTCTCGATCCTCGCGCCGCACGATGCCATCGCGGCCGGCATCGGCATGGTGCACCAGCACTTCATGTTGGTGGAGAATTTTACCGTCGTGGAAAATGTCCTCCTTGGCGTCGAAGGCGGCGCGCGACTCGCGGGCGGTTTCGCCGACGCGCGGCGCGAGTTGGAAAAACTGGCGCGCGACTACGCGCTGGAGGTGCCGATCGACGCCGTGGTTTCCGAACTGCCCGTCGGCCTGCAGCAACGGGTGGAAATCCTGAAGGCGCTCTACCGGCGCGCGCAGATTCTGATCCTCGACGAGCCCACGGCCGTACTCACGCCGCCGGAGGCCGATGCGTTGTTCGTGATGCTGCGCCGGCTGCGCGCCGAGGGGAAATCCGTCATCCTCGTCACCCACAATCTGCGCGAGGTCATGGCCATCACCGACCGCGTTACCGTCATGCGGCAGGGCGCGGTGGTCGGCGAGTTTGCCACCGCCGCCACGTCGCCCCGGGCCCTGGCTGAATGCATGGTTGGGCGCGCCGTGCTGCTGCGGGTGGAGAAGGCCGAGGCCCGTCCGGGGCCGACCTTGCTCGACGTGTGCGACCTCGAGGTCCGCGACCGGCTCGGCGTCGCGCGCCTGAAAAACGTGAACTTCTCCCTTCGCGCCGGCGAAATCGTCGGGATCGCGGGCGTTTCCGGCAATGGACAGTCGGAGTTGTTGGAGACGTTGGCCGGCATCCGTTTTCCCGCGCGCGGGGCGATTCGACTCGGCGGCCGCGATCTCGTGGCCGAACGCCTCAATCCCAAGGCCCGCCGCGCCCTCGGGTTGGCGCACGTGCCGGAAGACCGGCTGCGCTTGGGCGTGGTGCCCGGCTTCTCGGCGGAGGACAACGCGATCCTCGGTTACCACGATCGTCCCGCCTACAACCACGGCCCTTGGTTGAACCGGCCCGCGATCCGCGCGGAGTGCGAAAAAAAGATGGCCGACCACGATGTGCGGCCGCCGCTGCCCGGACTGCGGTTCACGGCCTTCTCCGGCGGCAACCAGCAAAAGCTCGTGCTCGCGCGGGAAATCGACGGCGGACCACAGGTGCTGCTCGTCGGCCAGCCGACCCGCGGCGTCGACATCGGTGCGATCGAGTTCATCCACAAACGGCTCATCGCCCTGCGCGACGCCGGCCAGGCCGTCCTGCTGGTGTCGGTCGAACTCGACGAAATCCTCGGCCTGGCGGATCGCATCCTCGTCATGAACGGCGGCGAGATCGTCGGCGAAGTGGCCGGCGCTGCCGCGACCGAGGAGAAGATCGGACTCATGATGGCCGGCGTGAAAGGCGAGGGGACCGCATGAGTGCGCCCGCAAAACTCCCGCGCTGGGCCGACCTCGTGCTCCTGCCGCTGGTGAACCTGACCGCCGCGTTGGGGCTCGCCGGGCTGGTCGTGGCTCTCCTCGGGGAAAGCCCGTGGGTCGCGGGCCGGCTGATGCTCACGGGTTCGCTCGGTTCGCAGGACGGACTCGGCTACACCCTCTATTACGCGACCGGCTTTATCTTCACCGGCCTCGCGGTCACCGTGGCGTATCACGCCGGCTTGTTCAACATTGGCGCCGAGGGCCAGGCCTACATCGGCGGTCTCGGCACCGGTTTGGTGGCGCTGTGGCTTGGCGACGCGTCGCCCTGGCTGGTGCTGCCGCTGTCGCTTCTCGCCGGCGCGCTGTTCGGCGCAGCGTGGGCGTTCCTGCCGGCCTGGCTGCAGGCGCGGCGGGGCAGTCACATCGTCATCACGACGATCATGTTCAACTTTCTTGCCTCGGCGCTGATGACCTACCTGCTGGTCAACGTGCTGATCAAACCGGGCCAGCAGTCGCCCGAGTCGCGCGAGTTCGGCGCGAACGCCTTGATGCCCGCGCTCCACGACGTGCTGGCCAAGGCCGGGATCCCCTTCGCGGCCACGCCGCTCAACGCCGCGTTCCTTTTCGCGCTGGCGGCGGCCGCGCTCGTGTGGGCGCTTATTTGGCGCACCCGCTGGGGTTATGCCTTGCGGGTCGTGGGTCAAAACGAGTCCGCCGCCGTCTACGCCGGCATCACGCCGTCGCGGGTGGTCATCGGGGCGATGCTGCTTTCCGGCGCCCTGGCCGGGTGCTTCGGACTCAACGAACTGCTCGGCGCTCAGCACCGCATTCTCATCGATTTCCCCGGCGGCGCCGGCTTTGTCGGCATCGCGGTCGCGTTGATGGGCCGCAACCATCCGGCGGGAATCATGGGCGCCGCGGTTTTGTTTGGCGCGCTTTATCAGGGTGGCTCGCAGCTGTCGTTCGATCTGCCGAAGCTCAACCGCGACATGGTCGTTGTGATCCAGGGTCTCGTGATTCTGTTCTGCGGGGCGATGGAGAACGTGTTCCGCGCGCCGCTGGCGCGGCTGCTGGCGATTTTTCAACGCGGGGAGGGCGGTCGCTAAATGGAAACGTACACGCTCATCGTCCTGTTGCTGGCCGCGACCCTCCGCGTGGCGACCCCGCTGCTGCTCGCCGCGTTGGCGGCGTTGTTTTCCGAGCGGTCGGGCGTGATCGACCTCGGACTCGAGGGCAAGATGCTCGGCGCCGCGTTTGCGTCGGCCGCGGTTTCGGCGGTCACCGGCTCCGCCTGGCTCGGCCTCGGGGCCGGCATCGGCGTCGCGGTGGCGCTGAGCCTGCTCCTCGGTTTCGCGTGCATTACGCACCGCGGCAACCAGGTCGTCGCGGGCATGGCGGTCACGATTATGGTCGGCGGTCTCGGCCCCACGCTGGGCCTCGCCTGGTTCAATCTCGGCGGGCAAACTCCGCAACTCGACGGTCCCGGTCAGCGTTTCCTCGGCATGGTGTGGCCCTGGGCGCAAACCGCCCGTGAAACCCCCTTCCCGGGCCTGCTCTATGCGGAACTGCTGAGCGGTCACAGTCTCATCGTCTACCTCGCCGCCGCTCTGGTGCCCGCCGCGGCGTGGATGTTGTACCGGACGCGCTTCGGCCTGCGGCTGCGCGCGGTGGGCGAGAATCCGGCGGCGGTGGATACGGCCGGCATTTCCGTCATCGGGCTGCGTTACCGGGCGGTCATGATTTCCGGCGTCCTGTGCGGCGTGGCGGGCGCATACCTCTCGACGGCGGCGAGCGCGGGCTTTGTCCGCGACATGACCGCGGGCAAGGGGTACCTCGCGCTGGCCGCGTTGATCTTCGGCAAATGGCGCCCGTGGCCGACGTGCGGCGCCTGCCTGTTGTTTGCGTTCACCGATGCGCTGGCGGCGCGCTTGCAGGGCGTGGCCCTGCCGCTGGTCGGCGTGATCCCCGTGCAATTCATCCTCGCGCTGCCGTATGCGCTGACGGTGCTGCTGCTGGCCGGCTTCGTCGGCAAAGCGGTGGCTCCGCGGGCGAGCGGCGTTCCGTATTCCAAAGAAAAATGAACACCACCTCCCTCGCCGAACGCTTGGAACGTCATCTCGGGCGCACGCCCGACACTGCCCGCGCGGCCTTCGTGGCCCCCAACGCCACCGTCATCGGGGATGTCACCCTCGGCGCCAACAGCAGCGTGTGGTACGGCTGCGTGCTCCGCGGCGATATCCACTCGATCGAAATCGGCGAGGGCTCCAACGTGCAGGACGGCGTGATCGTTCACCTCGCCGACGCCTACGGCGTGAAGGTGGGCGACTACACGACGATCGGGCACGCGGCGATCATCCATGCCTGCGAGATCGGCCATGAGTGCCTGGTCGGGATGGGCGCGACCGTGCTCGACGGTGCGAAGATCGGCGACCGCTGTATCATCGGGGCCAATGCGCTCGTGACCCAGCGTTTCGTGGCGCCGCCCGGCTCGATGATCCTCGGTGCACCCGCGAAGGTGACGCGCCCGCTGACCGACGCCGAGCAGGCCGGTCTGCGGCGCTGGGCTGAAAAGTATGTGACGGTGGCGAAAGCCCACGCCGCGAAAAAATAGGCGAGGGGCGGTTTCCTGCCGCCGGACCGGGCGCGCACGCCTTACATCCGGTCGAGCGTGCTGAACGTATACCGAAAGTTCGCGTCACGGCTCTCGCGGCGCTCACGCTCGTGCCACGTGAACTGCCGCCACTCGGGCATGAACGTATCGCCCGCCACCTCGGCATGGACGAGCGTGAGGTGCAGCCGCAGCGGTCGGTCGAGGGTCAATGTTTCCTCGTAGATCCGTTGGCCGCCGCAAATGAAGAGGTCGCCGGGCAGCGTTTCCGCGATCGCCAGCGCTGCGGTCAACGACGGTGCCACCGCGACGCCCGGTTGCGCGAGCGCGGTCTGGCGCGAAATCACGACGGGCCGGCGGCCGTCCTCCTGGACGCGGGGCCAGGTTTCGTAGCACACGCGGCCGAGCACGCAGGTTTGGCCGGCGGTCTCCGCGTGGAAATAGGCGAGGTCCTCCGGAATCCGCCAGGGCAGGCGGCCGCCGCGGCCGATGACGCGGTTCTCGGCGCAGGCGACGATCAGGTGAAGGAGCTTCGGCATGGGACGAGGAGACGGCTAACCACGGACCGGACGAATGCCATGAAAATGCGGTGACCGCCGCGTGCACAGACGACACGGATTCGGTCTGCCCGATGCCAAACCGTGAACCGGAAGGGCGGGGAGAGCGGGGGGTAAACGGTCTGAACTTTTCCGGCCTTCCCGCGCTCCCTGTTCCATCCTGCCTTGAGTCGCGCTCCGAGGAAGGTCCTCCACCCGATTCTCTTTGTCTCAGACCGCAGTTCCGTGGATTCTTCCGTCATGACCATTGGTGTCCCCAAGGAGATCAAGAGCGGTGAAACCCGGGTCTCGATGACCCCCAGTCTGTGCCGCCGCTGTGTTGCGCTCGGGGCGCGGGTGTTGATCCAGAAATCCGCCGGTCTCACCGCTGGTTTTGCCGACGCGGAATACCGCGCGGGCGGCGCCACGCTCGTCGCCGACGCGGCGAAGGTTTGGCGCGCTTCCGAACTCATTTTGAAGGTCAAGGAGCCGCTTCCGGCCGAGTACGGGTTGCTGCAGCAAGGGCAGGCGCTCTTCACCTACCTGCACCTCGCGGCCGGGCCCGAACTGGCCAAGGTCCTGCTCAAGAAAAACATTCTCGGTATCTCCTACGAAACCGTCGCAGGCGTAGACGGCAGCTTTCCGCTCCTGAAGCCGATGTCGCAGATCGCCGGCCGGCTCTCGATCCAGATTGGCGCTTATTTCCTGCAGACGCAGCACGGCGGCTCCGGCGTTTTACTCGGCGGCATCCCGGGTACGATGCCCGGGCACGTGGTCGTCGTCGGCGCCGGTAACTCCGGCGCCCATGCCGTGCAGATGGCGGCGGGCATGGGTGCGCGGGTCACCGTGCTCGACCTCGACACGCGCAAACTGGAGGCGCTCGATACCGAGTACCGCGGCCGCATCGTCACGCTCATGTCGAACCCCGCCAATCTTGAGCACGAGGTGGCCGATGCCGACTTGCTGATTGGCGCGGTGCTGATCCCGGCGGCGAAGGCGCCGACCGTCGTCTCAAAAAAAATGGTGGCCCGCATGCGCCCCGGCAGCGTGATCGTCGACATCGCGATCGACCAGGGGGGCTGCATCGAGAGCATCCGTCCGACCTCGCACGAGCAACCCGTGTATCATGACCATGGCGTCGTGCACTACGCCGTGCCGAACATGCCCGCGCTGGTGGGACGCACCTCGACCCTCGGCCTGACACAGGCCACCGAACCCTACGTCGCCATGCTCGTGCGCCAAGGAGTGCGGCGGGCCCTGGCGGAGCACGAAGGGTTGCAGCGCGGCCTCAACACCGATGGCGGCAAGATTGTTTATCCGGCCATCGCCAAAGCGCTCGGCTACGCATGAAGCGGCTTTGCTTTCTCCTCGGCGCCGTCGCCGTCGTTTTCAACGCGGTCGCGGCTCGGGCCGAACCGCTCCCGGCGGGGCCGGGCCGGTTTGAATGGGCGAATCCGGGTGAAGCGATCACCGTCTTTACCTACAAGCCGGCGGCTTATCGGGATGGGCCGCTGCTGGTGGTTTGCCACGGGGTGGCCCGGAACGCCGAGGATTACCGCAACTATGCGATCGCGATGGCGGAGCGGTTCGGGGCGCTCGTGATCGTGCCGTTGCTCGACAAGGAACGCTTTCCGCTACTGCGCTACCAGCGCGGCGGACTCGTCGATGCAGCGGGTCAGGTGCAGCCGGCGGAGCGGTGGACGTACGCGCTCATGCCGAAACTCGTCGCGTTGGTGCGGAGCCGCGAGGGCAAGCCGGCGCTGCCGTATTATCTGATCGGGCATTCGGCCGGCGGACAATTTTTGGCGCGGTTGGCGGCCTTTCTGCCGGGCGAAGCCGTGCGCATCGTGGCGGCCAATCCCGGGTCGCATCTTTTCCCCAACCGCGAGCAGGAGTTCGGCTATGGCTTCGGCGGTTTGCCGGCGGAGTTGAGCGATGACGACGTGCTCCGCCGCTACCTCGCGGCGCCGCTCACGCTGTACTTGGGAACCGGTGACGTAACGCCGGAACACAGTTTCGACCAGAGTCCGGCCGGGATGAAGCAGGGGCCCAATCGACTCGTGCGCGGCCGGACCTGCTTTGCGGAGGCAGAGCGCCTCGCCCGCGCCCGCGGCTGGCCGTTCAACTGGAGAAAGGTTGAAACCCCCGGCATCGCGCACGACGGCGCGCGGATGTTCGCCGCCCCGGAAGTGGCGGAGGCGCTCTTCGGCAAACGGTAGCCGTTAATTCCCGAACTTGGAACAGGAAGAACGGGGAGATCGGTGAGGGTTCATCGCCCCCTTTCCGTCCTTCCCGTACTCACGGTTAAGATGGGTTGGGATGGCTTCGATTCTACCGGATAAGCACAAAAAAGCCGCGCCCGTGGCGGGGCGCGGCTGGAATTGAAATTAAATCCCGGTTCAGGCTGCGACGATCGTGATGCTCTCGACCGCGACGCGCTTGGTCGGCGTGCTCTGCTCGCCGCCGCCGCCCGATTTGGTCGCGACGTTGGCCAGCTTCTCGAGGACGTCATCACCCTTCACGACTTCGCCGAACGCGGTGTACTGCCGGTCGAGGAAACGGGCGTCACCGTGGCAGATGAAGAACTGGCAGCCGGCCGAATCCGGACTCGCGGAGCGGGCCATCGAGATGACGCCGCGGACGTGCGCCTTGGCGTTGAACTCGGCCTTCAGCTTGTAGCCCGGATCGCCGGTGCCCGGCATCCCGGAGGCGCCGGCCTTGGTGTTCGGGCAGCCGCCTTGGACCATGAAGCCCTTGATGATGCGGTGGAAGGCGGTGCCGTTATAAAAGCCGTCACGGGCGAGCTTCTTGAAGTTCTCGACGGTCTTGGGCGCGACGTCGGGCCAGAAGGCGAGAGTCATCTCCCCCTCGGAAGTCTTGATGATGGCGTGTTCTTGGACGGGTGCAGCGGTGCTCATGGAAAAGGGACAGGGAAACCGCACCCGACATTGCGGCAAGAACCGATTTTCGGAAGGGGGCGTCTTGCCGGCCCCCGTAGGCCAGCGCGCTGGCTCGCGCCCAAGCGTGAAGGGCGAACCGGTTCGGGCGCGAGCGAGCGAGCGGACCTACTGCGGGAACGCCCCGTCAATCCGTTCACAGAAATGATGAATCAAAAACAGGTGCGCCTCTTGTGCGGCCGCGCCACTTTCCCCGGGGATAATAAGATCGCACGTGGCGAGACCGCGGGCCTGGCCGCCGCTGCGGCCGAGAAAGGCCACGCTTTCGAGGCCGAGCCGCTTCGCTTCGTGCAGCGCGGCGATCACGTTGCCGGAATTGCCGCTGGACGTGAGGACCACGAGGAGGTCGCCCTTTTGCGCGAGGCCGGCGACCTGGCGGGCAAAGACCTGCTCGTAACCGAAGTCATTGCCGATGCACGAAAGGAGCGAGCCGTCCGAGGAAAGCGCGATCGCCGGCAACGAGCGCCGCGTCTTGGCGTAGCGGCCGACGAGTTCGGTGGCGAAATGGGCCGCCTCCGCCGCGCTCCCGCCGTTGCCGCAGATCAGGAGCTTTCCGCCCCGTTGCAGGGTCGCGAGCATCAGGTCACCCGCGCGGTTGATGGCCGGGCGGATCGTGGTCAGTTCCTGAAAGGTGCGGAGCGTCTCGGCGAGGGAGGCTTCGAAGGTCATGGTTGGAGCTAGCAAGTAGCGGGCGGAGCGGAGCGAGTCGAGGGGCAGATGCGGCAACCCCAACTTTCTCCTCGCTACCCGCTACTCGCTCCCCGCTACATCCTCCGGATGCGCCTGCGTCGGCTCACGCTTCATCATTTCCGCAACGTGGGGTTCGCCACGCTCGAATTGGCGGGCGGGCGGCAGTTCATCGTCGGCGCCAACGGCCAGGGTAAAACGAGCCTCCTCGAGGCGGCCGGCTATCTCACCGCCTTGCGGTCGTTCCGGACTACCGAGAATAAACTCCTGATCAGTCACGGCCAGCCCGGCGCGGCGCTGGCGTACGTCCTCGAACACGAGCGCCAGCAGGAGACCCACGTGACGATCAAGCTCCATCGCGAAGGCAAGGAACTCTGGTCGGATCAGGCGCGCGTCACGAAGTTTGCCGATCACCTCGGCCGGTTTCCGACCGTGGTTTTTTCGTCGCAGGACCTGATGCTCGTGCGCGGCTCGCCCGCGCACCGGCGGCGCTGGCTCGATCTCACGTTGTCCGCGATGGACGCCGACTACCTGCGCGCGCTGCAGACGTACACCCGGGCGCTCGCCGAGCGGAACGCCTTGCTCAAGGCCGGTCGGACCGAGGCGGCGGAGTTGAGCGCCTTCGAGCAGACGCTCGCCCCGGCGGCGGCGAAACTCATCACGTTGCGCGCCAGCGGACTCGCCGCGTTGGCGGTGACGTTGCAGGCCGCCTACGCGCGGCTGACCGACGGCGGGGAGGCCGTGAGCCTGACCTACGAGCCGAATTTCGCGACGGGTGAGGCCGAGGCGTTGCTGGCGCGGCTGGCCGCGGGCCGCGCGCGCGACGCGCAGTTCCGTACCACGCTCGTCGGGCCGCACCGCGATGATTTTCAACTGATGGTGAAGCAAACCCCGGCGAAGGACTTCGCCTCCGAGGGGCAACAGCGCTCGCTGGTGCTCGCGTTACGCGTGGCGCAGGCGGCCTGGTTTCAGGAGAAGAGCGGCGTGCGGCCGGTGCTCCTGGCGGACGACGTGCTGGGTGAACTTGATCCGCAGCGGCGCGCGCGATTTTGGTCGGCGATCGATCCGGAATCACAGGTGATCGCGACCGGAACGCAGTTGCCCGAGGCGGACCGCGGCGTCTGGCAGGTGTTTGAAGCAATCGATGGCGCCTTCACGGAAAAGGCCGCCGGATGATCACCCTGGAGCCGTGGCAATGGGGGCTCGCGTTCTTCGCGGCCCTGATCGTGGGCATTTCGAAGTCGGGAATCGGCGGACTCGGGATGCTGGCGGTGGTGATTTTCGCGCAGATCATGCCGGCGAAGCAGGCGACGGGTGTGGTGCTGCCGTTGTTGTGCTTTGGCGACATCATCGCGGCCTCGGTGTATTGGCGGCATGCGAAGTGGATTCACCTGCGCCGGTTGTTTCCGTGGACCGCGGCCGGCGTCGTGATCGGTTACTTCGCGCTCGATGTGATCAACGAGCGGCAGGCGCGACTGTTGATCGGCAGCATCGTGTTTGGTCTCGTGCTCATGCATCTCCTGCGCCGGCGGTTTTCCGGGCACGAGTCGGAGCACGGGGCTTGGTTCGCGCCGACGATCGGCGTGCTGGCGGGATTCACGACGTTGGTGGCGAACGCGGCGGGTCCGCTGATGGCCATCTATATGCTTGCGATGCGGCTGCCGAAAATGGACTTCGTCGGCACGGGCGCGGTCTTTTTTCTAATTCTGAATCTCTTCAAGGTGCCGTTCATGGTTCACCTCGGGCTGATCAACGCCTCGACCTTCACGTTGAATCTGACCTTGGCCCCCGTGGTGATCGCCGGTGCCTGGTTCGGCCGTAAACTCGTCCTGAAGATCGATCAGCGCACCTTCGAAAACATCGCCCTCGGGTTGAGCCTGATTGCCGGGGCGAAGCTGCTGGCGGGGTAGGGACGGGGTTGAGCGCGGAGGGTTGAGCGACGGAAGGGCCCCCGTGAAACGGAGCCCTGCGCGTGAGCGCAGGGTGGGATCACGGGGTCCTGCGCATCCGCGCACCAAGCGGTTTAACTCGGTCATACCGGCGAAGGATCGCGACTCCGGCCGGGAGTGGTCGGGCGGAACGATGTAAGGACTTACGCGGGGGCGCGGAGGGCGCGGGGGAGTAGCCGACCCGGCGCTGCGACGGTGGCTCGGCGTGCGACCCCGCGTGGGGAAAACCATCCCGCCGCCGCTCGTCGCCACTCGCTGGCGCTCGCCGCGACCGCGGATTTGAGTATGCGCAGGGCGGCGGGATCGGGCGGTTCCGTTCGACTTCCTTCTTCCCTCGACCGCGCCCTTGCCCTTTCACTCCCGTCATGGCGCGAATGAACGTGCGGCAGATGTGGGCGGCGAAGCTGGCGGGGAAACCTGTGCCGGCGGCGGTGGCCGTGCCGCGGTCGGCTTCGGTCACTCCCGGGGTGATTGCGCCCGTCCGCCTGCCGTTCACCGGTCTGGTGCTCGGGATTGACCCGTCGTTGCGCGGCACCGGGCTCGTGTTGGTGGAATTTGCCTCGGGGCGGGCGCCGCTGTTGCTGCGTTCGCAGACGGTGCGGGTGCCGTCGAAGCACCCGATGTCGTTTGCGTTGGCGGAGATTCACCGCGGGGTGACGGCGTTTCTCGCCGGGCAACCCGTGCGGCACGTCGCATTGGAGCAGACGATCTTCGTGCAGAATATCCAGACGGCGCAGATTCTTGGCGCAGCCCGCGGGGCGGCGATCGCGGCGGCGGCCTTGCACGATTTGCCGGTATTCGAGTATCCGCCGCTGCGCGTGAAGCAGGCGGTGGTCGGGCTTGGTCGTGCGAGCAAGGAGCAGATGGCGCGCACGGTGATGGCGATGCTCGGGCACGGCCGTACGCTGGCGTTCGACGAGGCCGACGCCGCCGGTGTGGCGCTCTGCCACGCGTTCACGTGGCGGGAGTGAGCGAGCTTTTTTCCCAGCGGGTGCAGCCTCGACGGAGTGGCCATCGCCGGGGAATGCGGGCGGGAAACGGAAGCGCGCGAAGCACGGCGAGGAGGGGCGCTCAGTCGCTCCGCCCTTCTGGTTCAGGGGAGGGGCCTGGTTGGGGGCGTTTGCTGACGCTGCCGCTCCGCGTGTTTGAAAATCGTGTAGCTCACTCCGATGATCGCGGCGCCGGCCGCCGGGATCAAAATCGTGTCGTGGCTCCAGCGGGAGAAACCGAGCGCACCCAGTGCACCGCCGGTGAAGAAGCCGGCCAGGAGGATGCCGTACAGTCGCATGCGGCGCCAATCGACGCGTTCCCGCCGCGCGGCGAGGCCGACCGCGATGCCGAGGTCGGTCACGATTCCGGTGATGTGGGTGGTGCGGATGACGGCGCCGCTGTAGCTGGTAGCCATCGCGTTCTGCAGGCCGCAGGCCATCGTGGCGAGGTAGGCGCCGGCAAATGAGTGGTGCCGGAATAGATAGCCGGCGCCGAAAAGGAGTCCCGCCTCGCAGCTGAGGGCGAAGCCGTAGCGGCGGCCGGCGCGCAGCGTACTTTGGCGGATAATCAGGCCGCTGACCACGCAACCGAGGAAAAAGAAGAGGAGCACCAGGAGCGCGTGCTGCAGCGCGGCGCGATCGCCCTGCGCCAGACCAATGCCGATCAGGGTGAACGTGCCCGACATGTGGGTGAGCGCCTGATGATGGACGCTGAGAAAACCGAACGCGTTGACCGATCCGGCGAGCGCCGCCAGTGCGGCGCCACCGGCGTAGATCCAAAGCGGGATCGGTTTCGAGAGCATGCCAATGACCGAGCAAGACGCTTTCCGGCCGGGGTGCAAACCGGGTTCGCGCGTAATTCAGTTGCGGCGCGGGGTTGCGTTTCAAGGCCAAGAATCCGTTGGGACGCGCCCGATCGGTTTCACGCGAAACCGCGAAGGACGCCAAGGACGCGGATGGGGCTCGAGTTCTCCGCTTCCGGTTTCGCGCGTTTCGCGCTGCTGCGGGTGAACTTGATTTGAGCGCCGACTCGGCGGGCCCGGGCTTGAGGCGGCGCTTTAACCGAGGGCGCTTTTGAGCGCCTTGCCCAGATCGGCGACGCGGTAGGGCTTCTTCAAGTACGCCAAAAAACCGGCTTCGAGGTACTTCCGCTCGATGTTATCGTTGTCGTAGCCGCTGGCGACGATTGCGCGGACCTCGGGGTCGAGCTTTTGCAGTTCAGGGAAACAGTCGTCGGCGCCCATGCCGCCGACGACGGTGATATCCATGATCACGGCGTCGTACGGCCGGCCGATGTTGAGGTAGCGTTGGTAGAGCGCGATCGCCTCGGCGCCGTGCTTCGCGAGGTCGTATTTGTAGCCGAGACTTTCGAGCATCGTGCCGGTGAGGGCGCAGATGCCGGCGTCGTCGTCCATGAAGAGGATACGCCCGGTGCCGAAGCGCAGGGAAGCGGGGCGGCGGGTGGCGACATCCACGGGGCGCGTCGCCCGCGGCAGGTAGACGGTGAACGCGGTCCCGACGCCGACCTGCGTGTCGAGGGCGATCTGGCCGTTGTGCTTGCGCACGATCGAAAGCACCGTGGCGAGGCCGAGGCCCGTGCCGTGTTTCTTCGTGGTGAAGAACGAATCGAAGATCTTCTCGATGTGCTCCGGCTTGATGCCGCTGGCGTTGTCGCGCACCTCGAACTCGACGTATTCGCCGGCGGGCAGGTTCGGGATCTGGTGTTCCGCGAGGCGGGCGTTGCTGGCGCGAATTTGCAGCCGGGCCCGGTGGGGTTTGGGCGGCATCGCCTGCAGCGCGTTGATGATCAGGTTTTGAAACACCTGCAGCATCTGCGCGCGGTCCACGAGGATCGGATCAACCGTCTCGGCGATAGTGATGGTGACCTCCGCGGCGGAGCTCGCGGTGGCGATTTTCAGCGAATCGTCGATGATGCTCCGGGGATCGCAGACCGTCTGGGTCCCGCTGCCGCCCTTGGCGAACGCCAGCAGTTGGCGGGTCAATCCCTTGGCCGTATCGCAAGCGCGCTCGGCGTCGCCCAGCGAGGCGTAGTTCCGCTCGTCCTTCGCCATGGATACGGCGCCCAGAATCGTCGTCAGCAGGTTGTTGAAGTCGTGGGCAATACCGCCGGCGAGCAGACCGAGGGCCTCGAAGCGGTTCGACCGGACAAGCTCCTCCGGGCTCAGGGTCATTTCCTCGGGATTGCGGAAAACAATGGCGGCGCCGTGGGGCCGGCCGGCGGTGTCCACGATCGCCCGGGCCGTCCAGACGATCGGCAGCGGCGGGGTGTCGGCATGGACGACGAGGGCGTCGTCGCTGATCAAAGGCAGCGGGTGGGTCGCGGTGGCGAGCCGCTCGAGCGGGCTGGGACCGGGTTGCTGGCTCAGGCGGTTGACGAGGGAAAGGACCTCCTCGACTCGCCGGGTGCGCAGGGTGGCGGGTTCGCCCTGCAGCAGGCGGCCGGCGCTGGCGTTGGCGAAGAGAATCTGGCCGGCTGAATCGGTGATCAGGACGCACTCGGCGAGGGTGTTGAAAGCCCCCGAGGTCAAAATGGACGGCAGGTCGCCGGCGTCGGCCGCGTTTTCCGGCAATTTGCAGGCGAAGCCTACGACGCGCAGCAGTTCGCGCTTCCGGTTGACGGTGCGCTGCGCTCCGAGCACGACGGGCACGGTTTTGCCGTCCTTGGCCGCGAGGTGGACGATTTCCAGGAAAGAACTTTCGCCGGGGGCGCGGGAGAGCAGCCACGGCACGATGCCGTGCGCGGCATCCTGGGCCGGCAGCGCCATCGCAAGGGAGGAAATGTCCGGCGCGAGTTCGCCCGCCGTATAACCCAGCAGGGTTTCCCACGCCGGGGAGTACCAGAAAACGCGGTTGGTAAAATTGAGTTCGAAAGCGGCGAGGGGGCCCCCGACGCTGAGGTCCTGCAGGCGCGAGTCGTTGGCGACGAGCGTGTCTTCCAGATCCTTGCGGTCGGTGATATCAATTTGGACGCCCGTGACGCGTTCGAGGTCCCCGGACTCGCCGATCAACTGGAGGCCGACGCACTGGACCCAGATCCAGTGGCCGAGTTGGTGGTGCATCCGGAATTCGACATTGAGCGGCCGCGGGCCGGGCTTGGCCTTGCGGGCGATCCGGTCGGGCGCGGCGCCGGAGTCATCCGGGTGCATCAACTGCTGCCAGGTTTCGAGGGTGTCGGGCAATTCCGCCGGGGAGTAGCCGAGGATTCTTTTCCAAGCCGGGGAAAAATGGACGCGACCGGTGGCGAGGTTGAGGTCGAAAAAGCCGAGCGCGCCGCGGTCGCCGAGCAAGCC
Organism: uncultured Opitutia bacterium; assembly: GCA_903820035.1. GTDB lineage: Bacteria > Verrucomicrobiota > Verrucomicrobiia > Opitutales > Opitutaceae > ER46. Next base: position 14,410 of record CAIJFT010000063.1, read on the forward strand.
GAAGGCGTGGGACCAGTCGCGGTCGACCACCGGGGCGGGAGCCGGCAGCTGGATGGTGGCGAGATACGCGCCGAGGGCGGCCCCGGTGGGGCGTTCCAGCCGCAGTCGCACGGGGAACTCCTCGCCGCTGCGGGGCCGCGCGTTTAATTCGATCTCTCGATCCAGGGCGCTACCCAGCAGAACGTCCCACTGGGCGTTAAGGAAGTCTGCGGCGTGGGAAACAACGTCGAAGGCGAAGAGCGAAACCAAGGGCTGGCCGATCAGCTGATCGTCGGCGGCCCGCCAAAGGAGTTGCGCGGAGCGGTTGGCGCCGAAGATCAAGCCGTCGGCGTCGAGGACCAGCACGGCGCAGCCGAAGGCCGGGGAGGCGGAGTGAGGGGAGGTGAAGTTTTCCATCACATCCGTTCACGCTGCAGCCAGCCGTTGACCCGGCTGGCGAGGAATTCGATGTAGGCGGGGTGGTCGTTGGGGCAGGGGATCTGCTGGAACGATTCGCCGCCGGCTTCGATGAAGGTGTCGCGACCCTCCTGCTGAATTTCCTCGAGGGTTTCGAGGCAGTCGGCGACGAAGGCCGGGCTCAGCACCAACAGTCGTTTCTTGCCCTCGGCGGGCAGGCGCTCGAGTTCAAAATCGGTGTAGGGCTTCAGCCAGGGTTCGCCGACCAGCCGCGATTGAAATGAAACCGAATGCTTCTCCGCCGGGATCCCCGCCTTGGCGGCGAGGGCCCGCGTGGTGGCCAGGCACTGCGCCTTGTAACACGTCGCGTGCACCGGGGAGCAGGTCGTACAGCAGTCCTCCACGGTGAGGCAGTGGGCATGCGACGCATCGCTCTGGCGCAGGTGGCGCTCCGGAATCCCGTGGTAGCTGAAGAGGACGAAGTCGTACGGCTGGGCTAGATACGGCGCCGCAACCGTGTGCAGTACGTTGATGTAGTCGGCGTCGGCGTAAAACGGCTGGGCGCAGGCGACCTTGAGCGTCGGGGCCTGGCGGGCGGCTTCCTCGTAGACTTTGACCACCACCGTCTCCCACGACGACATCGCGTAGTGGGGGTATTGGGGGATCAGGAGGAGTTCCTCGATGCCGTCGGCCACGATTCGGCCGATCACGGACGCGATGGACGGGTTGCCATAACGCATCGCGAGGTAGACCGGCGTCTGGGCGCCGAGCCGGGCGGCGAGTTTGGCCTGCACGGATTTGGACGTAACAATCAGCGGCGAGCCGTCCTTGGTCCAAACCTGCTCGTAGGCGTGCGCTGATTTCGGGGCGCGGCGCGGAATGATGATGCCGTTGAACAGGATCGAGCGGAACGGCTGGCGGGGGCGGTCGATCACCCGCTCGTCGCCGAGGAATTCCTCGAGGTAGCGTCGGACGTCGGGCACGGCGGCCGATTCGGGTGACCCGAGGTTGACGAGAAGGACGGCGCGCTTGGACATGGGAGCCGCGATTGGGCGGAAATTTTCGGGTGAAGTCAAACGGACGGCTGAGGCAGGTGTAATGCCCCGGTTTGGGCCGGGCGTCCTCGGACTGAGTTCGGGCCGGCGCTCTGACGCTCGGGGGCTGTCTCCGCGGTGGTTGCATTTTGGCGGCGCAGGTGGCGCGGATGCTGCTAGAGGGAGCGGATTCTCCCGTGATGCTCCTTTTGCCATGAAGACCACGCTCGACAGTCGGCAGCTCCATGCTTTCGCCGCATTGGCGCGGCGAGGCAGCTTTACGCTGGCCGCCAAGGACCTTTTTTTGACCCAGTCGGCGGTCAGCCACGCGATTAAATCCCTGGAGGATGACGTCGGCTGCCGCCTGCTGGATCGAGTCGGCCGGCGGGTGTTGTTGACCCAGGCGGGGGAGCAGTTTCTGCGGCACACTGAGACTATCCTGCGGGAGATGGAAGCGGCCCGGGTGGGGTTGGAACATCTTTCCAAATGGGGCCAGAGCCGGCTGCGCGTCGGCGCCAGCACGACGGCGTGTCAGCATATTTTGCCGACGGTGCTGCGGGAATTCCGCCAGAGTTACCCCAAGTGCGTGATTCGCATCGAGCCCGGGGATAACGCGCAGCAGTTGGACTTGTTGCGCGGCGGGCAGATCGACCTGGCGGTCGTGTTGGAGCCGCCGCCGCAAAACCTGAAGGAACTCATCTTCGTGCCGCTGTTTCAGGACGAGCTACGCTTCATCGTCGCGCCGACGCATCCGTGGGTGCAGGGCGCGGCGCCGGACCGCGAGGCGATCGAGGCGGAGACGCTGGTGCTCTACAATAAGACGAGCCAGACGTTCCGGCTGGTGAACGAGTATTTCCGGATGGAGAAGATCTCCCTGTCGAACGTGATCGAGCTCGGTAGCATGGAGGCGATCAAGGAACTGGTGAAGATCGGGATCGGGGCGGGCGTGCTGGCGCCGTGGATTGCGCGGACGGAGCTGGAGCACGGGACCTTGGTCTCGTTGCCGCTCGGCGCGCGGGTCCTCCGGCGGCACTGGGGCGTCGCGTATCTCAAGGGGCGCCGCCTTGCGCTCGCGGAGGAAACGTTTGTGGGGCTTTGCCAAAGTACGACCGAAGCGCTCGGCCTCAAGGCCCCGGGTGCGGCGGCGTAGGGGCGGAGTCATACGAACGCCGCCCGGCGATGATAGCGTTTCCAGCCGTAGGGTAACCGCGTGGGAGCGCAGCGACCACGTGGTCTTCAGGCGTGACCCCGTTTTCGCCTCCGGCTCAAACGCGGCACCAGCAATCGTGGAACCACTCTAGGCCCACGGGAGACTTCCGACGCACTGCGGTGGGTTGGGGCCTTTGGGTGGCAACCGGATTGGGTCCGGAGAGTCGGTCTTAACTTCGCCGCGCGGGGTCAGGCCTGGACGGCGCGTTCGATGGTCCGCAGGACGTCGGGCATATCGAAGGGCTTCTTGAGGAAGGCGGTCACTCGGCCGCCGCCGGTCGAGGGCGATGATTCTCGCGGGGGATAGCCGCTCATCAAAATAACCTTCGCATCCGGTCGGCACTGTTGGATTTCCGCGCAGGCCTTGTCCCCGGTGAGGCGCGGCATCATGAGGTCCGTGATCACCAGTTTGAACCGGTCGGGGTCGGCGCGGAAGAGATCGACGGCTTCGCGACCGTCCTTCGCCGTGACCACCTCAAACCCTTCCATCTGGAGTAGCGCCTCGGTGGTGAGGCGCATGCTCTCGTCGTCGTCCACCAGCAGGATCCGGCACGCACCGCGCCACGCGCCGGGCGTGGGCGCAGTCGGCCGCACCGGAGCTGGCGCGACTTCGTCCGTGCCCGGGAGCAGCAGGCGAAAGCTCGTGCCGGCGCCCGGCACGGATTGGCAGATGAGCGTCCCGTGGTGTCCGCGTGCGGTGCCGAGCGCGGAGGAAAGTCCGAGGCCACGACCGGGATGCTTGGTCGTGAAGAACGGATCAAAGATCCTGGCCTGGGTCTCCGGATCCATGCCGCAGCCGGTATCCGCGATGTCCAGAAAGACATAGTTGCCGGGGCGGAGGGCCGGCAGGTCGGCGCCGGATGGCGCCGGGAGGCGGTCGATGGTGGTCGTGCCGGTGGTGAGGGTGATGCGGCCGGCGCGATGATCCAGCGCCTCGGAGGCGTTGATGACGAGGTTCATGACCGCGTGCTGGATTTGGAGGGCGTCGGCCCGGAGGGACGGCAGGTTCGGCGCGAGCTTGAGCCGGACCTCCGTGCTTTTGCTCAAGGCAAACTTCAGCCGCTCCGCGGTCTCCTCGACGATCGAGTTCAGGGAGAGGTTTTGCAGCAACAGGGGGCCATGCCCTGAGTACGTCTCCAGTTGCATGCAAATCTCGGCGGCCTGCCGCGCCGACTCCTTGATCCTCGCGAGGTGGGGCCGGAGCAGGGAGTCGGCGGGTAGATCCCGACCGGCGAGTTCGGCCGAATTCAGAATGCCGCCCAGGTGGTTGTTCAGATCGTGGCTCAGTCCGCCCGCCAGAATGACCAAGCTCTCCAGCTTTTTGGCGGCGTGGAGCTCGACTTGCGCTTGGGCCGCTTCGCGTTCGGACCGTCTGCGATCGGTGATATCCCGGGTGATCGTGGTCTTGAAGCGGGTTCCGTTCGCGCTCCATTCCGAAGTCGAGCACTCGACGGGGAATTCCGAACCATCCTGTCGCCGACCGATTCGCTCCATCGCCTGGCCCGGGCTGGGGCGGGCGATGGACGGGGCCGGGCGGTAAAACGCTTCCGTCGGGCGCCCGATGGCTTCGCTGGCGCTGTAACCAAACATCCGCGCCGCACCGGGGTTCCAGGTCCGGACGATGCCATCAGGTCCCTCCGTCACAATGCCATCGTGGACGGATTCGGTCAGCGCTTGGTAGCGGGCTTCGCTGTCGCGCACCGCGGTCGCGGCGTTGTGGCTCTCGTTGATATCGGTGAGCGCCACCTGCAGGATCGGCGCGCCGTCCTGATTCCGGTCAGGGGAGATGACGATCAGGGCCCAGGTGAAGGTGTCGGCCGCCGGATTTAATCTCAGCTGGCGGCTCTGCGGGCGGGCTTGGGCCAACGCGGCCTTGCAGGCGAGGTAGAAGGCATCCGTATCTTCGCGGTGGAGAAAGCGGGCGAACGGCTGCTGTTCGATGGCGCTCTTGGTGGCCGACAACAGGTAGGCGAGCGTGAGATTCGCCCGGAGGATGCGTCCTTGCGCATCGATGGTACAGTAGCCGACGGGCGCGAGGTCGTAGAGGGAGAAGTAGCGGGCGAACGAGTCCTCCAAGTCGGCGCGCGACCGCTGGAGTTCGTCATTCTGCATTTCGAGCTCGATCTGGTGGACCTGCAGCTCATGCAGCGTGGATTGGACGGCTTCCGCGGAGAGTTTGCCCGTGGTGACCACGCCCTGGCGTTGCCGCAGCTCCGTCTCGGCCCGCTGGCGCAGCGCCGGTGCGCTTGGACTCGCCCCCTTTTCCATCGATGAAGTATTGGTTCTTACGTTCATGGGATGCTTGGTTTGTCGGTTATCCTGATTTGGAGGCCCTTTCCGTAGCGGCGATGGCGCAGATCTTGCCGACCTCATCGTGCAGGGCACTCAAGGTGATGGTGACGTCGATGCGGCCGCCCGATTTTTGTAAACGTGGGCTGAGATACGGTTCCAATAAATCGCCGGCGCAGAGGCGCGCGATCCGGTGGGATTCCCGCTCGCGCTCCGGCAGCGGGATTCGGTCGCGCAGGTTAAGATTGAGGGCCTCCGGCTCGCTCCAACCGTACAGCGCGACGGCTCCGGGATTCCAAGCGAGGATCCGGCCGGAGAGGTCATGCACGGTCAGGGCATCCCGCGAATCCCGCACCACCACCGCCAGCCGCAGCAGGTCGTTGGCGCGGCGCAGACCCTCGCGGGTCTTCACCGTTTCGCTGATGTCCACAAAGGTCACGACGACGCCCTCGACGGCATTTTCCTGGGTACGGTACGGCTGGATTTGCATCGTGTACCACGCCCCCGCGCGCGTCATTAGCTCCTTCCGCTTTGGCTCCAGGGTATTGAGGACGCTCTGCGCGTCGGTCACGAGATGGTCGTAGCCTGCGAGATTGCAGACCAGGTGGGCGACTGGCCGGCCCAGGTCGCCGGGAATCAGATTGATGATGGCGCCGATCGACGGCGTGAACCGCATGACCCTCAGGTCCGGGTCGAGGAACAGGGTCGCGATCCCGGTTCCCGCCAGCAGGTTGTTCATGTCGTTGTTGGCCCTGGTCAGGTCGCCCACCTTGGCCTGCAACTCGGTGTTGACCGTGTCCATCTCTTCATTGAGCGACTGGAGTTCCTCCTGTGAGGTTTCGAGTTCCTCGTTGGTGGATTGCAACTTTTCATTGATCGCTTGCATCGCCGCATTGGACGACTTCAGCCGCTCGGTGGAGTCCTGCAGCTCAACGTTGGCCCTCTGCAGGAAATCATCCTTCGCCTGCAATTCATCCTGGAGGGTCGCCAGCCTTCGGATGGTCGCGCCGCGGGCTCCGGAGCGCAGGCGTGCCGTCGGTGTGGCGATCAGTTCGAGCACCACCAAGTAACCTTGGGTGTCGGACAGAGAGGTCCGGTGGAGGGTGACCGGCTGGACGCTCAGGTTTATGCCGGTGAAGTGTCCGTTGGTCTTTATGCGCAGGTTTGGGGAGCGGACGGTCTTGCCGGTCCGAACCGCGGCCCGCAGCGTGGTCGACAGGTCCCGCCGCAGTCCCGCGCGGGCCATTTTGAGGAGATTGTTGGTTTCCGCGCCGGCGTCGTCCGTTTCTAGAAAGAGGCCGGTGCGGCCGTGGCGATAAAGGATATCGCCCTCGTGATCGACGAGAATACCCGCCGCGGCAAATTGCAGCAGCAGGGCGCGCTCGGTCGCTTCGCGCAGCGGACGCTCGGCGGCGTTTGGACTGGGGGCGAAGCGTCCGGTCGAATCGTCGGCCCCCGCCCGGATTGGTTGCGCGGTGAGACGGCGCCGAGCCTTTCCGGCGGCGCGGTCGGGGGTGTGCTTGCGCTGGTAAATCTTGGCCCGGCGGTCGAGCGGCGAAAAAAGGTCGGCAAATTCGCTGGCGCCCTCCGACGGGCCTAAGAGGAGAACCCCGCCCGGTTTCAACGCATAGTGAAACAGTGGGATAAGTTTCTGCTGCAACTCGCCGCCGAAGTAGATGAGCAGGTTGCGGCAGCTGATGAGGTCCAGTTGCGAGAACGGCGGGTCCCGGTTCACGTCTTGCTCGGAAAAGACGAGCAGGTTTCGCACGTTCTTGTGAATCCGGTATTTCCCGCCGGGCTCGGCGGTGAAGTAGTGGGCGAGCCGTTTGGGCGTCAGGTCCTTGGCAATGGCGGCGGGGTAAACGCCGGCCCGGGCCGTGGCGATGGCCGCGGGGCTGATGTCAGTGGCGAAAATCTGGATACGATGAGTTTTCTTCAGCGCGGCCAGTCGTTCCAGCAGGAGGATCGCGATCGTGTACGCCTCCTCGCCGGTGGAGCAGCCCGGCACCCAGACCCGGATCGGCTCGCCGGGCGGTCGCGCGCTCCCGAGGAGTTTGGGGATGACGCTTTTTTCCATCTGGCGGAAAACCGCGGGATCCCGGAAGAACTGCGTGACGCCGATCAACAGGTCGTTGAACAGCGCATCGACCTCCTCCGCCGTGTGCTCGAGGTACTTCACGTAATCGGCCAATCGGTCGATCCGGTGGATCGCCATGCGGCCTCCGATCCGCCGGTGGATGGTGCCGCGCTTATAGAGCGAGAAATCATGCCCCGTGTGGGCGAGAACCAGGGCGTTGACTTTTTGTACGGTGGCTTCGTCCAGCCCGGTGACCGGAGCGGAGTCGTCCTCCGGCGGCGAGGCCGCGGGCGGAGCGTCGAGCAGGCGGTCGGCCATGGTATCCGCCGGTCCCTGATAGTCGACGAGCCCGGTGGCGATGGCACTACGGGGCATGCCGTCAAAATCACAGCTGGCCGGAGATTGCACGAGGACGAGACCCTTTTGGGCCTTGATGGCGGTGATCCCCGCCGTGCCGTCACGGCCGGTGCCGGAGAGCACGATCCCGACGGCCCGCTCGCGGCGGGCGTGCGCCAGGGAGCAGAAAAAGGTGTCGATCGGGAGGCGATGGCCGCGCGTGGCCGAGGGTTGGCGCAACCGCAGCGTATTCTCCTCCAGGGCGACTTCGCGATCCGGTGGGGCGATGTAGACGTGACCCGGTGCGATCGTCAGGCCGTCCGTGATCTCGGCGACGGGCATCGTCGTGTGCCGTTGCAGGAGTTCGCCGAGCAGGCTGTGGCGATCCGGCGCCAAATGCTGGACGAGTACGAACGCCTGAGGTGGTACGGAGTCGGCGGGGATGCCGGCGAAGAATTTCTCGAAAGCGGTCAGGCCACCGGCCGACGCGCCAAGGCCGACCACGGGTACGAGCGGAGCGGTACGCTTTGACTTGGTCACGCGCCTCCCGGGTGCCGAGGTGACGGTTTTGGACCTGACTTGAGAAGGTGCGGTGCGCTTCGACATGGCCTGATGCTAGGGTGCCCGACGACTGGGCTAAATAGTGTCGGCTCGTTCAAGAACTCTACCGACTCTACGAAGAGTATACCCTATTCCCCGCGGGAGCGTTAAACGTTTCTTGTCATTTGTGCGCTACGGATTGCCTTGGGTGGCTTACACCACAGGCGGGCGGTTCGATTACGCGGACCGATGAGCGGCGGCAAAATGGGCGAACGGGGGCTCGGGCCCTCAGCGCAGGGTTTTTTCCAGGTCGCGGCGCACGGCCCGGATCTGGTCGAGCTGCTTCTGGAGTTCGGCTTTTTCCGCCTTGGTGTTCGCGACGGCGATGGCCTGAAGGAGATCTTTTTCCACTTCCATCAACTCGACGCGTTCACTGGCCACGCGTTTGCGGAACTGGGCGGAGTCGCCGCCGAAAATTGCGAGGGGC
>CAIJFT010000064.1 GCA_903820035.1 uncultured Opitutia bacterium
AGCGCGGCGGCGAGCAGCAGGAGCGGGAGAGTGGGAAGCCTTTTCACGGAGCGAAGGACGGGCGGGACGGAAACACGGGTGCGGGAGGGAGACCAGAGGATAGTAGTACCTACGCGTACTAAGGGAGGGAGTGAGGGAGTGGGAGGAGAGGCAGGGGAGCCGGGCGGCTTACGTGAGGACCACGCGGTCGCTGCGCGCCAACGCGGACGTGGTGGCACGCAGCGGTAACCTTACCACGCCGCGCGGTAGAGGCCGATGAAGTCGTCGGCGGTGACAGGGCGGGGATTGAACCGGGCCGTCCACTCGAGAGTGGCGGCCTGCGCGAGGGTGGGCAGGTCGGTGGCGGGTACGCCGACTTCGCGGAGGGTGCGCGGCATGTCGGCGAGGCGGAGGAGTTCGTCGATCTGTGCGGCGATGTCCGCCGCGGGCCGGCCGGCGAGCCCGGTGTAGATCGCGGCGATGGCGGGGTCTTCGGCGTTGAAGCGGAGTACGTGCGGGAGCATCACGCCGATCGCGCGGCCGTGCACGAGGCCGTACCGGGCAGTGAGGGAATTGGCCGCGCTATGCGCGGCGCCGAGCATGCTGTTCTCGATTGCGGCGCCGGCGTAGGCGGCGCCGAGCTGCATCGCGCCGCGGGCGGCCAGGTCGTCCGGCTGCGTGAGGACCGTGGCCAGACTCGCGCTGCCGAGGCGGAACGCCTCCTGCGAGAGTCGCGAGGAAATCGCGGTGCGCTTGGTGGCGACGGCCGATTCCAACGCGTGGGCGAGGGCGTCGATGCCGGTCGCGGCGGCCACGGCGCGGGGTTGCGTGAGGGTGAGGAGCGGGTCCAGGAGCGCGATCCGCGCGGCGGCCTTGGGGTCGCCGCAGGCCATCTTGCGGTGCGATTCCGCGTGGCAGATCAACGCGTAGCATTGGCACTCGCTGCCCGTGCCGGCGGTCGTGGGCACGGCGATAAGCGGGAGCATCGGTTGGGTCGCCTTACCGTAGCCCCAGTAGTCCTCCATCCGTCCGCCGTTGGTCAGGACGAAATTGCAGCCCTTGGCGACGTCCATGCTGCTGCCGCCGCCGAGCCCGACGATCAGGTCGATGCCGGCCGCGCGGGCGACGCCGACGCAATCGGCAACGACATCCGAGGTGGGATTCTCCGCGACGCGGTCGTAGGGCGTGACGCGCAGGCCGGCGGCTTCGAGGGCCTGTTGCGCGCGGGCGGCGTGGCCCGCCTTCCGCACGCCGGCGTCGGTGACGAGCAACGCGTGCTTACCGCCGATTTCCGCGGCCAACCGTCCGAGTTCCGCCACGCAGCCCTCGCCGGCGACGACGCGCGTGGCGATGGCGCCGGTGAAGCCGGAAGTGGAGGGGGCGGGAGACATCGTAGGGTGTGGGGGATACGGACGCGGAAAGGCGGAAAACGATGCGGCGAATTCGCGGCGCGGCAACCGCGGGTGAACGGTTCTAGGCGATGGGCCGCACAAGCTCCCCTTGAAGGTAAGGCTTTTCCGTGGCTGCGAGCGCCGGCGAGTGGTGGTCCGGCCACCCGCCGGCGCTCGCGGCTACGCGGAAAGTCAAAGTCTGAATCTCACGGGCGTGGGTATCGCCATGGAATTTTCGAGTGGGCCCGCCCGGCCATCGGCCGGGCCTACAACAATCGGGCATCGCGGCCTTCAACCTTCAACTGTGCGCAGTGCCCCAGCCCGCGCGCTGGATGGCGCGGCGCTCGTAGAGGAATTCGAACAAATTGCCTTCGTGCGGCTGGTCCCACGAGATCGTCATCGTGGAGATCGGGCCGAGGTTCAGGCGGTCGACGTCGTGCGATTCCATCAGCTGGCCGATGAACGTCTCGTCCTGGGTAATCGCGGTGACGACCAGCGACGGCCCGATGAGTTCGAGCATCTTCGCCTGCGGGCACGTGACGACGGCGGCATACGGAAACAGGTATTCCTTGTTGGCCAGCGGGTGGGCGAAGGAGTCGCAGCGCACGATCGTTGGGCGAATGTAGATGCCGCCTTCAAACGTAACCTGGCGCGGACCTTCGCGGTATTTGGCCGTGACGTCCTCGGCGCCGGGTGTCTTCAAGCCGTCATCGATGTTGGCGTTGATAAAGTCGGCCATCTTCGGGTTGGCGAAGCCGGCGAGCCGGGCCTGATCGTCGGTGACAGAGCTCGGGGTGATCGGTGCGAGGCGTTTGGCGAGGGCGTCGGCGATTTCGGCGGCGTGGCGCGGGACGACGATCGTCGAGGCGCAGAGGCAGCTGCGGCCGCTGTTGGCGGAAACGGAGTCGACGAGCACGTCGAGGAACTCAGGCCAGCGGTCGATCTGGTCTTCGCCGATGAGCACCTTGCTGTAGCCGGGGCCGTGGACCTGAATCGAAGGATTGTTCGCGTAGATTTGCGTGGTGGCCTTGTCGCCGAAGATCAGCGCGCGGCCGCAGAGCTTGAGAATTTCGCCCGCGCCCTCGTGGTCAGTCGGGTAGAAACCAAAAGCCTCGGCCGGCACGCCGGCGGCGATGAAGGCCTGGATCAGGCGGTAGGGCGTCCACGGCTCCTCGCGGCCGGGTTTCAGCACGACGGGAATCTTGAGCGCG
>CAIJFT010000065.1 GCA_903820035.1 uncultured Opitutia bacterium
ACCACGTCGAGGTGATCGCCGGCGGCGGGATGGAGGCCGGTCTCTCCTAATCTCCCGCCGGGCTTCCCGTACGCGACGATTGATCACGGGTTGTTTGCGCCGTTCGAAGTTCGGCTGACGCGGAGTGCCGGGGCCATAGGGTATCCGCCGCCGGACGCGGCGCAGGGACCTACGGGCGACGTTACGCTAACGTGACAAAATTCTCGCCGGGTTTGCGCGGCGGAGTTCCTATGCGGCGTTTCGACCAACCAAACCCCGCATGCTTCACTACCGTCCGCATTATTTCTCCGGCTGGATCGGCGCGTTCGCGCTTTCCGCCGCGACCGCCTTGGCCCAACTCGCCCCGACGCCCAAACCGGCCACGGGTACCACCAAGGATGACGCGATTGTCCTGTCGCCCTTCGAGGTGATCTCCGACAACGACCGCGGCTATCAGGCCGCCAACACGCTCGGTGCAACCCGCACCAACGTCGCCATCCGCGATCTGCCGATGCAGATGAACGTCGTCACCGAGCAGCTCATGCTGGATCGGGCGCTCTTCGACCTCGACCAGGTCCTCGATGTGATCCCGGGCACGGCCCGCGTGTTCAACGAGTTCGTGCCGCAGGCTAACATCCGCGGATTCGACAGCTCCGCCGCCATGCGTAACGGCGTGCGCGGGCTCACCACGCCGGACATGAATTCGATCGCGCGGGTCGAGACCCTGAAGGGCCCGGCCGCGCTGCTCTACGGCCAGACGCAACCCGGCGGCGTCATCAACTACATCACCAAGAATCCCTCGCCCCAGAAAAAAACCTCGCTGCGGCTCAGCGCGGGTAGCGACGCCTTGTTCCGCACCGATTTCGACACCACGGGACCGATCAATGCGGCCAAGACGTTCAACTACCGTCTGGGCGCATCGTACTACACGGTGGAAAAAGGCGAGCGGCAGCGCAGCCTCGATCGCGTTTCCCTGGCCCCGATGGTCCAGTGGAAGCCCTTCACGCAGACGAGCATCGTCGTGCGTTACAGCAACACGCATGACAACATCCGCCCGGCCGAGGGTCTCGCCCTCAAACCCACGGGTGCGCTCAATCGCGGCGGCGACCCTTCCTACTTCTACCCGTTCAACAACCTCGACCCGGTCGATACGCCGCAGTGGGTCGACGACGTCGGGCCCGGCTTCATCAAGGATAGCCCCTCGTCCTATCGCGACTACCGTCCCGTGGTCTGGGAACTCGAAGCCACCCAGCGGCTAAATGCCGCCATGGATCTGCGGTTTAATTTTGCCTTCCACCGGCGCGCTCGCGCCAGCATCCGCGAAGGCGGCACCGGCCTCGTCAATCCGTGGACCCAAACGGCGCCCACGATCGCCAGCCTCGGCGGCTTCAACAGCTGGAATCTCGACGGCACCCGCGGCGATGCGTTTCCCGAGGCGCGGCACGTTTACGACTTTGTCGGCCGCAACGGCATTTCAAGCGTCGGGATCGACCCGCTATCCGACACCCGGCTGCTCGACGGCGCTCCTTACCGCTACGATCCCAGCGTCGCGACGCTTCAGTACACTCCCGGCAAGAGCGGCTGGCGCCGCACGAACTGGATTGGCAACAACCGCCGCGAGCGCCGCGTCAACGGCCAGATCGATCTCGTGACGCGTTTCAAGGTGGGGCCCTTCGCCAACACGCTGCTCACCGGCTTCGAGCACAACGAGGACCGCGTGTGGGAGAACAACAGCACCTTTGTCCGCAATCCCGCGCTCGGGGTCGCCGGCGCCACCCTCTACACGATTCCCGGCACGACGACCCAGGTCACCAACGTGGTCGACTACTGGTACAACATCTACAGTCCGGCCTCGACCGCGGCGCGCGATGCGTTTGCGGCGCGCAACCTGACGCCCCTCGGAGGCTTTGCCAGCAACGGGGCCAATAATGACCAGCGCTTCACGAGCGACGCCGTCTACGCGAATTGGTCGGCGACGTTTGACCGG
>CAIJFT010000066.1 GCA_903820035.1 uncultured Opitutia bacterium
GCCTTCCACGGCGCTCACGCGGGGGTCCTGACACACGCGCAGCTCGAAGCGGCCTATGCAGACCTGAAAGGAAACCCCAATTTCACGCCCATGGTGCGGGTGCTGCACGACTTTAGTCGGGTCACCGAATTCAAGATTTCTGCGACCCATATCGCCCGATGGGCCAAGGAATTCAGCGCGCGTAAAATCGAGGGCCGGCGCTCTTTCCTCGTCGGCTCTCCGACCGGATTTGGGATCGTGACTTTTTATATCAAGACGATGCTTTCCGACAAGGTGAAGGTCTTCTACAGCCGCCCGGCGGCGCTGCAATGGCTCAACGAGGGCGTGACAGAGAGCATGCATCTCCGCTGATCGCGGCCGACCGCGGGCCACGCGGCGTTCAGCGGAGATTGCGTTGGAGGAAGTCGAGGACCACCGGGCGCAGGTCGCGCGGCAGGGATTTCTTGCCCCACTTCTGCAAATCAAACGTGTGCCCGATGCCGTCGAGGACGACCAATTCATGCGGCGCGCCCCGCTGCCGCGCCACCCGGTCCAACGTCTCCGCCTGCTCAAGATAAACCGTGGGATCCGCCCGGCCGTGCAGCGTCAGGATCGGCACGCTGCTGGCCTGAATGTGAGTGACCGGCGAGGCGAGGCGGAGCACCGGCGCGTCGACCGTAGTCACGGCGTAGACCTTGGCCGTACTGTCGCGCAGCGGCCGCTCTCCGCCCGGCGCGCCGTCCTTGGGCCGGACCCGCCAATCAGGAACATCCGTTATCCCGTAGAAATTGATCCCACAGCGGACCGCACTGGGAAGACCGGGATACGGCGATGCCGCGCCCGCGGGCTCCAATTCGGGCACGCCGGCCGTCAGCGCCACCATGAGCGCGAGGTGCCCGCCCGCGGAGCCGCCCGCCACCGCGATGCGATCGGGGTCGAGCTGATATTCAGCGGCCTTGGCGCGGAGAAAGCGCACGGCATTCTTGCAGTCGAAGAGGTTCGTTGGCCAGGCGCCGGCCCCGAGCCGGTAGTCGATGCTGACGACGACGTAACCGGCCTCGGCCAGGGTGCGGCAGATGCTGCCGGCCCGCGCCTCGTTTTTCGTGCCGCCCATCCAGCCCCCGCCGTGGATCCAGACCAGAGCCGGCGAACGCTGGCCCGTCGGCGGCGGAGCCGGCAGGTAAAGATCGAGCTTCTCGGCGCGCTCCGGCGCGAGAAACGCGACGTCCTTGGTCACGCGTACGGCGGATTCGGCGGCGGCGCACGCCGCGACACTCAGGAGCAGGATAAGGGCAAGGCGGGGAATCATGGAGGAAAGCCGGAGGCCAAACGGCCTGGCCGACTCCGCGCAGAGTGATTTCGCCGCGCGCAACTTACAAGCCGCGCGCAGACCACGCCCCCGCGGAATCGTTGCGCGCCATGCTTGTCGCGGAATCCCGGCATGTCTTAGTGGCGGACGATGCCCAAAATTCTCCTCGTCGCCGAAAAGCCCGCCGCCGCGCGTGACTTCGCCGCGGCGCTGACGGGCGGGCATTTCAGCGGGCAGGGTCCGCACCGCGGGACGATGTCCGACGGCACCGAACTCACCGTGGTGTCGGCTCGCGGCCATCTGTTCGAATTGGCCAAGCCCGAAACCTACGACCCGAAATTCGCCAACTGGAACGTCCACGACCTGCCCATCACGCCGACGACGCGCTGGGATTTCGTCGAGGAGCCGCGGGCCGACAGCGGAGGATTGATCGACCTGTTGCGGATGGAAGCGAAGGCGCACGCCGGCACCGAAATCGTCAACGGCTGCGACGCCGAGCGGGAGGGCGAAGTCATCTTCCGCAAGGCGCTGCGCGGCGTGAGCGCCCCGGGCGGCACAACCTATTCGCGGATGTGGGCGCAGACCATGACGGTCTCCGGGCTGCAGGAGGCGTTCGCGGCCCGCACGCCCCTGAAAGACTACAACGGCCTCGCCCAGGCGGGCTTCACGCGGGACCAGGCCGACTGGCTCGTCGGCATGAACGTCACCGTCCTCGCGACCAAGACCCTGCCGCGCGGCCGCGGCGACTGGAAGGTGTGGTCGGTCGGTCGCGTCCAGACCCCCACCCTCGCGCTGATCGTGGCGCGCGACCTGTTGATCGAGAATTTCGTGCCGCAGAAATTCTGGGAGGCCCACGGCACGTTCGGCGGCATCGAGGCGAAGGCCGAACTCGACGCCTACGCGGCGTCCCCGGACCGGATCAAACTGCTCGGCGCCCCGAGCGTGAGCAGCGAGCGCGACAAGAAGGTCTTTTGGGACCAGGCCAAAGGTAACGCGTTCGGCTCGGCCGCCCAATCCCCGCCGACGTACACCGCGGCCGACAAGAAGGCGACGCGCACGGAGAAGCCGCCCCTGCCGTTCGACCTGCAGGAGATGCAGAAACTGATGTCGAAGAAGTTCGGCTGCACGGCGACCGACACCCTCGCGATCCTGCAAAAACTCTACGACGCGAAGTTGATCAGCTACCCGCGCACCGACAGCCGCCATCTCCGCGAGGACATGCGGGAAAAGCTGTACACCGCCCTCGTCGACGTGCACGCGCACCTGCGCGCCACGCGGCCAGCCCTGCACCTCGCGCAAGAGGAGTTGATGCCGAAGGCGGTCGCGGACCGCGCGCGGGCCTACGACGACAAACAGGTCGAAGGCCACTACGGCTTGGTCCCCACCGGCGAAGTCAACGGCATCGCCGCGCTCACCGGCAACGACCTGATGGCGTACCTCACGGTCGTGCAGACCACGCTGATGGCGCTCGACGAAGCGGCAAAATACCGCGGCGTAACCCGGCGCTACACGCAGGTCGGCGGCACCGGGCCCTACGCGCCGGCAGTGTTTAAAACGATGCGGGAACAGGTTGAGTTTTCCGGCTTCAACCGCTGGGTGAAGCGCGATACCAAGACAACCGCGGCGCTGCCCCCGCTCACCGAAACCCAGACGCTCGAGGCCGTCACGCTCAAGGAACTGACGACCAAGCCGCCGGAGCACTTCACGGATGCGACCCTGCTCGACGCGATGCGCTACGCGGGCGAAACCTTCGACGACGACATGCCGGAGGAGCAACGTGAGGCGATGGTCGAGGTGATGAAGGACAAGGGCATCGGCACCGCGGCGACCCGCGCCAACATCATCGAGAAAATCCTGCTGCGCAGCTTTGTCGTACGCGAAAAGTCCCGGCTCCTCTCCACTGAAAACGGCCGGCTGCTCTGCCGCGAGTTGGCGACGCGCGCGCCAAGCCTGCTCTCCGCCAAACTCACCGGCGAGTGGGAGCTCATCCTGAAAAAGATGGAGCGCAACGCGACGCCCATGACCCGGCCGGAGTTCCTCGACGCGTTGCTCGCAAGCGTGGTGGGCATGAAGGAAGATTTCATCAAGGGCAGCACCCGCCCGGGCATCAACGAACCCGTGATCCCGGTGACGGCCGGCACGCCCGTCGTGGACGCACTTTGCCCGCGGACGCAGGAGGCGCTGCTCGACCGCGGTCCCTTCTTCGAGGCCGCCGGCTGGCCTGGCGTGCGCCTGTGGAAGTCGGCGTTCGGTCGCAGCTGGTCCGCCGGCGACTTCGTCACGCTCCTCGAATATCAGGTGGCAAAGAAACCCTTCCATGCCACCGGCCTGAAATCGGCCGCCAGCAACCGCGATTACGAGGCGGACCTCGTGATCGACGAGACGCTGAAGAAGCTGGTGATCTTCACCCCGGAGCCGAGCAAGGTGAAGGGCGTGAAGTGTCCGAAGTCGGGAAAACTGTTGCTGGACTGCGGCGGGTATTTTGAGGCGCCGGGCTGGGCCGGCGTGAAACTGTGGAAGACGGCGTTCGGCAAAACCTTCGCCGCCGAGGACTACGTGCCCGTGCTGCAGGGTTGGAAGGATGACCGCCCGATCGAAGTCGGCGGATTGGTGTCCGCCAAGTCCGGCAAAGTCTACGCCGCAAAGATCGTCCTCGAGGAGAAAACGGGAAAGATGAAATTGGACTTCGGTCCGCCGACCGCCCCGGCGGGGAACG
Source organism: uncultured Opitutia bacterium (assembly GCA_903820035.1). GTDB lineage: Bacteria > Verrucomicrobiota > Verrucomicrobiia > Opitutales > Opitutaceae > ER46. The sequence goes on from CAIJFT010000066.1 coordinate 4,005, forward strand.
CGAACCCGGCAGAATCATGAGCGAATCAGCCCACGCCAAGCCCACCGGGCTCGCCCCCGCCACCGTGCGGACCGCGGCCGATCTCGTCACGTATCAGGAAGGCGCGGTCGTGAGCCGCGAGGTGCTCCGGCGCCCGACCGGCACCGTAACTCTTTTCGCGTTCGACGCCGGCGAGGGGCTGAGCGAGCACACCGCGCCGTTTGACGCCCTGGTGCAGGTGATCGAGGGCGAGGCGGAGGTGAGCATCGCGGGGCAGCCGCACCGGCTCGGCGCCGGCGACGTCATTTTGATGCCCGCGCACCAACCGCACGCCCTCAAGGCGCTCCAGCGGTTCAAGATGATCCTGACCCTGATCCGCGCCTGAAGCGCCTGAATGACGGCGCCCGTGCCGGTTCCCGCCGCCCACGGTCGCGACACGGTCAGAATGAAGACGCCTTACTATCCGCGCTAACGTCGCTGCACCTCGCACGGTCCGCTCCGTTTTCCTTTCCATTGGAAACCACCCAAGAACGCCGCGTTGACGGCGGACGCCGGCGCGGCATCCTGCTGGATCATGCGTATCGACGGTCGTTTCGATTCCGAGTCATGGATCCAACCCCGAGCCAACGAGGCCTCCGAGCCGGCAAAGATCGCTGATGCGCACCAGCAACGCCGGGAGGCCCCGACCGCCGCGGCCGCGCGTGAATCCGAGCCGGATTTTGTCCTCGAGGTGCGGAAGAGCCACGCCTTCACGCGCGCGGCCCGCACGGCCGAGTCCGTGGCGAACCTGCTCGCCGCCACCCGCGACCTTTGAGGCAGCCCAACTCCGGTGGGGCCCAATCCCTCATCGGATCTGACGTTGCGACGTCCGTTGACGGAACGTCCCGATTGGGGACCTCAGACCCCACCGGGCGGCATCCGCGAATCCTTCGCGGCGTTCTCATTCTCCTCATCGTTCTCGGTCTCCCCGACCTTCTCGACCGCCGGACGAGTGAGCTAGCGTACCACGGGGACGCGGGCGAAACGAGTTGACGCACCGCTGATCTCAGTCGGCCGCGGCGGGGTTGCCAATTGCCGACCTGCCCGCCAAATCCCCTGTCCCTTTCCCGTCCCGCGGAGGCCGACTTTCGCGTTCACCCGGCGGCATCGGACTTGCTACCCCGCTCTCTTCGTCACCATGAAATCCCGCCCCGCCCTGCTTCGTCTTGCGCCACTCCTGATCGCCGCCCTCGGCAACGCCCTCGCGCAAAACCTGCCGCCACCGTCCGCCTCCCCGGCGCGCCCGCCGCCGGTCACAATGGACGCCTTCACGGTCACCGGCACCAACATCCGCCGGGTCGACCAGGAAAACTTTCTGCCGGTCACCATCATCACGGCCGACGAACTTGCCCTCCGCGATGCCGCCACCCCCATGGACGCACTCGCCGCGATTCCGTTCATCACGGACATTCCGGAAAACGAAACCCCCACCAACGGGATCGCGGGCCGCGGCGATAACGCCAACATCGCCCTGCGCGGGCTCGGCGCCGGCAATACACTCGTGCTCCTCAACGGCCGGCGCATGCCGTTTCACCCGTTCACCGCCGGCGCCATTTCGCCGGTCAACGTCAACGTCCTGCCCTCGTCGGTGCAGCAGATCGAAATCCTGCGCGACGGCGCTTCGTCGATTTACGGCTCCGACGCGGTCGCCGGCGTGGTGAACTACATCGCGCGGCGGCGCCCCGAGGGCGGCGACGTCTCGTTCCGCTACAGCAACACCGAGCACGGCGGCGGCGCCGATTATCAGGCTAAAATCGGCTACGGCCGGCCCTTCGCCCAGGGCCGCGGGAGCCTCATGGTCGGCGCCAGCGCCTACCACCGGGAACCCATCTACCTCACCCAGCGCGAAATCTCCGCGTCCGCCGACAAGACCCGCCTCGCCCGGCCGCCGTTCAACGTACCCGGTAGTTCGCAGGATGACCGGACTCCGGTCGGTCTCTGGCCCCGCTTCAACATCGGCAGTTCCACCGCCAACCGCTATTTCTATCCCATCAACGGCGTGCCGACGCTCACCACCACGGCCATCCCGCGCGACCTCTACGCCGACTACAACGTTTACTCCGTCGGCCAACCCCGCACCACCCGCTACTCGTTCAACAGCCGCGTCGACTACGACCTGACGCCGCAGCTGCGCGCGTTCGCCGAGTTTGTCGGTTACGATTCAAAGTCGATGACCGCGCGCCAGCCGGTCACCCTCAACGCCAGCGACCGCGTCGTCACGCTGTCACCGGATAACCCCTACAATCCGTACGGCTCGCGATTCTACAGTCCCACCGGCGCGCCGAATGCCGACGGCTCCGCCCGCCTGACCGGGGCACCCCAGACGCTTTCCATCGGCGACATGCTCCTCGCCGACGGCGGCCCCGAGACCATCCACACGACCAACCGGATGCACCGCTTTCTCGTCGGGCTGCAGGGTAAAATCGGGCGCTCCTCCTGGACGTGGGAATTCGGCGCCATGACCGGCGGCGTGCGCGCCACCGACGTGCCGATCAATGATGTCCGCGACTCCCTGCTGATGGCGGCGGCCCAGCGAACGGACGCCACCGCGTGGAATCCGTTCGGCTATACTTTCAAGGTCGCCAACAACGTCGTCGTCGCCGACCAACCCTACCGCAATCCGGCCGGGGTCTGGTCGGTGTTCACCCAGCCCGCCCCACGGTACGGGCATTCGCGCGTCGACAGCTTCGACGTGCGCACCGGCGGCGAGGCGCTGCGACTCTGGTCGGGCCCGGTCGCGCTGTCGTTCGGCGCCGAGTGGCGCCGCGACCGCAAGGACGACGACAAGCCGCCCTACATCGGTTTGAACCCGCCCGGATCGGGTTTGGACCCCAACGACAACGACATCATCGTAATGTCCCCGCGCCTGCGCTTCGAGGCGTCACGGACTATTTCCAGTGCCTACGCCGAAACCGCCCTGCCGCTGGTCGCGGCGAAAAACCAGGTCCCGCTTGTCCGCTCACTGGAGCTGAGTGCGTCGGGCCGCTTCGAGCACTACAGCGACTTCGGCAACACCACGAAACCGAAACTCGGGCTCACGTGGCGCCCCGCGGCGCGCATGCTGCTGCGCGTTTCGCACAACGAGGGCTTTCTCGCCCCGGACCTGACCCGCGTCTACGCGCCAACGTCGCGCGCCTTGCAATCGCCGCCCGGCACCCGCGATACCGTGCGCAGCAATCATTTCACCGCCGCCGGCCGCCCCGCGGACGCCCAGGTGCTGGGCGCCACGTTCTCCGTCGCAAATCACGACTTGCAGCCGGAAATCTCCAAGGGCCGCTCCGCCGGGCTCGTCGTGGAGGTGCCGGTGGTCAAGGGACTCTCGGTGTCTGTCGACTACTGGGAGATCGAGCAGAAGAGCCTGATTCTCGCCTACGCCCGCGACGCGACCCTCGACGACCAAATGCTCCGCGCCTACACGCAGGCGCAACTCGCTGCCGGCGTGCCGCTCGAGCAGATCGACGTCGGCTACCGGAGGCTGCCCGGCGACGATTCCGGCCACTACCGCGGCGACCCGAACACGCTGCGCGCGCCCGTCACGCAGGCCGACCGCGATCTCTTCGCCGCCGCCAACGCCAACCTCGCCCGCAGCCGCCAGCTTGCCCCGCTCGGCGCGTGGATCGGCGAACTGCAGACCTTCCGCAACAGCACCGGCCGGAACTTCACCAACGGCCTCGACTACAGCCTGCGCTACCAACTGCCCGCCCTGCGCATCGGCCAGATCCGCCTCACCGTGGACTGGGCTCAATTTCTGAACAAGTTCAGCAAGCTCACCCCGACGGACCAGAAGAGCGACTCGGTGCACAACATGGACCTCCCGCGCACGAAGGTGAGTCTGAACCTTTCCTGGCGGAAGGGTGACTGGAGCGCCTCGCTCAGCTCCACCTACAACAGCCCGACCGCGACCGGCTCCAACGCCGCGGTCACCAGCTACAACAACCTCGGCAAACCCGACTACCTGCAGCCCATCTTCAACAACGGCGCGTTGGCGTATCGGGAGATCGGCGACGCCCAATGGCTGCACAACGCCGGCATCGGGTACCGCTTCGGCCGTCAGGCCAGCCCCTGGCTGCAACGCACCTCCGTCCGCCTCGGCGTCAACAATGTCACCGACCAAAAGCCGACCTTGAGCGAGGGCCAGGCCGGCTACCGCGGCAACCTCGGTTACAGCCACTGGGTGGGACGCGCCTACTCCGTGACGCTGAACCGGGACTTCTAATCCCGAGCCGGCCCGAGCGGCCAACGGGTCCGGCGCAAGCACCCGGCCAGCGGCCGGGCCTGCCGCGCTGAATTCAAAAGCGATCGGGATCGAGACCGCTCCGGCCAACCCCGGCGGGCCTGGGCGCTCAACTGATCAAAAGGAGGCGCGGCGGCTGCCCCGGGAGCGTCGCCGGCGCGCGGTGCACACACGGCGGCACGGGGCAGCCGGGATACTGGATCGCGATCCGCCAGAAATTGCCGAGTCCGAACGAAAACGGCTGCGCCGGCGGAATCGCGAGGTAGTGGAGGTCGTAGCAGTGCTCCTCGAGGAAGTCGCGGAAGCCGTCGTCGTCCGCCCCGCCATACTCCCGCAGCAGCGCCGCGCGCGTGACCGGTTGATCCACATACCGGAGCGCGTCCTCGTTACGCAGGCCCTCGGAAGCAGCCCCGGCGTAACTGCACAGGAACGTGTCGGCCTCCACCGTCGCACTATCGGCGTGATAGGAATAAACGTCGGTCGGCACCAACGCGTCCGCGGCATCGCGGGGATAACGGTGGATGCAATCAAGCACGGGCGAGAGGCCGTGGGCGCGCAGCCGCTCGTAGTCCGCCAGCAACGTCGCCACCGCCGCCCGCCCCCCGGCGCCGAGCGTTAGGGACTGCAGGGTCGCTTCGTCGAGCGACTCAATCTCGTCGCCGCCGGCCACCACCCGCGCCACGACCTCGTCAAAATCGCCGGTCAGGGTTCGCGGCCAACACAAGGCGTTTACGCCGTCGCTGAATCGGGCGCCGACGAGCTCCTCAAAACTCGCCACGACCCGGACCCGGGCATAACCCGGCGGAAGGTGAAAGACGGTGGACGAGGACGGGTTCATGAGGCCTCCACCGCAACGGCATTGGGGACACGTTTCAACTGCTACGATCAAGATCCTGACCGGCGTGGCGGCGGCGTGGCGCCGCCGTTCCGGCAATCGGACGGCCCGGGGGCCGAAAAACCGCTCCGATCCAGGCCCCATTGTGTCGAAGAGGGAACCAACGCCGAACATGAAAACCCGTATTGGCATCCTGACGGGCGGGGGCGACTGCCCCGGCCTCAACGCCGTGATCCGCGCCGTGGTAATCGCCGCGGCGAAGCATGGCTGGACCACTTTCGGCTTCCTCGGCGGCTTCGAGGGTTTGCTCAATCCCGTGCGCGCCAGAGTACTGGACCCCGACGAAATGGACGGGCTGCTTTTCCTCGGCGGCACCATCTTGGGCACGAGTAATTCCGGTCGATTCGCCGCCAAGGTCGGCCACGGGGAAACCCGGGAAATCGACCCCGGGATCATCGCCGAGGCCAAAGGCAACTACGACCGGCTCGGGTTGCGCGCGCTCGTCGTCGTCGGCGGGGACGGCTCGCTCTCAATCGCCCAGCAACTCCACGAGGGCGGCGTCCAGGTCGTCGGCGTGCCGAAGACAATCGACAACGACATCGCCGGCACGACCTGCACCTTCGGTTTCGATACGGCCGTTTCGTTCGCGACCGACGCGCTCGACCGCCTGCGTTGCACCGCGGCGAGCCACGATCGGGTGCTGGTCTGCGAAATGATGGGCCGCTACGCCGGCTGGATCACCGCTCACAGCGGCATTGCCGGCGGCGCCGATGCGATCCTCATCCCCGAAATTCCCTTCAGCCTCGAACGGGTGTGCACTAAAATCCAGGAACGGGAAGAGGACGGCAAACACCACTCGCTCGTCGTCGTGGCCGAAGGTGCCCGCGAGCAGGGCGGCGGGTTTGTCACCGTCGGTGCCCCCGCCCCCGGCATCGGAACCGGCGGCGGCGCCTTCCGCGAAGCGCGCCTGGGCGGAGTCGCCACCATGGTGGCGGATGAAATTCAAAAACGCACGGGCAAGGAAACCCGGGTCTGCGTCCTCGGCCATCTCCAGCGCGGCGGTGTGCCCACCACCTTCGACCGCATGCTCTGCACGCGATTCGGCGTCGGCGCGGTCCGGCTGATTTCCGAGCAACGGTTCGGCGTCATGGTCGCGTACATTCCGCCCGATACGATCGGGATTCCGCTGCCGGACGCCATCGGGCGCCTCAGCACCGTGCCACCCGACGGCGACATCATCCGCACCGGCCGCGCCCTCGGCATCAGTTTCGGGGACTGACACCGGTCGCACCCGATCCCGTTACGGCGGGCCGTATCCGGTCTGCACGGTCGGTCACCCCATAACCGCGGGCGCTCCACCCCGTGGCGATCATCGCCGCCCCCTGCGGGCGGCGCGTGATTTGGAGATTGGAAGCACACCGGCGGCGGCTTTGCTTCCCTCCCGATGGCCGCCCTCCCCAAGATCAAACTTAAAGCTGAAATCCCCGAGTCGCTGAAGGCCGAAACCGCCACCACCAAGTGGGGCAAGGTCCTGAGCGTCACCCCCGTGGCGATGACCGTCATTGCCACGATGCTGGCCGGACTGTCCTCGAGCGAAATGACGCGCGCGCAGTACGAACGCTCCCTTGCCGCCCAACGCCAGTCCAAGGCCGGCGACCAATGGAGTTTTTTCCAGGCCAAGCGGCTCCGCTCCACGGTCCTGCGTTCGACCGTCGACGGTTTTATCGTTTCGACCGGAATTCGTCCGCTGGACGTGAATAACCTCCCCGCGCCCAAGGGCGTGGATTCCGCCGTCGTGCAGGTGGCGACCACGGCGCTGCGCGATGGCACCGTGCCGAAGGCCCCGGTGGTCATATTCACCCCCGCGGTAAAAGCGGCCCTCGCCGCGCTCGAGGAAGCGAAACCCGAGGCGGAAATGCTCGCACTGATCGCCACCGTCCCGTCCGAGGTTTTGGATCAGGCCCTCCGCGACGCGCAGACCAACGCGCTCGCGTTCGACGCGCAACTCAAGCCCGTCAGTCAGGTCATCGACGCTTGGGAGAAACAACTCGCCACCGCCGATCCCGCGCTGCGCCGCGACTTCGTGGCGGCACGCATGAACTACAACGCCCAGCGCTACGACGCGGAGGCCCGCGCCAACCAGGTGGTCGCAAGCGTCTACGAGTTGCAGGTCCGCTCGAGCAATATCGCCGCCGAACGCCACCACCGGCGCAGCGGCCGTTTCTTCTACGGGATGCTCGCCGCACAAGTGGCGGTCATCGTCTCCACGTTCGCCATGGCCGCACAGCAGCGGAATCTCCTCTGGTCGATCGCGGCCGTCGCCGGCCTCGTGGCCGTGGCGTTCACGCTGTACGTGCTCGTCTACGTCTAGGCCGCCCCGGTGGGGCCCGAGGCGGACATCGGGCCCGACCGGACTGAACTCACCGTCCCGCGGGGCGGTCTGACTCGAATACGACTTTCCCGAGTGGATCGTGGAGGCGCAGGGTGAAGGACGCGCCGGCACCGGTCGGCTGCACCGCACCCGAGAGGAAACCACCGTGTTTGATGCGCAGGAAGCGGTGCTCCGGCCGCGGCTTTTCTTCATTCCAGCCACCCGCGTGCGCATCGCTCGCCGCCCCGACGCTCCACTCCTCCAGACCGTTGGCCTTGTCCTGCGAAACATACTGCCAATGCCGGTCGCCGGTGATGATCGTGAGATTCCGGAACTTTCCGAGCATCGCGCGAACCCGCGCCCCCTCCACGGCAAAGCCGGGATTGGAATAATTGTCATCCTTCTGCGGCCGGTCCGGACCTACGATCGGCGTCGACGTAATCAGCACGCGAAACGTCGCGTCCGACTCCGCCAGGGTACGCTCCAGCCAGGCCATCTGCGGACCGCCCCAAATCGTCGGATCCTTGCGGCCGGCAGTTTCCCGCGAAGTCCGAAAATCGCGGCCTTCCACCATCCACACCTGCAGGTGCTTCCCCCAGCGGACCGTACGGTACTTCTCCGCGGTGAGCGCCGTCTGTTCGTGGAAAATTTGCAGCCCCTGCGCAAACGTGAAGTCCGCCGATTGCCAACCCGGTTCGCTATCGTTGGTCAGCACGTCGTGGTCGTCCTTCATGAAGTAGCTGCCCACCTGCCGGTGAAAGTCGCGGAGCGTTGGATACCCAAACATCCGCGCCCAGTGGTAACGCGCGAGTTCCGCGTTCACCGCGTGCACCGGACCGTGGTCGTAATAAACCACGTCACCGGTGTTCACAAAAAAGTCCGGGCGCAGCGCGAGCATCGACGGATAAATCGCGAACCCGTCCGGCCGGTCGCGATCTTCGTATTGCTGGCAGGTCATCACCGCAAAGGAAACCGCCGCCGCCTTCGCCGGCGCGGGCGCCGTCACAAACCCACCCGACACGGCCTGACCCGCGGCCCCGTCGGGCCCGACGCGGCACAGCACGTCCAACTCATAACGCGTCCCCGGCTGCAGCCCGGTCAACGCGATCTGCGCGGTGAAGTCCTGCCGCGGGTCGACGTCGCGCCACGGCGCCGTCACCCAGGCGGACGTACCCGCAATTCGATGACGCACTTGCACCTGACCGGCCGCCCCGGTCACGGCCCCGCGGATCGAGGTGAGATCGACGCCCGCGGGAAACGTGATTTCCGGACGCACGTTGACGTAGGTCGCGTTATCCTTGAACGGCACCTCCGCGCCGGTCGTACGGTTGAAGAGTTTGGTGACCGGCAGCGGACCGTCCGCCGGCACGGCCTCGGCGGCCCGGGTCAGCCGCGCCCAAACCACGATCCCGGTCGCGGTTGGTTCGCTGAGCTTGATGCCGGTGCCTTGGTAGACGCCCGCCGAGAAGGCGGCCGGGAGGGAAAGCCCAAGGAGGAGGGCAGTGAACGCGACGGGGAGTTTCATGGGGGTAGGACGGAATTGGCTGCCCCTGAACGTCTGGAGCGCACCAACGCGGTCCAGCTTTTTCCCACCCCGGTGGGGCCCGATGTCCCATCGGACCGGTTCAATCCGGAATTCCCACCGAACTAACCCGAGGCGGGCATCGGATGCCTGCCGCTACTCTGGCTTGGCGACGGGCGCGGCTTCCTCGACGCGCGGGCGCAACTTCAGGATCTGGGTCTCGGACGGCCCGGTCTTGCCACCACGGCGAATCCGCACGGTGACCGGAATCTCTTCCACGGCCGGAACCCCGAGGCGGGAGAGCATCGGGCTGGTCTCAACCGGCTCGCCCGGCGGCAGCGTAAGCTTGGCCGGTTGCACGACGAAGTTACCCAGCGTTGAATTGAAATCCAAGACCTCGACCTCCACCGGCTGATCGCCGTGGTTGGTCAACCGCAGCCGCAATTGCACGGGCTGCGCGTTGCTGGCCCGGATCGCGGGACCCCGCGGATTTGCCGGTACGCTCTCGGCGGGCGCGGATCCTTCTCCACCGCCGCGACGTTCGCCACCGCCCCGGGATCCACCCCCGCGACGTCCCCCACCGCCGCCGCCGCCCAAGCCGCCGCTAAACCCGCCGGCGCCACGACCACCGCGACCACCCTCGGGGCCGGCCGGATTGCGCCACTCCACGTCGGACTTCGCCAACATCGCCTCGGCGGTGAGTTGCTCCGCGAAAAACGCGGCCTGCGCGTCCATCGGTTTCGGATCCGTCTGGGCGAGTTCGCCACTCGACGTCATTGGTGCCCCACCCGTGCCAACCCCACGACCGCGCGGGGGCGGGGTCTCGCAACCGGACAGGAACAGCCCGGCGGCGGTAATCGTGGCAAACGCGGTGAAGAGCGGGCGGAAGGACAACATAGACGGGGGGATGCTGCCACCGTCTGACCCGCCGCGTCCAGTTTGGTTCACCGCGAATCAGCATTCGCGCCACCGGCCGGACGCTTTGCCCGGACCCTAAACCGGTTCCAAGATTGCTGTAGCCGGGTTTGCGCCGGAGGCGAACACATGGTCGCGGCTGCGGTCCACGTGTTCGCGGCGCTCCAACGCGGCCACGAAACGTCTGCCACCGCCGCTCCCGTTCAATAATCCAGGCGGGCGGTGAGCGTGAAGCTGATCGGCGTGCGGTAGGCGAAACCAGCGGGTACCGTGTACACCGCGGGCGACGTCACGTCGGCGTTGCGATTGCGTAGAATCGTATTCGACGTCTGGCCGCCGGGCAGGTTCACGAAGTACATCGGCGTCGTGTTATTCAGCAGATTCTGGATGTTCAGGTTCAACCCGAGCGAGCGACGCCCCTGGAGTTTCCAGGTGTAACCGAAACGCGCATCCGCGGTCGTATACGGCTTCGATTGCACCGGCGTGTAAGCGTCCACCGTGGGATCATCGATCGAGGCAGCCGGATTCGCCGGATTCACAATCGTATCGGCACCGCGGTAGCCGACCACCATCTTGCCGCGGTAATGCAGGCCGAAACCGGCCGACAGACCCTTCAGCTTACCGGTGCGCAACGTGTAGTCGGTGCCGAGGTTGGCGGTATAGTCAGTCGCACCCGCGAGCTTCTGCGCCCCGGTCACAAGGTTCGGAATCACGCTCGTCTGGATCGTGTTCCACGCGTTCGCCGCGTTGTTGACCGCGCCGACGTTGATGCGCGCGGGGTCATTCACCGCCGGGTTGATGGAAGCCACGTTGCCCGCGCTGATCAAAACGCCGGCGTCGGCGAGAATCTGGCGCACCACGGGATCCTTCGCCGCGATGAAGGCGCGACTGTCGGGCGCGATGTCCTTCTGCGTGCCCGACGTGTGGGCGACGTTGAACAACAGGCGCCACGAGGTGGTGAGGTTCGCGGTGGTTTCAAACTCGATGCCCTTTGAGGTCTGCGTCTGCGTGTCGCGAACGACCGCGGGGAGCAGGCCCTCGTTGCGGATATTGCGACCGCCGGGGCTGAGATCGCCGATGATCGGCGTGCTGAAAATGGTGTTGTAGCTACCGATGAGACCGCCGGGAGAATTCACCGGCGAGAGATTTTGGTGCGACGTGAACCAGCCGAGGCTCATCGACATCCGCCCGCCGAGGGGATTCAGGCGGAGACCGGCGTCGATGCCGCGGGCGGCGGACGGCGGCAGCAGCGAACTGTCGAGGCGTTGCACGAGCAGGTTTGGGTTAAACGTGGTCGCAAGGTTGCCATACAAGCCGAGCCACTTGGTGACGTTCAACGTGGCGCCGCTCGAAAAGGTATTGGAGGCCACGTTGAGCGCGGGCGGATTATAGTCATCCCGGAAGCGGTCGCTGGCGTACTGCGGCTGCGGCAAAATACTGCCGGCGGCCACCGTCGCGGTCGCCGGAACCGTGAGGCGCGGACGGTTGTCCGCCGGCTGGGCGGGACCGGTCGCCTGCCCGGCGGCGTTTTTCGGGATGTAGGTCAGCGTGGTCCAATCCTTCGGCGCCGCCGGCTTGAAGGTGATCGTGCTCCCGTTCCAACCCGTCGGATAATCGCCCGGCAGGAGGGTGTTGCGCGTCTCCAGGTTGGTAATGTCGCGACGGACCGCACCGATCAGCACGAGGCGGTTTTTGAACAGGCTCATATTGGCGGCCGCCATGACGTGCTTAAACTTCGTGATGTTGTCCGCGCTGTTGTCCTTGCGGGTCGCATCGAGCACGTGCTGGGGCGTGACGATCGCCGTGGTGCCGTCGGGATTGCGCAGGGTCATCGGGCCCTGGTCGGTGCGGTAAAAGTCACGGCCACCCTGGTTAAAATAGAGCCGGTGCCACAGCGCGGCACTCGTCTGCGACTGCGACCAATAGCGCGCATCGGGACCGATGCTCTGCAGTGGCAGCAGATACAAGTAGCTGCGCTTGGCCTGCAGCTGGTAGTTAGCGCCGCCGCCGAGGGCGAACTGGAAGCGACCGATGCCGGTCTCCTTGATATAGGCGGCGGAAGCGCGGGCGCTGCTCAGCTCGTAGTTGCGGAGGTTTTGGTAGCTCCAGAATTCGGTGTAGGGCTGGCGGAAGTTCGGATTCGGCGCGCCATTGGGAAGCGTCTGCGTGATGTCGATGTAAACGGTGTTGGCACCGCGGTTGATGGCGTTGTTACCGTCGATGCGGACCTTGTTGGTGTCGCCGGCGACTTCGAAGAAGAGCGACTCGCCGATCTGATGGTTCAAGGTGAGCGAGACGTCCTTGGCGACCTGCGCGAGCGTGGGCTTCTTACTGGTCCACAGATTCGTCGTCGACGGCTGCGGAATCCGGAAGCCGGGCGAACCCGCGAGAACCGCGTCGTAGCGGCCGTCCGGCACTTCAAAGCCATCGAGCATCGGCTGGCCGGCGAAACTGACGCTCGCGCTGGTGATGACCTTGCCGCCGATGAGATTGCGGTTGGCGGCAGTGCCGTTGCCGGCAGCGCCCTTCGTGCGGAGCACGTTGGCAAAATTCTGTACGTCGGCGGAGCCGAACGCGGTCGGGTCGTAAACCCAGAGCGGGGCGAAGGCGGGGTTGGCGTTGTTGGTGCCGTAGGCGACGCCGGACGCAGCCTGCTGCGCGGCCGTCGGAGCGTTGGCCGGCAAGATGGCGCCGCCGTAGGTCGTTTTGCCGTCCCAGGCCGAGACCTGGTCGGTGAGAAAAGTGGGGAAGGTCTTCTGCGACGACTCCGCGTACTCGCCCTCGGCGCGCAAGGTCGTGGCCGGGGTGAGCCGGTAGGTGCCCGTCAGGAAGATGGCCTTTTTCTTGCGCCATTCGTTGTCGCGCCAGGTGTCGCCGCTGTCCCACATCGCCGCGACGCGCACCGCGGCCTTGGGGCTGATCGGCTCGTTCACATCCACGGTCGCGCGGAGTTTATTCCAGGAGCCGAACTGCAACTGCGCCTGACGGATCGTCCGGCCGGTCAGCGCCTGCTTGGTGACTGCGGTCGGGGTGCCGCCGAATTGGGCGGCGCCGAAGAGAATCGCGTTGGGTCCGCGGGCGAAGTCAAAGCGGTCGAGCGCGTAGCTGTCGGTGTTGTGGTTGAACGGGAAAAAATTCCGCATCGGGTAGTTCGACTCGCCGGGAGCCGCGCCGCGGATCGTGATGTTCAGCGCGGGCGAAAAGCCGAAGCCCTGGTCAACGTTATTCCCCGGGTTGTAGGTCGTGTTCACCGACCACTCCATCGCCTGCGTGAGGTCGGTGATGTTAAAGGCGTCGAGGAATTCCTTGGTCAGCACCGAGTAGGCGACCGGCGTGTCCTTGAGCGCCGTATTGAGCCGCCCGCCGGCGAGCGCACTCGTGGCGACAAAGCCCTCGTCGCGGCTGGTGTTGACCTCGAATGGCGAAAGCTTGAGCACCGAGGCATCCGCGGTAACGGCAGCCGGGGCCGGGGCCACCTGAGCCCCGAGCGGGGCGGCCAGCAGCAAGAGTACGGCGACGGGAGGAACCCGCAGGATCGAGGTGAAACGGAAGGACGAGGTCATAGGGAAAAGAGGGCGACGGCGACATGCCGTACGCGGTGGAGGGGTGGCGACCGGCGGAAACGCGACAGACGTCCCTACCGTTCTGGCAGCGAAAGGCCGGGGGGCTTTGGCTTCGACACCTTTCTTGCGTTACTGTAACGCATCGGCCCGTGAAACGTGTACCCCGCCCCGAGAAAAAAACCGGCGCCACCCTGCGCCAGGTCGCCGCGGCGGCCGGGGTGAGCCAGATGACGGTCTCCCGCGCGCGGGGCGGCCGCGGGCGGATCGCCGAGGCGACCCGGCGGCGAATTGCGCAACTCGCCGCCGAACTCGGATACCGGCCCGACCCGCAGATCACGAAGCTCATGCACCACCTGCGGGCGCGACGGGCCGGGCGGTTCCAAAGCGTGCTGGTGGGCCTCACGAACCGGCGGCCGGACGAACGCGAGGCCTACACCCGCGCGCTGATCGAAGGCGCCCAGCTTCAGGCATCGGCCCGGGGCTATGGCTTCGAAGTCATGCCGCTGCCGGCCGAGCCCGACGGCCGCGCCGGCTTGCAGCGCATGTTGCGCAGCCGCGGCGTGGAAGGGTTGTTGCTGTTGCCGTTGCGGTCGCCTTCGGACCTGTCCGAGGTGCTCGACTGGCGGGAGTTTTCAACGGTCGCCGCCTCGGCGAGCATCACCGGCCCGGCCGTGCCGCGCGTGATCCCGCATCATTTCGCGAACACCCTGCTGCTCTGCCGCACGCTGGCGGCGCGCGGACACCGGCGCATCGGGCTGGTGATTCCCGCGGATCACGATCTGCGCAGCGCGCACGGTTTCACCGCCGCCGTTACCTGGCACGGCCTGAACGAGGCCCCCTCCCCCATCCCGCCACTCGTGACTCGGGGAGATTTCACCGCCGCGTTGCGCTCGTGGCACACGCGCCACCGCCCCGACGTAATCATCACGCATGAACTCGGCTCGGCCCGCGAGTGCGCGCGAATCCTGGGTCGTCGGCTGGGCGGTTCTCCGCCCTTCGTTCTCACCAGTCTGCCGGGCGGAGGCGCCAGCGGAGTCGCCGGCATCGATGAACGTCCGGGCGCCATCGGCGCCGCGGCGGTCGACCTCCTGGCCAATCTGGTGGAGCGCCGACTCAAGGGGCTACCCGAGTCCCCGACGTCCACCCTGCTGACCGGTCAATTGAGCGAGTGACTCCGCCCGCGCCGGTCCGTGGCAGGACCGGCCGGCGGGCCGAGGCCCCGGCTTACCGCTGCGCCGAGGGCGCGCGCTTCACTTCCTTCACCGGCCATTTCGAGACGGTGACGCCTTTGGCGGTGCGCGTGCTGACGGGCACCGTCGTGAGGTCGAACTCAAACTCGCGCACCCGGGCACCGCTGCGCCCGTCGATGAAGATCATCAGCTTTTTCGGCATCTCCTTTTCCGTCTTGGCGACGTCGAGGTAGACCACCTTGGAGCCTTCGCTCGGCACCAGCGGGTAGAGCTTGTCGCGCGACAGGCCCCCGATCTGGAACCGTTTCGCGTAGGCCTTGCCGGACTCCTTGTCCTGATAAACCATCGTATAAAAGTTCGGGTCGCCGTCTTTCGGGAAAACCGCGCAGTGGATGATGTCGCGCCCCATGAAAACCTTGTCGGCCACCTTCGCCACCTTGAGCGAACCGTCGAGCATGAGCGTAAGCGCGCTGTCCAGGATCGTGCACTCCTGCACGAACTCGTGTTGGCGCCAGTTGAGACCGATAAAGCCATCCTCGCGGTTGACGTAGAGGCGCTGGTTGGCCGAGACGACCTCCGACGCATCAATTTGCTCGATTTCGTCGTAGCTGGTGCGGCGCTTGCGTCCCTTGCCGTATTTTTCCTGCAGCATCTCGAACCAGGCGATCGCGAAGGCCGTGAGGTTCTTCAGGTTCGTCTTCGTCTCCTTGATGCCGTCCTCGATCTTCCGGATCGCCTCGTCGGCGTGGAAGCGGTTGTAGGCCGAGATGCGCTTGATCCGAATCTCGGTCAGGCGCGCGATGTCATCGTCGGTCACCCCGCGGCGCAGTTGCGCGAGGAACGGCTTCAACCCTTCGCGGATCTCCTCGATCACGCTTTCCCATGTCTTCGACTTCTCGATCCGGCGGTAAATGCGTTCCTCGATGAAAATGCGTTCCAGGGAATCCCAATGCCACTGCTGCTCGAGCTCCTCGAGCTTGATCTCGAGCTCGCGCTTGAGCAGCGCCTTGGTCCGGTCGACGGAACGTTTGAGAATCTCCCGTACCCCGAGGAATTCCGGACGGTCGTCGCCCGATTTCTCGTCGGTCACGATCACACAGGCCGCGGGCGCGAGGTTCTGCTGACAGCCCGTGAACACATAGAGCTGCTGGATCACCTGTTCCGGGTCGGCCCCCTGCGGGAGGTGAATCAGGATCTCGACCTGGTCGGCGGTGTTGTCGTCGACATGGCGGACCTTGATCTTGCCCTTCGCGTTGGCGGCGAGAATCGACTCGATCAGCGTCTCGGTCGTCGTCCCGTAGGGCAGCTCGGTAACCGCAAGGAGATACTTGGAACGCTGCTCGATCTTGGCGCGGACCTTCACCCGGCCGCCGCGCTCGCCGTCGTTGTACTCCGCGAAGTCCGCGATGCCGCCCGACGGAAAATCGGGGACGATCCGGAAGTTTTTCCCCTGAAGGTGGTTGATCGCCGCCCGACAGAGATCGTTGAAATTGTGCGGCAGGATTTTGGTCGAAAGACCGACGGCGATGCCCTCCGCGCCGTCGAGGAGGACGATCGGAAACTTCGCGGGCAACGTGACGGGCTCGCGGGCGCGACCGTCGTAACTCATCTGCCACGAGGTCGTCTTCGGATTGAAGAGGACGTCTTTGGCGAAGTGGGTCAGGCGCGCCTCGATGTAACGCGGCGCCGCCGCATCGTCCCCCGTGAGCGTGTTGCCGAAATTTCCCTGCGGCTCGATCAGGAAGGCCCGCTGGCCGATCGCCACGAGCGCGGCGCCGATCGACGCGTCGCCGTGCGGATGAAGCGACATCGTGCGACCGACGACGTTGGCCACCTTGTGAAAGCGGCCGTCATCCATATCCCACAACGTATGGAGAATCCGGCGCTGCACCGGCTTCAGCCCGTCATCGAGGTGAGGCACCGCGCGGTCCAAAATCACATAGCTGGCGTACTCCAAAAACCAGTTGCGGTAGTGGTTCGCAAGCGGGGCGTCCTCGTCCTGCACCTTGCCCACGCGGGGAGGCGGCGGAGCCGGCGGAACGACCAGTGCCGGGTCGACCACGACCGGCGCCGGCATGGACTCGGGCGGAACCGGAGCCGTGGCCTGCACCTCGGGCGGGGAGCCGGCGTCCAGCGGCAACTCGGGTTGAAGGGGAGACTTGGGACCTTTCTTCTTGGGCATGTCGCGAGGAGACGAATTTCTAAAAACGCGGACGCTGGCACGCGGACCGCGAACTCGTCAAGGGGTGCGTTGCTCCCCGCGGAGACGCCGTCGCACCGGTCGTAACCCGGCCCGAGCGCTCCGGGATCGAACACGCCGCAGGACGCCAGGCTTTCACCGGCCGCCCCCTTCTCCCGCTCCGGCAGCAGGCCCGATGCCTGCGCTGCGACGGATGACGATCGCGTTTCCTGAAATAGGGTCGCCGCGTTGGAGCCCAGCGACCACGGGGTCCTCAGACGCAACCACGTTTTCGCCGGAGGCTCAAACGCGGCTACCTGATCCGCGCTAGCGGCCGGCCTGACGGAGGAGCCATTCCTGACGCTCGGGCGGGAGGTTGGTCCCGCGCAACCACGCCTCGGCGGCGCCGGGGTTCAAGAGCAGCCAACGTTGCGCCAACCGCTCGACCAGCCGATCGCGACCCTCCGCGACCGGCAGCGTCCGCAACCACTCCGCCACCGCGGCGGGAGCGCGCGGCATCAGGCTGTCCACATAAACCTCCAGCGCGCGTTCCCGGGTCGGCCCACCCGGCAGCGACGTGATCCACGCGCCGACGTCGCCGCCGGAGCCGTTCACCCGCTGTCGGACAAATTCCATTACGGCTTCGTCACGGGACATTCCCGCCGGCTGCACCGCCACCCAGGCGGAGAATTCGGGCGACTGCAATTCCGGCCAGTCCCGCCGGTCCGCCAATCGGCCGCCGCTGCCGCGCGCGGACCCGACCGGCTCCGCCGCCAGCCGTCGGGCACCGGGCACGCCGAAGCCGGTATCAATGCCGGCCAACGCCGCCTCGCGTCCGGCTTCCGGCGCCAGGCGGTTGGCCCACGCGAGCGCGGCCGTGGGATCCACCGCGACCCAAGTCTGCGCAATCGCCGTGTACAGCAGCCAACGCTCGCGCCCCTCCGGCAAAGCCGAAACCCACGCCAGCGCCTGCACCGGCTCCCGTTGCGCGACCGCAAACAACGCGCTCGAGGTGAGGCGACCCTGCAATTGACCAGCCGGCAAACCCCGCACCCACGCGACGGCATCCGGCGCGGCGCGGCCCGCCCACGTCGCCACCGCCAGCGCGAGCGTTTCATCCGCACCCGGACCACGCGACCCGCTAGACAGCTCCGCACAAAACGCCGGCAGGTCGGCGGGCGTAAGCAAATTAACCCAGGCCTGTCGCGCGGCCGTCGCCGCGGGCTCGCCGGGCAGCCCCAGCGCCCAAGAGCGCAACGCGACCCGATCACGCGGCCACCACGCCCGGACCAGCGTCTCGATGCAGGCCTGCTGGGTGGGCCCCGGCGCAAGTGCGAGCGCAAAGGTCCCGGCCAGCGCCGGAGCCTCGACCGCGACTTCCCCCGTCACCGCGAGCCGCAAGCGTTGCCGCGAAACGCTCTCCTCCGCTTCGTCGATCGCGCGGACCGCCGCCCGCACGCGGCCCGACTTCACCAAGGCCACGGCGGCGCGCTGCACCTCGGCCTCGGAAAGTTGCCGGACCGCGGGCGCCAACGCCGGATCAACCCGCGGCATCTCCGGCGCGGCGCGCCGCAACTCCCGCAGGCCCGGGGCCGGCGCCAAGCAGCCGCCGAGGAGCAACACGGCCATCGCGGCAAGCGGGAAGAGCGGACACAGAAGTGGTTTCACAGGAAGAGACCGAAGCCTACGCGCGAAACGGAAAAATGTCGCGGGGCAAAGTTGCACCAGGCACGCGACCAGAGCCCATTCGTTGGAGCCCGATGCTCGCAGCGGACCTTAACGGGACATCGGGCCCGCCCCCGCGGCCGAAGCCCGCAGCGGTTTCAGAAAAATCGTCGCCGCGTTTGGAGCGGAGAACCACGTGGCCGACAGGCGTGGCCATGTTTTCGGCTCCAGCTCAAACGCAGCGGCGAGAATACTTGATCGGTTCTAGAACCGGCCGTTGACGCCGACGGTGATCGTCGTGCCCGGGTAGTTGAAGTACTCGACCTGATCCGGAATCCCGCGGTAGCGCTTTTGCGGAACGTTGGTGAGGTTATCGATATCGAGCGTGAGGTTCACACTCGGCCGCACCTGATAGGAGAAGCCCAGGTTGATGAGGTTACGCTCCATCCGATAGAGGTTCCGCCCGAGAGAGGTGGCGGTGTAGCTCGTCAGGAACGTGCTCGCGTAGTTCATGAGCACGCGCGTGCTGAAGCCGCCGTAGCGCCACGACAGGCTGGCGTTGGCGGTGCGCGGCACGAAGCCCGCAACCTGTCCGCTCGTCAACGTGCCGGTGCCGCCGAAATTGCCGTGGGTATCGAGCACGGTGTAATTGACCATGCCGCTGAGCCCCTTGAGCAGACCGGGCAGGAACGTGAACTGCTGCTGGTAACTGAACTCCCAGCCCTGCACGATCGCGGTGCCGGCGTTGGCCGACGTCAAAATCGTCCAGCCCGGATACTCGCCGTTGTAGCCATTGCCGGGGCCGGTCCCGATGGTGCCCGAGCTGATGCCGGACACGATGTAGTCGCGGATGGTCTTGTGGAACCAGCCGACCGAAAGATTGCCGACCGGCTCGAAGTAATATTCGAGCGAGGCGTCCCAGTTGCGTGAAGTCTGCGGCAGCAGCGAAGGATTGTTCACGGTGAGCGACTGGTTGGTCTCGTTGGGCGTCTCGTTCGGCGCCATGCTGGTGAACGACGGCCGGCCGAAGCTCGTCGACCAACTCAAACGCGTCTTGAGGTTCGGCGTGATGTCGTGAAACGCGTGGATGCTCGGGAACGGCTTCGTGTAGCTGCCGTCCACGGTCCGCCGGTTGCCGGCATAATCGCGGGTCACGGACCCGACCGGATCCGCGGTCTGCTGCGCCGCGGAGCTCAACACGCGCGCGCGCACCCAACCGGTGGCCTCGTTCTCGGTCTTCTCCGCGCGCACGCCGCCGAGAAAGCCGGTGCGGGCGAGCCAGCCGTCGCGGCCGAGTTTGCCCTGCGCCATCGCATAGGCGGCGGTCACGGTCTCGGTCACGTCGCTGAAGCCGGTGTACTTCGTCTGCTCGCGGAAATAAAGGTCCTCGCGCCAGATCGCCGGGTCGATGATCTCGCGGGCGCGGATGAAATGCGACGCCTCCCACTGCGGGAGATTCCGGCCGGTCTTCACTTCATCCATCAGCAAAATCGCCGGGTCGGAAGGCAGCGCGGTGGTACCGGTGTAGTTCCACCGCCGGGACGCGCTCGTGGCCCCGATCACCTGCTCGCGCCAGTTGAAGCCCGTCTTCAATGCGAGCGGGAACGTCACCGGCACCGCATAACGAACATCGCCCCGCAGCTCGGACACTTCGTGGAGCTGCGTGTTGTTTCCGTTCGTCAGGGCGTTGGCCGCGGCCGGCCGGTAGTTCGCGGGGTTGGTGAAGTCCGGCCCGCCGTTCTGGATAAACTTCGGGAAGAGATCCGATTCCGAGCGATCCAGAATCCAGCCGACGTTGGTGATCCGGTTGACCAGCACCCCGCCCTCGCCGTTGCCGATGTTGATATGCGTTTGGGTGTAGCGGGCGTTGTACTCGATCTGCCACGGCCCCCACTTGTGCTCGGCGCCGACATCGGCGCGACGCAGCCGGTTGAAGAAGTTGTTCGGGCCCGTCATCGTGATGTCGATGGTGGAGGTGGCCACGGCCCGCACGGTGGTGACGCGGTCGGTGAAGCCCGGGACGATACTCGTCGTCGCGCTCGGCACGGTCGCCTGATTCTGGCTCCCGGTGTAAGCGCGGGTGTCGTACTGGCGGCGGAAAATTTCCGAGTGGTCGATGTACGAGGCGAGGAAGGTCAACTTCGTCGCCGCGGTCAGGCGGTAGTCCACCTTGGCGGTCACGTTCTTTTGCCGGCGGTGATTGTAGACGTCACCGGTGCGGTAGTCCCAGACGAAGGCCGGCGTGGTGGTCGTGTTCTGGAAGTCGCGCTGCGAGGTGAACCAGCCAAGGGCGGTCTCGCTGTCGAAAATACTGACGTCCACGCCGAGGTTGCGGCTGCCGCCAAAGGCATCGAACACCTCCTGGTAGCCAAGGCTCGCGAGCCCGTGCTCGCGGCGGTCCTCGCGCATCGGAATCTGCTGGGTGAACGAGGGCGCGATCCGCGCGGTGAACGTGTAGTTGAAGCGGCGCTTGTCGCGCATCGAGAGCGGAGAACGGCTCTTGAAGTTGATCGTGCCGCCGAGGGAGTCGGCGCCCTTATCCGGCGTATGGCCCTTGATGAGCTCAATCTCGCCGAACATCGCACCGGTGATGTTGTTCACAAAAATCGACCGACCCGCACCACCCTGGCCGGTGAGCAGCGCGCCGTCCATCGTGACGGAGTTCAGGCCGGACGTCATGCCGCGGACCGTGAAGCCCGAGAGGTTGCCGCCGGCGTCGAGCTCACCATAGATGCCCGGCAGGCGGATCGCGACCTCGCCCGCGTTCAGGTTGGGCAGGTTGCCGAACGAATCGGTCGCGGCGATGTTCTTGAGGTTTTCGGCGTTGCGCTGCGCGGTGATCGCAGCCGCCCCGCCCTCGCGTTCGCCGGTCACTTTGAAGGCGTCGAGCTTGTAGATGCCCGTGGTGAGATCGAAGTTCTGCTGCGCGCGCTGGCCGGCGGCGACCACTACTTGCCGGCGCTGGCTATCGAGCCCGATGTAGGACACGACCACCTCGTGGGTGCCGGCCGGCACGCCGCTGAGCACGAAGCTACCGGTGTGGTCGACATAGGCACTCAGCCCCAGCGATGGAATGTCCACCTTGGCGCCTTCGAGCAGATTACCGGTCACAAGATTACTGACCGCACCGGACACCATTCCGGTGTCGGCGGCGACTACCGTGAGACCGGACAGGTGGGCGAACAGGAGGGTGAATGCCAACGCGACGACGCGCCGGAAACGACCCGGGATGATTTCAGTTAGGGGTGAGGTTTGCATGGAAAAAGAGGACCGAACGCAGGGTCGCGCGGGACAAGGTCCGAGCGGGGCCAGCCGGGGCCGGAAGAGACAGCATAGGGGTTGAAGCGCCGACACAACCGAGGGTTGCAGCGCGCCGGTGCGAGAGTGGAAGTCCGGGCATCGCTCACAAGGCTTTTCCCGTGACGCCAGAGGGCGGATCCGAACCGCGGCTTGACCGAAACCGCGTGCGAGGTTGACCTCGCACCTCCGCTGAACTCCCGACGCGAATTGATATTCGCCGGCTCCCCAACTCCGCCCGTCCAACCTACCCATGAACCGCAAAACCCTCCTCACCCTCGCCAGTGTCATCTGGCTCGCCCTCTGGCCGGCCCACGCCCAGACCGCCACCGGTACGATCACCGGTCGCGTGTTCAATCCGAATACCGGAGCCTACGTCCGCAACGCCCAGATCCGCAGCGTCGAGGGTGAAGTCACCACGACCTCCGAGGACGGCGGCGAATACCGCCTCGGGCCCGTGCCCGCCGGCAAGGTTACGCTGGTGGTCACCTACACCGGCTATCGCTCGACCACGGCCACGGTCACCGTCGGCGCCGGCGCCACCGTCACCCAGGACTTCAATCTCGTCAGCACCCTCCTCACCGACAAGGAGGCCGGCACCACCATCAAGCTCGACCAATTCGTCGTCTCCACCGAGCGCGAGGGTTCCGCCAAGGCGATCATGGACCAGCGGCGGTCGATGAACATCACCAACACCGTCGCCTCCGACTCCTTCGGGGACAACGCCGAGGGTAACGTCGGCGAATTCCTGAAGCACCTGCCCGGCGTCGAACTCGACCTCTTCTACGGCGAGGTCCGCACGGTGCGCCTCGGCGGCCTCGGCTCCGAGTACACCGGCGTCACCATGGATGGCATCGCCCTGGCGAGCGTCGACGCCAACAACAGCGGCTCCGGCGCCGCCCGCTCGTTCACGATGGAAATGGCTTCGCTCAACAGCATGGAATCGATCGAGGTCTCGAAGACGATCAGCGCCGACATGGACGCGAACGCACCCGCCGGCACGATCAACCTGCGCACCAAGCGCGCCTTCGACCGCGCCGGCCGCCGCGTCTCGTGGCAGGCCAACGTCGAGGCCCACTCCGAGGGCATGCACTTCGGCTCCACCCTCGGGCCCGACGAGGACCGGCCCACCCGGAAGATCCGCCCCGGCGGGATTTTTGAATACTCCGACGTCTTCCTCGATAAGCGTCTCGGCATCGTCCTCAACATCAGCGAGTCCAACGTCTATCAGGAGGCCCTCGTCACGTCGCAGTCTTACAGCGTCGCGGTCAGCGCCACGGACCAGCGTCCGCTGGTGCCGGTCACCCTGAACTTCCAGTGGGCCCCGCGCTTCAACAAGCGCTTCGCCACCACCCTCACCACCGATTACAAGATCAGCCGCGATCTCAACGTCGGCCTTGGCGTGGTTTACAACTACGCCGACCTCTGGACGCCGCAGCGCACGGCGATCTTCAGCTCGACGACCAACACCCGGTCGCTCGTCACCGGCAACGATCCGCTCCTCAACTTCACCTCCGCCAGCAACGGCAGCGTTCAGGTCAATCCCGTCGCCGTCTCCAAGATGGGCGAGACGTTCACCGTGCTGCCGCGCTTCGCCTACAAGCGCGGCAACTTCGAGCTCGAGGGCCGGTTCGCCTACTCCGACTCGACCAGCTGGTACGATCCGCTCGGCCGGCGTAACTCCATTCGCGATACAAACAGCCCCACCGCCAGCGGCGTCACCTTCACCGCCCACCGCACCTCGCTGATGTCCACCGACTGGAACTTCACCCAGGTCGCCGGCCCCGACATTTCCCGCGGCTCGAGCTTCACCAACCCCACGATCACCGCCAACGACGGTCGCTTCGGCCGCACGGTCCTGTTCAGCGGCGAAGTGATCGGCACGCTCAAGACCGCCAAGATCCTCCCCGTAACCTGGAAGACCGGCTATAAGACCCGCCAACAGATCCAGAAATTCGAGGACGACCAACTCGCCAAGCGCTTCGACTACGCCCCCGGCGGCGTGCTCACCCCGACTGGCGCTTGGGCCAACTTCCGCTCCCCGTGGGAATACTCCCTGGGAATGGTCGACGGCAGCACCTCGTCCAGTTCCGGCGCCACCGTGTTCATGCCGAACCTCCGCGCCATCGGCGACCTCTACCGTAGCAACCCGGCTGATTTTCGCCAGAACTGGGGCACCAACGCCGATAATTTCTACCAGTCCTACGTCGCCCGCCGCCGTCGTTACTACGAGCGGATTGATTCCGGGTTCCTCATGGGCACCACGAGTTACAAGCACCTCACCTTCCGCGCCGGCCTGCGCTGGGAAGACACCCAGACCGAGGCCAGCGAGGCCGACACCCGCACCCCGACCGAAGTGCGCGCCGCCGGTTTCCCCGTCGGGGCCAACGGCATCGCCACCACCATCCCCGGCCTTCAATACCAGTTCCTCTCGCAGCCGCGGGTGAAGCGGGACGGGCAGTACGACAACTTCTTCCCGAGCGCCTCGGCCAAACTCAATCTCGCGCGCAACCTCGACCTGCACCTCGGCTACAGCGCCACGATCCGCCGGCCCTCTTACGTCAACGTCGCCGGCGTCTGGACGATCAACGAAAGCGCCCTCACCGTCACCAGCCCCAACCCGAGCCTGAAGCCGGAAACCTCCGAAAACTACGCCGCCCGCCTCGCGTATTACTTCGAGCCCGTCGGCCAGCTCGCCGCCACTTTCACCGAGCGAAGGGTGAAGGATATCTTCATCACCGACCGTCTCACCGCGCAGGAATTCGGTTATACCGTGAACGATGAACTGCAGAACTACGAGTTCATCACCACCAGCAACGGCACCGAGCGCGTCAAAATCCGCAGCATGGAACTCGAGTACAACCAGAGCCTCGCGTTCCTCGGCAACCTCTTCAAACGCCTCTCCGTCCGCGGCAGCTACACGCGGCTCTACGCCGAGATTGCGCGCGCCAACTTGACCCCGCACCTCGCCAGCGGCGGCCTGAACTATTCGCTGAACAAGCTGAATGTTTACACCAACTGGAACTGGTCCGACGACGTGAACACCAACGTCGCCGGCACCACCTACCGCCGGCACCGGACCAACCTCGACGCCGGCGGCGGCTGGCGGTTGAACAACACCTACAGCCTCTCGGTCAGCGCGCGAAACCTCCTGAATACCCCGTACATCAACATGCAGCGCTTCGTCACCGGCCCCACCGCCATGACCCGCCATGAAATCGTCGGCGTGTCGTGGACGTTCGCCCTCAAGGGCACGTACTAAGCCCCCGCCCACCGGTGGGCCGACTCTCCATCGGGCTGTTAACGTTCCTGACCCGATGCGGACATCGGGTCCAACCCGTCGCCGTCCCTAGCCCCAAAGCGCTGGGGACGGCGCCTTCCGCCTCGCTGCCTACGCTTGCGCCGCGGGAGTGCGCTGGGCTGAACTCCCGTCCACCGCCCCATGCCTTCCCCCGCCTCGCGCCGCTCCTTCCTTAAACACGCCGCCCTCGGGATCCCTGCGGCCCTTGCCCTGCCTGCCCTCGCCCGCGCGCAGTCGCCGGCAACCGGCTCGGCGAAGTCCGCTCCGCCTGCGAAGGAGCGCACGGCCGACCTCGTCGTCATCGGCGGCGGCCTCGGCGGCTGCGCCGCGGCGCTGGCGGCGGCAAAGCGCGGCCTGCACGTCATCCTCACCGAGGAGACCGACTGGATCGGCGGACAACTCACCGCGCAGGCCGTGCCGCCCGATGAAAATGCCCTGATCGAAACCGTCGGCGGCACGCGCAGCTATTTGGAACTGCGGCAACGCATCCGCGACTACTACGCGCGCAATTTCCCGCTCACCGCAAAGGCCCGCGCCAACCCGAAGCTGAACCCCGGCGGCGGCGGGGTGTCCAAGTTGTGCCACGAGCCACGCATCGCCCTCGCCGCGCTGGAGGAGATGTTCGCCCCCTTCGTGGCGAGCCGCCGCGTCGAAATCCTGCGGCGCCATCAGGCCACCGCCGCCGACGTCGACGGCGATCGGGTCGGGGCCGTGCGCATCCGCAACCTCGATACCGGCCATGCGTCCGTGCTGCGCGCCCCGCTCTTTGTCGACGCCACCGAAACCGGCGAACTGTTGCCGCTCACCGGCACCGAGTACGTCACCGGCGCCGAGGCGCGGAGCGAGACCGGCGAACCGCGCGCCAAGGAGGTCGCGCAGCCGCACAACCACCAGGCCTTCACCTGCTGCTTCGCGATGGACTACCTCGCCGGCGAGGACCACGTCATCAACCGGCCGCGCGATTATAGCTTCTGGCGCGACCACGTTCCGCCCCTGACACCGGCCTGGTCGGGCAAGCTGCTCAGTCTGTTCTATTCGCAGCCGCGCACGCTCCAGCCGTTCAACATGGGCTTCGATCCGGCGAAGGGCACGGGACTCTTCCACTACCGGCAGATCGCGGAGCGCGCCCATTTCGCGCCGGGCACCTACGCCGGCAACATCACCTTGGTGAACTGGCCGCAGAACGACTACATGCTCGGCAACCTCTACGACGTGCCCGCCGCCGAAGCCGCGCAGCACCTCGAGGGCGGCAAGCAGCTCAGCCTGTCGTGGCTCTATTGGTTGCAGACCGCAGGTCCGCGGCCCGACGGCGGCACGGGCTGGAAGGGCCTGCGCCTCCGCCCCGATCTCGTCGGCACCGAGGACGGTCTCGCCAAGTGCCCTTACATCCGCGAGAGCCGCCGCATCCGCGCGGAGTTCACCGTGACGGAGCTGCACGTCGGCGCCGAGGCGCGGGCCCAGCAGCTCGGCCTGAAGGCGGCGGCTGAAGCCACCGCGACGCCGTTCGCCGATTCCGTCGGCATCGGCAGCTACAACATCGACCTGCACCCGAGCAGCGGCGGCGACAACTACATCGATTTCCAGACGCGTCCGTTCCAGATCCCGCTCGGCACCCTGCTGCCGAAACGCATCGAGAACCTGCTGCCCGCCTCCAAAAACATCGGTACGACCCACCTCACCAACGGCTGCTATCGCCTGCATCCCGTCGAGTGGAACATCGGCGAATCCGTCGGCGAACTCGCCGCGTTCTGCGCCGCGCGCAAGGAACCGCCCCGCGCCGTGCGCGCGAAAGCCGGCCTGCTGGAGGATTTTCAAAAGCAACTCGTCGCCGCCGGCGTCCCCCTCGCCTGGCCGAAGGCGTAGGCCGGTGAAACCACCACCGGCGAAACCCGATGCCCGCGGCGGGCCCGTGCGCACCGTCAGCCCGGCGCGGCCACCCGCTCCACCCGCCAAAAACTCCTTGGCGCGCGCCCCGCTCTTCGTGACCCTCGCGTCTCCATGCCGCTGCCCGACCTTCTGACCGTCACGCCGTTCACGCATCCCGTGCGCGGCGAGGCGGCGTTGCCCGGCTCCAAGAGCCTGACCAACCGCGCCCTTCCGCTCGCGGCGTTGAGCAACGGCGCGGTCACGCTCACCGGCGCCCTGTTCAGCGAGGACACGCAACTCATGGGCGCGGCGCTGCGAAAACTCGGCTTCCACGTCGAGGAAAACGCCGCCGCCCAAACCATCCGCGTCGAAGGTCGCGGCGGGGAGTTTCCCGTCGCCGAAGCAGACCTGTGGGTCGGCCTCGCCGGCACCGCCGCCCGTTTTCTCACCGCGCTGTGCGCCGCCGCGCCCCGCGGGGTCTACCGCCTCGACGGCGTGCCGCAGATGCGCAAGCGGCCGATGAAACCGTTGCTCGACGCCCTGCGCGCACTCGGCGCCGACATCCGCTGCCCGGGCGTCGAAGGATTTTTCCCGCTGGAGGTCCACGCCCGCGGGCTCGCCGGCGGCCAGGTCGAACTCGACGCCAGCGAAAGCAGTCAGTTGCTGTCCGCCCTGCTCATGGTCGCCCCGCTCGCCCGCGGCGACGTCCACGTCACACTCCGCGGCAGCGTGCGCTGGTCGTACGTCGACATGACGGCGCAGGTGATGCAGGCCTTCACGCCTGATCAGCGTTCGCTCGTGACGCGCCGCGACGCCCAGTCGTTTGTCATCTCCGCCCGCGCCAACCCCTATCAACGCCCCGGCGGCACCTACGCGATCGAACCCGATGCGTCGGCCGCAAGCTACTTTCTGGCCTTGCCGCTCGTGACCGGCGGCCGGCTCGCGCTGCCCGGCGCGCAGGACGCGCAGTGCGGGCTGCAGGGCGACACGGAGTTTGCGGACGTCGTGCGCGCCGTCGGCGGTGCGGTGCAACGCACCACGGGAGGCCTGGAGGTTTCATTTCCGCGCGGCGGCACGCGCGCAGGTCTGGCCGAGCGCAATTTCAAGGCGATCTCGGACACGTTCCTGACCCTCGCCGCACTCACCCCGCTGCTCCAGGGCCCGACGCGGATCACCGGTATCGCCCACACGCGCAAGCAGGAGACCGACCGCGTGGCGGGCATGGCGAAGGAGCTGACCCGGCTCGGTCAACGGGTGATCGAGACCGAGGATGCGCTGGAAATCCACCCGCAGCCGCTCCGGTCCGGCGAGACGATCGAGACGTACCACGACCATCGTTTCGCGATGAGTTTCGGGATTCTCGGCTGCCACGACCTGCACGGCGACGGCCGCCCGTGGCTCACGCTTCGCAACCCGGCGTGCTGCGCGAAAACATTTCCGCACTTTTTTGAGTTGCTGGAGACGCTGCGCCAAAAATCGTTGGCCCGCTGATGGCCTCCTCTCCCTTCATCATTGTTGCCATCGACGGCGGTGCGGCGTCCGGCAAGTCCTCGTCCTCGCGCACCCTGAGCGAGCGCTTCCATTTGCTGCACGTGGACACCGGGTCGTTCTACCGGGCGGTTACCGCCGAGCTGCTGCGTCGCGCTATTCCCGCCGGCGACTTGGAGGCCGTGCGGCGCGCGCTGGCGGAGATCACGTTCGGCACCCGGGTGCAGGGTCGTTCCGCGCAGATGGAGATCGGCGGCCGGGTCGCCGGAGAGGAGATCCGCAGCCGCGAGGTCAACGGCCACGTCTCCCATTTCGCGGCGATTCCCGAAGTCCGCACCGCGCTGCTCGCCTACCAGCGTGGCCAGGCCGACGTTGCCCGCGCGCAGCAGTTTCGCGGACTCGTGATGGAGGGCCGCGACATCGGCTCGGTGATCTTCCCTGACGCCGACTTCCGCTTTTTCCTCCACGCCGATCCGGAGGAGCGCGCCCGCCGCCGGGCCAACGAGGGGCAGCAGGACTCGATCGCCGAACGGGACCGCCTCGACTCTTCGCGCAAGACCGCCCCCCTCGCCTGCCCCGCCGGGGCGGTTTCCATCGATTCGACCCACCTCGATCTGCCGGCGGTGGTCGACGTGATGGGAAAATTGATCGCCGCCAAGCTCGCCCCGTGAGCCGAGCCTTCCCCCAGCTGGAGATGAACCCGGTGTATGGCGTGTGCCATTACCTGATCCGCGTCATTCATGAAGTCGCGTTCCGCGGCCAAATCATCGGTCTCGACCACATCCCCGCGCACGGGGGCTTCCTGCTCGCGGCCAATCACGCGAGTTTCATCGACCCGCCGCTCATCGGCAGCCAGGTCGAGCGCCAGATCGCCTACTTCGCCCGCAAGACCCTTTGGAAACGCGGCTTCGCTTCGTGGTGGCTCGACGCGGTCGGCGCCATTCCGGTGGACCGCGACGGCGGGCAGGATGTCAGCGCGATCAAGCGCGTGCTGAAGGCGCTGAAGGAAGAGCGGGGCCTGATTCTGTTTCCCGAAGGCACGCGCACGGCCAACGGCCAATTCCAGCCGGCGAAGCCGGGCGTCGGGTTCATCGCCTGCAAGACGCAGGTGCCGGTCGTACCGGTGCGGATCATGGGCTCGTTCGAAGCGTGGGGCAAAGGCGGGAAACTCAACCTTGGCACGCCGGTCTCGGTCGTGTTCGGCCGGGCGCTGCCGCCGTCATTCTACGACGAGCCGAAGGCCGGCAAAGACCGCGCCCAGATCGCCAGTGACCGGATCATGCACGAGATTACGCGTCTGGAGTTGCCGGCCGTGACGGTCATCTAGGGCCGGTTCGAAACCACGTTTTCGCCTTCGGCTCAAACGCGGCTACCGGCGTACTGTATCCGGTCCAGCGGGACAGTGACCATTATCGCAACCCGCAGGCCAAGCGGGTGCGGGCCAGGACCTGATCGGCCACCACGCGGGCCCGCTCGGCGCCATCCTTAAGGACGGCGTTAACATGGTCCAGATTCGCGGCCAACTCGGCCCGACGCGCGCGGGGCGCGGCAAAATAATTCCAATAGTACTCGAACAGCGCCTTCTTCAGGTCCCCGTAACCGAGCCCGCCGGCGCGGAGGCGGTGCTCGAAGTCGAGCGCCACCTCGGCCGGCGCGAACAGTTTCAGCAACTGAATCGCGAGGTTCTTCTCGGCATCAGGCTTCGGCTCGGCGGGGGTGCGCGAGTCCATGACGATGCCCATGATCTTTTTCCGCGTCGCCTTCTCGTCGCCGAAGATGTCGATCGTATTACCGTAACTCTTGCTCATCTTCTGGCCGTCGAGTCCGGGAATCACGGCGATGTCCTCGCGAATCTCCGACTCCGGCACCACAAAGGTCTCGCCGTAGGTCAGGTTGAACTTGATCGCGATGTCGCGCGTCATCTCCAGGTGCTGCTTCTGGTCGCGGCCAACCGGCACGCGGTGCGTATCGTAGAGGAGAATGTCCGCCGCCATCAGCACCGGGTACGCAAACAGCCCGAAGTTCGGCGAGATGCCCTTCGCGGTCTTGTCCTTGTAGCTGTGCGCCCGCTCCAGCAGGCCCATCGGGGTCAACGTGCCGATGATCCAGGAGAGTTCCACCACCTCGGGCACGTCGCTCTGGCGCCAGAACACGCTGTGCTTCGGGTCCAGCCCGCAGGCGAGCCAGTCGAGCGCGACGGCGAGGGTGTTCTTGCGGCGCTCGGCCGGATCGAACAGCGACGTCATCGAATGGTAGTCGGCGATGAAGTAGAAACACTCGCCGCGGGACTGCGCGTCGATCGCCGGCCGCATCGCGCCAAAAAAATTGCCGATGTGGAGCGTGCCGGAAGGTTGGATGCCCGTGAGTGTGCGCATGCGTGGTTCGTGACCGGTGATTTGGCGAAAAGCCGATAGAGAGACGGAGAACGATTCCGAGAACGAGAACGTTTTTCAGTCCCGCCGCGGGATCAAATGAATCGCCGGCCGGCCGTGCGCGATGGTCTCCGCCGGAATGTAGCCGCTGACCGGAATCGCCGGGGTCACCAGCGCCCGCCGGCCCAAGACCGTGCCGGGGTTAAGGACCGCGTTGCACCCGACCTCGGCCCGGTCGCCGACGATCGCGCCGAACTTGCGCAGCCCGGTCTCGTAGACCGCGCCTTCGGCCCGGACGACAATCGGCTGCTGATCAAGGCGGAGGTTCGAGCAGATCACGCCGGCGCCAAAGTGCGCCCCGTTGCCCAAAATCGAGTCCCCCACGTAGCTGAAATGCGGCACTTGCACGCCATCCATGAGCAGGCAGTTCTTGAACTCGCACGCGTTGCCCAGCACGCAGCCCGCACCGACGATCGTATTCGGCCGGATGAAGGCGCCCGGGCGGATGTCCGCGTTCGCCCCGATCCAGGCCGGTCCTTGGATCGTCGCGTACGCCGGCAACTGCGCGGTCGGGTGAATCCAGACCTTGCCCTCGACCCGCACGCCGGGCGGGACGAGCGTCGTCCCGGCCGGTTCTGTGATCGACGCAAGCGCCGGCGCAATCTGCGGCAGCCACTCCCACGGCGCGACGTCGGGCCGGAAAAACGGCGCGAAACGCGCCAGCGACGGGGGCAGGGAAAAAAATGCGGAGGCCTTCATGCGAAACAGGTGCGGACGAGCTCCCGCCATCCGGCCCGACGCGGCGACGGATGGCAACCGAAAGGATGTGCCGTCGGTGGCCAGCAACCAACGCAATCTTCCTTTGGCCGCTCCGGCTTGGGCCCTTTGGCAATTTGGCGCTTCCGCCGTCTCGTGGCGCCCGGCCCTCGCCCTTGCCGCGTGGCATCCGCCCCGCAGTTGCGCCGCTCCCAAACCCCACCACACTGCGCCCATGTTTCGCCTCTCGTTTTTCCTGCTCGGCGCGGCCCTGCTCTCGAACGCCGAGGCCAAGCCGCGTGCGCGCGAACTCGGCATTCCCTTCGAGGGCACACCGGGCCCGCTCAACGCGATCACCGACGTTGCCGGCGTTGAAGTCGGCCACGTCACATTGGTCTCAGGCTCGGGCAAATTGGAGGTCGGCCGCGGTCCGGTGCGCACCGGCGTCACGACGGTCCTGCCGCGGGGGAAAAATCCTGACGCCGCTCCCGTCTTCGCCGGGAGTTACGCGCTGAACGGCAACGGCGAGATGACCGGCCTCGCCTGGGTCGAGGAGTCGGGCTTTCTCGAAGGCCCGATCGTGCTGACCAACACCCACAGCGTCGGGGTGGTGCGCGACGCCGTCATCGCCTGGCGCACGCGTCAACGCGGCACGCAATTGCCCGATGTCTTCTGGTCGCTTCCGGTCGTCGGTGAAACGTGGGACGGCTGGCTGAACGACATCAACGGCTTCCACGTGAAGCCCGAGCACGTCTTCTCCGCCCTCGAGGGCGCGAAGGCCGGCCCCGTCGCGGAAGGCGGCGTCGGCGGCGGCACCGGCATGATTAGCTACGAATTCAAGGGCGGCATCGGCACCGCATCGCGCCGGCTCGCCGACGACCTCGGCGGGTACACCGTCGGCGTCCTGGTGCAGGCCAACCACGGGGTGCGGCGCCAACTCACGATCGCGGGCGTGCCCGTCGGTCGCGAAATCGGCGGCGGCTTCCGGCGCTTCGCCGGCGGCGATCCGCACAGTCTCGCCGGCGTCAGCGTGGGTGAGACGGGGTCGATTCTGATTCTCGTCGCGACCGACGCCCCGTTGTTGCCGCATCAGTTGAAACGGCTGGCCCGTCGCGCCGCACTCGGTCTGGCCCGCACCGGCGCAGTGTCCGGCAACGGTTCCGGTGATCTCTTCGTCGCATTCTCCACCGCCAACGCCCCCGGCGCGATGCGCGAGGCGGCACCCGGCGAAGCCAAGTTCGCCCCGTCGCCGTTTGCCGCGCTGACCAACGCCGCCATGAGCCCGCTGTTTGAATCCACCGTCGCCGCCGTCGAGGAGGCGATCATCAACGCCCTCGTGGCCGGCGAAACGGTCACGGGCCGCGACGACCACACGATCGAAGGTCTGCCGGTCGTGCGCGTGCAGGATATCTTGAAACAGTTCAACCGGCTCACCCCGGGCAAGCCCGCAAACTGACGCCGGTCGCTCACCGCACCAATCGTCCGCGCGCTCACATGCAAGCCCTCCTGCCCACCCTCGCGTTCCTCGTGGCCGCCGCCGTGGCACACGCCCGCGTCGATGTGCTGCTGGTGCCGCCGCCGGGGCCCGTATCCGGAAATCCCGGCACGGAGTTCACCCTGCACCTCAACAACGCCACTGAATTTTCCGCCATCGAACACCTGCCCGCGGTGATCATCGCCCACTACGCCAGCGCGACGACGCGGGGTCGCGTACGACTGGAACTGGCCGATCCGCGCACCGCGATCCGCCGCGTGCCGGCGATGAGTCGCGACACGGTTGTCCTGCGGCTGACCGAAGGCATCGCCGGTCCCGGCGGCTTCGTCTCCCTGCGGCTGACCAGCCCCGCCTCGAACGCGATCATGTTTGAGCAATTCCCCGCCCCGCCGGCCGCCCCTATCCCGCCGCCCCTCCCTTCGAGCACGGCCGCCACCCCGGGGCGGAATCTCGATCTCACCAGCGACATTGAAAACATGCGCCGGCACATCTCGGGCTACGACCCGATCTACTTCGCCGTCGGTTGGCGCGAACGCTTCAACGCGCGGTTTCAGTTCAGTTTCAAGTACCGCGTCTTCGATCCGGGAACCCCGGATGAATCGTGGCCACGCCACCTGGCCCGCGACCTCTACATGGCCTACACGCAGACCTCGATCTGGGACCTCGAGTCGTTCTCCAAGCCCTTCTACGACACGAGCTACAAGCCGACGCTTTTCCTGCTCCACACCTTCACGCCGGATCCCTCGCGCAACTGGCGCTTGAGCTTGCAGGGCGGCGTGCAGCACGAGTCCAACGGCAAGGGCGGCGGCGCCTCCCCCTCCATCCCGTCCGGCAGCCTCCTGTCCCGCACCACCGCCCTGCGCCATCCCTCCGATTCCCGCAGCCTGAACAGCGTCTATGTCGCTCCGACGCTGCGGTGGACGAACGAGCGCGAGCTCTTCGTCGAAGGGCGGGTGCGGCTCAACGGCTACTTCGACCTGCCCGAAAACCGCGACCTCGCGCGCTACCGCGGCTACGGCGAACTCACCCTGAAGGGCGGCTACGACCGCGGATTTCAGGCGTCGCTGCACGCCCGCGGGAAAGTCGACGGCCACGGCAGCCTGGAACTCAACTTCACCTGGCCCGCCATCGAGACGCCGCTGCTCCACGCCGTCCTCCCGACGTCGCTCGGCGGGTACGCGCAAATCCAATACTTCAACGGCTACGGCGAAAGCCTGCTCGACTACGACGTCCGGCGGAAAGACCAGCTCCGTTTCGGCCTGCTGCTGGTGCGGTGAACGGAGGCCGCGCCTTGCCCGGTGGGACCTCGGCAGCGCTACGCCAAAATATCCTTCACCACCTGGCCGTGCACGTCGGTGAGCCGGAAATCGCGGCCTTGGAAACGCACGGTCAACGCCGTGTGGTCGAACCCGAGCAGGTGCAAAATCGTCGCCTGCAGGTCGTGCACGTGCACCTTGTTCTCCACAATACCGAAGCCGAGTTCGTCGGTCTGCCCGTAGGAGATTCCGTGTTTCACGCCGCCACCGGCGAGGAACAGCGTAAAGGCATCCGGATAATGGTCGCGCCCAAGCACCTCGCTCGCCGCCGTACGGCCTTCGCGGAACGGCGTGCGGCCGAACTCACCGCCCCATACGACCAACGTGTCGTCGAGGAGCCCGCGCTGCCGCAGGTCGCGGATTAACGCGGCCACGGGTTTGTCGGTCCGCTCCATCTTCTTGGTCAGGCCGTCGCGGATATCCTCGCGCGGCGACGTGCCGTGAAAATCCCAACCCCAATCGAAGAGCTGCACGAAGCGCACGCCCTTTTCCAGCAGGCGCCGGCCCAGCAGGCAGTTGTTGGCGAAACTCGCCTCGCCGGGCTTCGCCCCGTAATCCTCGAGCACGGCCGCCGGCTCGCGGGAAATATCCATGACGTCGGGTACGCTCGCCTGCATGCGAAACGCGAGTTCGTACTGCGCGATCCGCGTCGCGGTCTCGGGGTGACCGAGCTCCTGCGCCTGAATCTGGTTTAAGTCCTGCAACGCATCGAGCGTGCGGCGGCGCATCGTCCGACTCATGCCGGCCGGATCGCTGACGTAGAGCACCGGATCACCCTTGGAACGGCATTGCACGCCCTGGAAGACCGACGGCAAAAAGCCCGTGCCCCACGCGCTCTGGCCCGCGCTCGGCTGGGTGCCGCTGCTGATGAGCACGACAAATCCCGGGAGATTTTCGTTCTCCGAGCCGAGCCCGTAGGTCACCCACGAACCGAATGAGGGCCGGCCGCCGCGCGGCGAACCGGTAAAGAGCA
The DNA here is from genome assembly GCA_903820035.1 of uncultured Opitutia bacterium. Classification (GTDB taxonomy): domain Bacteria; phylum Verrucomicrobiota; class Verrucomicrobiia; order Opitutales; family Opitutaceae; genus ER46. The sequence goes on from CAIJFT010000066.1 coordinate 39,361, forward strand.
GCAGCTCCGCCGGCGTGTGGTTGAACTGGTCCGTGTTCATCGACTTGATGACGCACAACTCATCCGCAATCGGGTGAAAGTTCGGCACCGCGTCCGACATCCAGATCCCGCCCTTGCCGTACTGCGCAAAGGTCCGCGGCGTCCCCATCAGCTTCGGCGTTCCGGTGGTGAAGGCGAACTTCCGGCCCTTGATGAAATCATCGGGCGCAAGCTGGCCGTCGCGCTTCACCAACTCCGGCTTGTAGTCGAACAGGTCGAGGTGCGGCGGTCCGCCCGACATGTGCAGATAGATGACGCGCTTCACCTTCGGGGTGAAGTGCGGCGGGCGCACCGCGAGCGGATTGATCGCGGCGGCGCCGGCCAACGAGGTGCCGCGCAGCGCCTGCAGCGCAATCGCACCCAGGCTGAACTGCCCCGCGCGACGCAAGAAGTGGCGGCGGGTTTGATGCTGGAGACGGGCCAGGGGGAGATTCATGGGGCGGAGAGGAAACCACGAAATACACGAAACACACCAAAAGCAGACCTCCGGTTTTCGATCCATGCAGGGGGAGACACGCCCCGCCTCCACGCCAACCACGAACCGGGCGTCTCCGCCGGTTTCGGGTGTTTCGTGTCGTTCGTGGTTCCCCTCATGTGCCTTCCCTCCTCACGGTTTCATCAACGTCTCGTCGAGGTTGAGCAGCACGTTCGCCACACTGGTCCACGCCGCGAGTTCCGCCGGCGCAAAGGTCGCGGGCGGCGGGTTGTCGGGATTGGCGATCAACGCGGCGGCCTGCTCCGGCTCGCGCGTGTAGTTGGCGAGCGCATCGCGGTACAGCGCCACGAGCGGCGCCACTTCGGCGGCGGTCGGCGGCCGGGCCACCACGCGGCGGAAGCCGGCGCGAATCTTCGCCGCCACCGGTTCGGTGCCGTGCCCCATCAGCCGCCCCAGCGCCTGGGCGGCCTCGATGTAAACCGGATCATTGAGCGTCACCAACGCCTGCAGCGGCGTGTTCGTGCGGTTGCGGCGCAAGGTACACACCTCGCGGTTCGGCGCGTCGAACGTGACCATCGAAGGATACGGACTGCTGCGGCGCCACTCGGTGTAGAGCCCGCGGCGGTATTTGTCCTCGCCGGGGCTGGTCTTCCAATCGAGGACGGAGCCGAAGGCCGCCCGCAGGTCAAAGGCCGGCTGATACGGCCGCACCGACGGGCCGTTCTGTTTCGCGCTGAGCAGTCCGGCGACAGCCAGCGCCTGGTCGCGGACCGTCTCGGCGTTGAGCCGGAAGCGCGGACCGCGCGACAGCAGGCGGTTTTCCGGATCCGCGGCCAACGCCGCGGCGGTGACCTTTGAACTCTGCCGGTAGGCGGACGAAGTCACGAGGAGCTTGAGGAGGTGCTTCACGTCCCAGCCGCTTGCCACCAGCTCGACCGCGAGCCAATCGAGCAACTCCGGATGCGAGGGCGGCTCGCCCTGCGAGCCGAACTCCTCGGCCGTACGTACGAGACCGAGGCCGAAGATACCTTCCCATAGCCGGTTCGCCAGGACGCGCGCCGTGAGCGGGTTGTTCGCGTCCACGAGCCAGCGGGCGAATGCGAGCCGGTTCGCCGGGGCGCCCGCGGGCAGCGGCGGAAACGCGACCGGGACCCCGCCGGTGACTTCCTCGCCCAGCGCGAGGTGATTACCCCGCAACTGCACGTGGGTCTTGCGCTGTTTTTCCACCGGCAGCTCCCGGAGGATGAGCGAGGACTGAAGCGGCATTTCGTCGAGCGAGACCTGCAGCGTGGCGAGACGCTTCCGCTCCGACTGAAATTCGGGTGCAATCTGGCGCACGTAGTAGTCGAGCACCTCCCGCTGCTGTGTCTCGGTCCGCTCGGACTCGGCGCGTTGCAACCCCGCCAGCACCGCGGGCGGCGTGCGCACCTGTTCGATCGCACGGGGATCGGTCGCATAGCCCACGCGGAAATGGTTCAGCGTGGCCTTGGCCGCGGCGGACTGCTGCTCGATCGTCACCACCAGCGCCTCGCCGGCCTGCAACGTGAACGGCTTTTCCGGCTGCAGCGCCAGGACGTGCGCCTGCTGCTTCGCGCCGGCGACCGCCCAGCCCTTGGTCACGCCGCCCTTCTTGCGCGCCGCGCCCTTCTTCGGCTCGGCATCGGAAATGACCAGGTTCTCGTCGTAACCGTTCTGCACGTAATCGGCCGAGGCGCGCACCAACTTCAGTTCGCGCGGGTCGCCCAGATCGAACGCGATCGACGGTCGCGGAAATTCGCGCGTGGTGCGTTCAAAGAGCGGGCGTCGCTCGGCGTCGAACACCGTCACGCGCAGTCCGGTCGGAGTACCGTCTTCGCCGCGCCGACCCCAGAGGAGGATCTTCTCCACCGGCACGGTGGCGCCGAGGTCGAGCTCCCACCACGGGTCGTCGCTCACGGTGGTCTGGCTGACCGAGCCATTGAGGATATCGCCATCGGTCACGCCATCGATGGCGCGGCCCGCCACCGCGCTTTCGGCGGTCGAGCTCTGCGTGGCCTGGCCGGTGCGAGCGATATTCTTCCCGTCGCTAAAGACTTCCAATTCGGCAAACGACAGCATCCGTGCCTTGCCGGGATTTTCGACGCGCACGTAGCGCAGACGCCGCCGCGGCTCCGCGGGTTGGATGCCGATGCGCACGCGGGTCACGACGAAATTTCCGCCCGCCCCGCCCGCACCTTTCCCGGGCAAAGCATCATCCGGCAGCGACTCGAGGCGCAGCGCGGTCACCGTCTCACCGGCCGCAACGGGCAAGGTCACGACGGTTGTATCGGTCTTCTTGCCCGGCTCCACCCGCACGCGGCCGTCGGGTTCGCTGCGGATCGCAGCACCGGCTTTCGATTTCAACGCGGTGGGCACCGGCGTCTGCCACGCCACGCGGGCGGGAAACTGGCGCGCCCATTTCTCCGCCGCGACGGCGTGGACGGTCCGGCCGCCATCGAACTTGGCATTGAGGTCGACCATTTCCTGATCCCAGGCGGCGCGTTGGCGCTTCTGCTCCTCGGTGAAAAACTCCAGCACCGGCGCCTCATCGTTACGGTCGGCGTCCTCGGTCTGATTCAGGATCGCGTAGAGTTGAAAATATTCCTTCTGGGTGAGCGGGTCGTATTTGTGGGTGTGGCACTGCGCGCAGGCCATTGAGGTCCCCATCCACACGGCCATCGTCGTGTTCACGCGGTCGACGATTGCGACCGACCGGAACTCCTCGTCGTCGGTGCCGCCCTCGGTGTTGTTCATCGTGTTGCGATGAAACCCGGTGGCGAACAGCTGGGCCTGCGTCGGATTCGGCAGGAGGTCGCCGGCGAGTTGCTCGACCGTAAATTGATCAAACGGCAGGTTTCGATTGAACGCGTCGATGACGTAGTCGCGGTAGGCCCAGATGCTGCGCGGCTGATCGTCGGCGTACCCCTTGGAGTCCGCATAACGGGCAAGATCGAGCCAGCCGCGCGCCCAGTGTTCGCCGTACGCCGGCTTCGCGAGCTGGGCGTCCACGAAGCGCTCATACGCATCCGGCCGGCGGTCGGCGGCGAAGGCCTCGACCTCCGCCAGCGACGGCGGCAGGCCGGTCAGGTCGAGCGCAACGCGGCGGGCCAGCGTGAGGCGGTCGGCCTCGGGTTGAGGGCGGAGCTTGGCCGGCTCGAGCTGCGCAAGGATGAAGCGGTCCACGGCGCCCTTGGCCCACGCGGCGTTCTTCACCGCGGGCAACGGGGCGCGCCGGGGTTTCTCGTAGGACCAATGCGGCGCGTAACTGGCCCCGCCGGCGATCCAGCGGCGCAAGAGGTCGACTTCCGGCGCGGACAGTATCTTGCCCGTCTTGCGCGGCGGCATGATGTCATCGTCTTCCGTCGTCGTGACCCGACCGATGAGTTCGCTTTTCTCCGGATGACCCTCGACTACGGCAAACGCCCCGCCCCCCAAGGCCATCCGCGCGCCGTCCGCGGTATCGAGGCGCAGGCCCTTGGTGGGACCGTCTTTCGGCCCGCCCTTGCGATTTTCCTCGTCGGGCCCGTGGCAGCGGAAGCACTTGTCGGAAAGAATCGGGCGAATCTCCCGGTTGAAGTCGGGCACGGGGGCGCCGCGCAGGCCGACGACAGCGAGCAAAAACGAGGCGAACGCGAGGGGGTGCGTGGGGATCCGCATGGGCAGGCGGACACCTAGGTAGCCATGCGCCGCGGGGCGTCAACGGGGGAGAAAGCCGGCGGCCGGACCGCGCGGGTCCGTTGACACCGGCCGCGGCAATTTCAAGTTTGCCGGCACGATGCCCCACCCCGCCCTGCTTCGATTCGCCCGCTTCGCCTGCTGCACCGGCCTGCTCCTCGCGGTTTTCGCCCGAGCCGCGGATACGAGGCCGAATGTGATCCTTTTTCTGGCCGACGACATCAGCTGGAACGACCTCGGCTGCACCGGCAATCCGGCGGCGCGCACGCCCAATATCGACCGGCTGGCCGCGCACGGCCGGCGCTTCGACGCGGCCTTCCTCACCGCCAGCAGCTGCAGCCCCAGCCGCAGCAGCATCATCACCGGTCGGTACCCGCACAACAACGGGCGCGCCGCCGAACTTCATCAACCGATCGCCGCCCATCTGCCGTGGTTTCCCCGGCTGTTGCGCGAAGCCGGTTATTTCACCGCGCTCAGCGGCAAGCACCACATGACGAGCGATCGCCTCGCCGCCGGAGAAGCGCCGCAGCCCGCAGCCTTCGAGCTCGTGGATGACGGCCGCACTCCGGGCAACAGCGGCGGCCACGGCAATTGGGTGAAGATTCTGCGCGAGCGGCCGCGGGACAAACCGTTCTTTCTTTGGTACGCGCCTTATGATGCCCACCGGGACTGGGACGGCGACGCGGAGTGGGAGCCGAGTCGTTACGGCCCGAAACACGAAGCGGCCCGCGTCGCGCTGCCGCCGTTCCTGCACGACGATGCGGCGACGCGCTCCGACCTCGCCTCTTATTATAACGAAGTCACCCGCTTCGATCACTTCGTCGGGCAGGTCGTCACGGAACTGGAAAACAGCGGCGCGCTGGCCAACACGCTGATTCTGGTCATGGCGGACAACGGCCGGCCCTTCCCCCGCGCCAAGACCCGGCTGCACGACTCGGGGATGAAAACCTACCTCATCGCCCACTGGCCGGCAGGTCTCGGCCAACCCGGCCAACCCGCGGCCGGTCTCGTCAGCGCAATCGACATCGCGCCGACCGTGCTGACCGCAGCCGGCTTAGCGATCGCGCCCACCATGCAGGGCGTCAGCTTTCTCCCGCTGCTCCGCGATCCGGGCGCAACCGTCCGCAACCACGTCTTCTCCGAACATAATTGGCACGACTACGAGGCCCACGGCCGCGCGGTCCGCTCCGAGGGTTTCGTTTACATCAGGAACAACCGCCCCGCGCTCGCGTGGCAGGGCCCGGCCGATGCGGTGAAGTCCCCCTCGTTCCAAGCGCTCCGCGCCGCCCGCGCGGCAGGCGCGTTGACGCCAGAGCAAGCGGATGTGTTCCTCGCGCCCCGCCCGGTCGAGGAGTTGTACCTCACCGCCCAGGATCCGAACCAGATGAAGAATCTGGCCAACGACCCCGCCCATGCGCTCGTCAAACAGCGCCTGGCCCGCCTGCTCGCAGAGTGGACCGAAGCCACCGGCGATACGGTGCCGGAAAAAATCTCCCAGGACTCGTTCGACCGGGAAACCGGCCTGCCGCTGAAAGCGGTACGGGCCACGTTTCGCGGCACCCCGGCCGGCTCCGAGCGTCACGCCGAACGGATCAACGCACCCGGCCCGCGGTGAGCTTCGCCTAAACCGGCGGGCCCGACGGGGCCACGACACGCCCCGGAGTTACAACGCGGGGACGCTCGGCGGACCGGTGAGCCAGCCGAGCGACGCGAGGAACTTGTCCGCTTCGATCAGCGTGAGGCTCCAGTACGGGTCCTGATTAAAAAAGCCGTGGCCTGATTTCGGATACACGTGGGTGTCGCAACGCACCCCGACCCGCTTCATCGCGGCTGCAAATTCGGTGAGCACCGAAACCGGAATCAGTTTGTCCTGATCGCCGAGAAACACGACCGCGGGGGGCGCCGCCTTGGTGATGTGGTGGGCCGGCGAAAAATCGAGATAACGCTCCTTGACGCGCTCGTGCCCCCACTGACCCGGGCCGTTGTTGAAAACCGGATTGAAGAGCACGAGCGCATCCGGCCGGCATGAGACCGACCGGTCGTCCGCCGGATCATCCTGTCCGTCGACCAGCGCCGTGAACGCCGCGAGGTGCCCGCCCGCCGAACCACCCGCACCGGCGATACGCGCCGGGTCGATGCCGAGTTCGCCGGCATGGGCCCGGACATAACGGAGCGCGGACTTGGCATCCTGACAGCACACGACGGGCGGACCCGCCTGCCCCTTCGGAATGACGCGGTATTCCACGCGGACGCCAACCATGCCGCGGCGGGCGAGGTATTCGCTCTGCTTGGCGAACTGGGTCGGCACGCCGCCCACCCAACCGCCGCCAAAAAAGAAGATGATCGCCGGACGCCGGTCGGCAGCCGTCCAGTCAGCGGGCTTTTCGACGAAAAGTTTTAGTTCACGGTCGCCGGCTTTTTTGTAGACGAGGGTTTCGGTCGCACCGGACGCCGCCGCGGCAATCCCGAGATTAAGAGTAATCCAGAGAAGAACGGGAAATTTAAGCATGGGAATTGGGGTAGGCAGGAACCGCCGCGATTGAGACGGCGGCCGCCGGCCCGGCGCAAACCTCAATTGCCCGCTTGGCGCCGGTGCTCACGGTCGCGCTCCGATTCACCCTTGTAAGACGTGCGCCGAGCGATTTGCTCCCCGTTACTTAGCCGCCGGCGGCCCCCCCCCGCTGGCGCTTTCCACCCCTAAAGTCCGGCCGTCCTCGCGTACCCATGACCCTGTTCCGTCCCCTCCCTGTCACCCTGCTCGCCGCTGTCTTCCTGCTCCCATTCGCGTCGCCCGGGCTCCGCGCCCAACCCGCCGCCGCGACCGCCGCCGCGACCGGTGAAATCTCCGGCCGGATCCAGAACGAAGCGACCGGCGTCTACCTGGCCCGCGCCCGCGTGTCCGTCCGCGGCACCGATCTTTCCGCCTTCACCGACGAGTTCGGCTCCTTCCGGCTCAGCGGCGTGCCCAGCGGCAACGTCGTCCTCGAGGCCTTTTACTCCGGGCTCGATCCGCAACAGGTCGCGGTGACGGTCACGGCCGGTAAATCCGTCCAACGCGACGTCAACCTCACCAACCGCGCGAACTACGGCGACAAGTCGAGCGGCGTCGTGAAGCTCGACGCCTTCGTCCTTTCCACCTCCAAGCTCACGGAGGGCGAGTCGCTCGCGACCAACGAACAGCGGTTCGCGGCCAACATCAAGAATGTCGTCGCGACCGACGCCTTCGGCGACGTGATCGAGGGTAATGTCGCCGAGTTCATGCGGTTCATGCCCGGCATCACCATCGACTACTCCGACGTCATGCCGCTCGGCGTTTCGGTGCGCGGCTTCGACCCGAGCATGACGAATGTCACGACGGATGGCGCCTCCCTCGCCAATGCCTCGCGCAACGGCGCCTCGCGCCAATTCGACTTCATGCAGGTATCGATCAACAACATCTCGCGCATCGAGGTGACCAAGGTCCCGACCCCCGCCAACCCCGCCAGCGGCATTTCCGGCTCCGTGAACATGGTCAGCAAGAGCGCGTTCGAACGCAGCCGCGCGCAGCTCAACTACCGCGCCTTCATCTCCGCCAGCAGCGACGGCATGATGCTCGCGAAGCAGCCGTTCCCCTACGACACCTGGGAGCGCCGCATTAATCCCGGCTTTGATTTCGACTACACCCTGCCGATTTCCAGGGACTTCGGCCTCGTCTTGACCGCCCTCCATTCCAAGGCGTGGAACGAGCAAAACATCTCGCAGATGACGTGGAACACCAACGCCGCCGGCACCGGCGCCACCCCGGCCAAGCCGTATCTGCAAACCCACAACATCATCGACGCGCCGAAGTGGTATGAGCGCAACTCGACCGGACTGAAGGCCGATTGGCGCGTGACGCCCAACGCCGTGCTCAGCCTCGGCCTCCAGGCGACGTATTACATCGATACCAACGGCAATGTGAACCGCGCCACGAGCGTCGGCACCGCCGCCACCTCCACCCTCACCCCGGGCACGGCCCTGACTTACGGCGACAACTTTTCCCACTCCGCCACCGGCCGCGGTACGGCGTCCTTTGCCGCCAACCTGCTCCACATCGACGCCCGCACCCTCGGCACCAATGTGCGTTACCGCTACCAGGATGCCGGCTGGGTCGTCGACGCCAGCGGCAGCCTGTCGACCTCCAAAACCTGGATGCGCCATGTGAACAAGGGCCACTTCAACACCATCGGCACCGCCCTACTCAACCCCGCCGGCGTCCGCGTTAATTTCGACGACATCCGCCCGGAAGGGCCGCGGAGCATCACCGCCTTCGATGCCAACAACCGCCCGCTCGACCTGCTTGATCTCCGCAATTTCCGGCTGAACACCGCCACCGACGGCCAGATCCGCGACCACCGCGACGATACCGAGGCCGCCGAACTCAGCGTGAAGCGCAGCCTGAAAGTCCTCGACGTCCCGACCTCACTGCAGGCGGGCGGTCTGTTTAAGTCCCAGGACCGCGAACACCGCCGCAAGAGTCGCACCTTCACCTACAACCCCGCCAACCCGGCCGACCCGACACTCGCGACGTTTCCCATGCAGGTCTACTCGGGCCGGCAAAACTACTTCGACTTCGACTACATTCCGTGGCCCTCGCTCAACCGCATGGTCGAGGCCTGGGGCAAAAACCCCGCCCTGTTCACGCAAACGCTCGCCCAACAGGTGACCGAAGAGCAGAGCCGCATCAGCGGATCGGAGAACTTCAAGGAAATCACCTCCGCCGCCTACCTGCAGGGCGAGGCCCGCTTCTTCCACAACAAGCTGCAGCTCCTCACCGGCGTGCGATTTGAAAAGATCCACGACAAGGCCGCCGGCCCGCTTTACGAGCCCGGCAACGCCTTCGTCCGCAATGCCAACGGCACCTACGCCCGCAACGCCCTCGGCCAGCGCATTCGTCTCGCCGCGGCCGGCGCCGCCGGATCGATGGAAGAACTCCGCCTCACCCGTCTCGAACTCGGCCGCGTCTATAACGGCGGCTTCGACGGCTACTACCCGAGCCTCCATCTCACGTACAACGTCACCGAGAATTTCCTGCTGCGCGCCGCCTACGCCAAGACGTACGGGAAGCCCGACTACATCAACGTCATCCCGAACACCACGATCACCGAAAACGACGTCTCGGAAAACGCCGACCCGTCGATCCTTCGCGGCAGCATCACCGTCAGCAATCCGGAGCTGAAGCCGTGGAAGGCCGACAACTTCGACCTCTCCGCCGAGTATTACACCGACAGCGGCGGCGTGTTCAGCGTCGGCGCCTACCGGAAGAACATCTCCAACTTCCACGACGACATCGTAAAGCTCGCGACCGTCGACGACCTTGACGCGCTGGATCTCGACCCGCGTTACGCCGGCTGGGAACTGCGCACGACCGTCAACGGCGGCGACGCGCGCGTGGACGGAGTCGAGTTCAACGTCCGCCAATCCCTCGCGCCGCTCGGCGGCTGGGGCCGTTTTGTCTCCGTCTTCGCCAACGCCACGAAGCTGAAGCTGCAAGGCAGCCGCAACGCCGCCTTTACCCGCTTCATTCCCGAAAGCGGCAGCTGGGGCGTCACGATCACGCGCAATCCCGTCACGTTCATGCTCAAGTGGAACGCCCGGGGCGAACAACGCCAGGCCGCCTCGCCGGCGCAAGGGCCCGACGCCTACCTTTATCAGGAGAAGCGCACGACGATGGACGCGAACCTGACGTACCAGTTCACGCGCAAGATCCAGTTCTTCGCCAACGGCCGCAACGTCGGCAACGTGCATTACAACCTGCTGCGCTACGGCTCACAGACACCCGACTACGCCAAAACCTCCTCGACCAACTCCTACGGCGTGCAATGGGCCTTCGGTCTAAAAGGCACGTTCTAAGACGAAGTCCAACCACCCGCGCCCGCCCCACGCGGGGCCCGAGTCCCCATCGAGCTTCTGCGTTCGGCGCCACCCTGAGATACCGCCCGATGCGAACATCGGGCTCCACCATTCCCCATGCCCGCCCCCCGCTCCTTCAAAAAGGGTCTGATGTTTAACACGCTCCGCGGCCCGGCCGTGGACCCGTTGAGCCTGCGGGAGAAGTTCGCCCTCCTCCGCGCCGCCGGCTTCGACGGCGTCGAGCTGCGGGGCTCGATGAATCAGGCCGAGGTTCTCGCCGCCCGCGACGCCACCGGCCTGGTGATCGCCAGTGTGAATGTCGCCACGAATTGGGTCCGGCCCCTCTCCGACGCCAACCCCACGGTGCGCGCGGCGGGGCTCGAAGGGCTGAGACAGGCGTTGCGCGACGCAAAGGCCTACGGCGCCACGTCGGTACTGCTGGTCCCGGCCGTGGTAAACAAGGAAACCTCGTACGCCGAGGCCTACACCCGCTCCACCGCCGAGATCGCCAAGGCGGTGCCGCTCGCCGAGTCACTCGGCGTGGCGATCGCGGTGGAAAACGTGTGGAACCAATTTCTGCTCAGCCCGCTTGAGGCGGTGCAGTATGTGGATGCGTTCAAGAGTCCGTTCGTGCGCTGGCATTTCGACGTCGGCAACTGCGTGCAGCACGGTTGGCCGGAGCACTGGATTCGCGCGCTTGGACCGCGGATCGCGAAGGTCCACGTGAAAGAGTTCAGCCGGAAGCAGGCGGCCGAACGCGGCCCACGCGCCGGTTTCAACTGTGAACTCATGACCGGCGACTCCGATTGGCCCGCCGTAATGCAGGCCATCGACGCCACGGGTTATCAGGGCTGGATGATCACCGAGCAGCGGCGCCCCCCGGGCCTGGACGGCGCCGCCTACCTCGAACATCTCGCCCAGAAGCTCGACGCCATCTTTGCCGCGTAACGTTGCTCGTTCGCCCCACCGCAGGCGCCCCGAGGCTGCAGCCGCCCGCCGCCGCGCGGGCGGTCCTGACGTCCAGCAATCAAAGTGCCCGGGATGAGAGCAACGGGCTATCGCGTCCTCCCGAAATAGCGTAGCCGCGTTGGAGCGCGGCTACCGAAATCTTCAAACCGCTCGAGACCAGCTCAGGCCGCGGGAGCCGCGGTGGCTTTCGCCGGTTCGCGGAAGAAAATCAAGAACACCACCATGACGACGACGGCGCCGATCGCGGGCGTCATCCAAATGCCCTTCCAATCGTGGACGATGGCACCCTGCGCTTTTTCCAGCGTGTGCGAGGCGAGGGTCTTGCCGGCCAGCAGCGTGCCGACAAAGGCGCCCACGCCCCACAGAATAAACGCGATGAAACCCTGCGCCGCCCCGCGGTTGCGCTCGTTGGCCTCATTGTCGACGTACAGCTGACCGGCGATAAAGAGGAAGTCGTAGCAGACGCCGTGCAGCAGGATCGCACCGAAGATAAAGGCCGACTGCAGCGCGGCGTCCGAATTCACACTCTGCGCGAGGAGGAAATAGCGGGTCGCCCAAGCGAGAATGCCGATGAAAATCGTCTTCTTGTAGCCGAGGCGCTTTAGCATCATCGCGAGCAAAAAGAGGAAGACCATGTCGGAGATTTGCGCCAGGGTCAGCTTGCCGGCCAGGTTGGTCCACTGCAGCTCCGTGAGGTAAATGCCCATCATCACGAAGTAAAAATAAAGCGGGATGCAGATCAGGAACATGCAGACGATGAAGATCGCAAACGACGGCTTCTTCATCAGCGCGAGCGCATCCAGGCCGAGGATCTCATACAGGCTCACGTCCTGACCGGTCTTGCGCGGCGGGGTGTGCGGGAGGGCGAGGGAGAAGAGACCGAACGCCACCGAGACGATGCCCGCGAGGTAGAACTGCACCGTCGACTGCTCGCCCTTCAGCAGACTGAGCGTCACGCCACCGGCGATCCAACCCACGGCGGACAACACCTTGATCCGCGGAAAGTCCTCCTTGGCATTGGCGAGGTGGTGCAGGGAAACCGAATTACCCAGAGCCAGCGTCGGGGCGTAGAGCGCGCAGTAGACGATCAGCATCGGGTAAAACGCGCCGAAGGATTGCATCTGCGCGAGCGCGAACATCGCCACGCCGCCGAGAATACCGAGCACGGCCAGGAGCCGCTCCGACGCGAAGAAACGGTCGGCGATCAGCCCGACGAAAAACGGCGAGATCATCGAGCCGATGGCAAAGGCGCCGTAGGCGGCGCCGATCTGTTCGCCGCCGAACTTGAGCGTGGTGGCGAGGTAGGTACCCAAGCTCACGTACCATGCGCCCCAGATGAAGTACTGGAGAAACATGAAGATCGAGAGCTTGAGCTTGATCGAGGACTGGGGGACAGGGGTCATTTTATTTTTTTTGGGGAGGGTAAAGAAGGAAGAGTCCGGCGTTTAGTGCATCTCCACGTGACAGCTGCCAAGGCCGCCGCGGAAGAAGTTAAACTGAACGTTGGGATGGTCGGCCAAAAGCGACATCGGCACCGCGCTGTCGGGGAGGTGCTTCGCGATCATCAGCGTGGTGAGTCGCTGACCGAGCGGGCCGTCGTGCATGCCGGCGTGCCAGATCGAAACCTTCTCCGCCTGCCAGGTCTGCACCGGTCCGACCGTGATCGCCTGCGTCGGCACAATCGTAATATTGCCGCCGCCCGACGTGCGCGCGTTCTGCGCGAGCGTGACCGGATGCAAATCGACTACGCGCGTGCCGAGCTGGCGGTACTCCGCCGGCGTCGGCGGCGCGTCTTTGTAGGCCCCCACCCGCTTCACCGGATCGTTGAAGGCCCAATGCTTGATGTCCCCCTGCCCGCCCTGCATCACGGCACAACGCACGCCGTCCCAAGTGCGGTTGTACGCCGCGACGTCGGCCTTCGGGAAATGCAGGTTCGCATCCGGCATCGCGAGCTCGGGCCGGATACGATTGAAACACAGCTCGCGGTCCGCGCGCTCGAACGAGAGCGGATGGGTCACCGGGACCTCGGTGCCGTCGGCATACCATTCGTCCATGCCCCAGAAGTGCGCGTGCTTTAGATTGAGGCCGAGTTCGTTGACGAGCCGGGCCACGAGGGGAAGCTGCTCCGTCGGACCGATCGGTCCGCAAATGCCCACGGGACTGTCCGCCGTCGCCTGGCGCCAGGCCGTGATGTACTCAAGCGCCTCGGCGAGATAAAAGTCCTCCAGCGTGTCGTAGAATTTCACGCGAAAGCCGTCGCGCGAAAGGTTGGCCATGTCGGCGACGGTGAGGCGCGCGGCCTCGTCGATCAGGGCGTGGTCGAGCGTGGTGAAATCCCACCAGTCGGGGGCAATGGTGCTGAGTTTACGGGGCATAGGGAACGGCGGATTTCGGGTTGCGGATTAAAACAGAAAGCGAAGGGCGCAGGAACGGCTAGCCTTGGCGCAGGGCGCGCTCGTAGGCGCGGTTGATCAAGACTTTTGGGCCAAGCGCCTCCTTGAGGGGATCGGCGTCGGGCGCGCAAAACCCCATGTGGGAGTGGCGGCGCCAGCCCTCGGCAAAACGGAAGCGGCGCGACTGCCGGCCGACTTCGCGCGCGGTCTCCTCCATTTGGGCCAGGTAGGAATTCATCCCCTGCGAAGCCTGCAGCCACCCGTGCTGGCTCTCATGGCAGGCAAGCGCGGCCAATTTCTGCTTCTGCACCGATCCCGTGTCGACGTAGGAACCGGCGATAATCCGCCGGCGCAATCCGTCGCAGAGCCCGTGCGGCAGGGCGTGATACACCGTCGTGTCACCCGACCACGCGGGCACGCGCGGCTTGGTGGTGAAGTTGGGAATGCCGCGCGAAAACGCCGCCGACACCGCCAGCCGGCAGGCGTTGGTGTGATCCTCCATGTAGTCCTGCGGCCCGTGCGTGAGCACGATGGTCGGCTGGACCCGGCGGATCACCGCGGCCACCTCGCGCAGGAGCGGCAAGGTGTAGAGCACGTCCAAATCGTCAGTGATGCTCTCGTGAAATTCAGCCCCAAGCACGGCGGCAGCCTGCCGCGCCTCCCGCCGGCGGATGCGGGTCAACGCCGCGGGCCCGTGCTGCAGGCTGCCGCAGTTGCCGGTGGACAGGTTGAAGTAGTGCGCGCGATAACCCGCCTGCCGCAGCAGGCTGAGCGTGCCGGCCATCATAAACTCGATGTCGTCGGGATGCGCCGCGATGGCGATGACGGAGCGTTCAGCCATGGTAAAACGTGGGTTGGGCTTCTGACGCGGAAACGAAAAAAATAATCACCAGACGAAAGCGGGGTTAGTACGGAGGTTGCACGGCGAGGCCCGTTCCCGGCGAGCAAAAGTTACCGAACACGGGGCCCAAGCGCCACCGGGGCCGGCAAAGGTCCCAATTCAGCACCACTGCGCTCGCCTTGTCGCCCGACTTGCGTCGCCCAACCGTTTCCGCTCCTTCGACCGCCTCCATGCACGCACCGCTCTCTGGCCTCATCGCCGCGCCTCACACTCCTTTCCACGCCGACGGTTCCCTGAACCTCGCCCCGATCCCCGCCCAGGCGCGGCTGCTCGCCCGCAACGGCGTGCGTGGTGCGTTCATCTGCGGCACGACCGGGGAAGGCGCATCCCTCACCGGCGACGAGCGCAAGCGCGTCGTGGAAGCCTGGGTCGCCGCCCGCCCCGCCGGCCTCGCGGTGATTGTCCACGTGGGCCATCTCAGCCAGGGCGAGGCGTGTGAGTTCGCCCGCCATGCGCAGCAAACCGGCGCCGACGCCGTGGCGGCCCTCGCCCCGTCGTTTTTCAAACCCGCTTCGGTCGGAGACCTTGTCTCGTGGAGTGAGCGGGTCGCCGCCGCCGCGCCGCAACTGCCCTACTATTACTACCACATGCCGGCGATGACGGGCGTGAACCACGCCGCGGCGGATTTCCTCCGCGAGGCCGAGGGCCGCATTCCGAACCTCGCCGGCATCAAGTTCACGCACGAGAACCTGATGGACTTCGCCGCGTCGACCCAGGTGGCCGGCGGCAAGTACACCATGCTCTTCGGCCGCGACGAAATCCTGCTCGCCGGACTTGCCTTCGGCGCACCCGGTGCCGTCGGCAGCACCTACAACTTCGCCGCGCCGCTCTACCAACGGATCATCGCCGCCTACCAACGCGGCGACCTTGAGACCGCGCGCCGCGACCAGTTGAAGTCGATTGAGTTTATCGAAGTCCTCGGCCGCCACGGCGGTCTTTCCGCCGGCAAGGCCGCCATGAAACTGATCGGCCTCGATTGCGGTCCGGTGCGGAGTCCACTCCGCCCTCTCACCGCGCGCGACGAAGAAAGCCTGCGCGAGGGCTTCGAGAAAATCGGGTTCTTCGAGTACGCGAGTAAGATCGGTTAACGCACCGCGTCGCCCGGCGCGTGAGCGCAGCGATTCACGCCCGTTTTCGCCCTGCGCTCACCCGCAGGGCGACCCAAAACCGAAACGACCCGATGTCGGCATCGGCTCCCGTACGAGGGCGAGCCAGCCACCAGTAGGGGCAAGTCGGTTTTTTCGCTTCATTTTCATCGCCCGGGTTTCCCGTAATTCGCTGGCGGGAGTTGACGGATTCGCGATGCGAATTGCGGGAACCCCTGGCCAGGTGCGGGCCTCTGCAACCGACTTGGCCCACCCGCGACTGAGGCCCACGCCCTTGACAGCAAAGAGAGTAAGACCAAGGTAAGACCATGCCCTCTGTCACCATCAAACTGCCCGCTCCGCTCGACAAGAAGCTCCGGGCCGCGGCCCGGCGCCGAGGTGAAAGCCTTTCCCTCCTCACCCGTCGGGCCTTGGAGCGTGAGATTATGACCGACGGACCGGATTTTGCCGCGCTGGCGTCGAAACAGCGCGGCATGTTCCGCGGCCCGACCGACCTTTCGACCCGCAAGGGTTATGGAGGTTAAGCGGATCGTGGACGCCGGACCACTGGTCGCATGGCTTAACCAAGCGGATCAATGGCATGCGTGGGCCTCGGAGGCGCTCGCCAAAGGTCGCGGCCCTCTGCATACAACCGAAATCGTGCTTGGTGAGGCGTGTTACCACCTGGGCGGCAACTCCGCACCGGTGCAAGCACTGCTCGATTGGGTTCGCCGCGGCGCAATCACGTTGCATCCCCTCTGGCCAAGACATCTCGCGCGCACTCAGGAGCTGATGCTCAAGTTCGAAGGCATGGACGCTGCCGACGCCTCGCTCGTCGTGTTATCCGAACTGTATCCGCGCGCCCTCGTCGTCACCGTGGACACGCGAGACTTCCGGGTGTACCGCCGCTTTCGTCGCGAGGCGTTGCCCTTGCTCATGCCCTGACGGCCGACGGAGCGATCGATGCTCGGAAACACTTTCCCCACTCGACTCCTGCAACGGCGCCATAAGTCGAGTTAGGCAGATCCTCACCACCGCAACCGCAATTCGCGCCCGCGTTTGGCACTGCGCGAACGCCGATTACCCTGTCTGCTTCGCCTCGGCCCAAGCAAAATGCGGCGGGGATCTCGCGGAGGACGCGAAGCGACCCATTCAGGGCTCCGGGGAGTGCATGCCACTGAAACCCGACCACGGGTTTGCGAACCCAACGGCAAGGCGCAGCTCACGTACGGCGTGACACTCCTCCCCGTCCGTGTTTTGGGCTCGCGGGGGGCGCGGCGCTTCGCGTGACTTTTTCCCCATGACCCCGCCCCTCCGCATCGTCGTCCTCGACGGCCACACGCTTAACCCCGGCGACCTCTCCTGGGACTCACTCGGCGAAATCGGTGCCGTCACCGTCCATGCGCGCACCGCGGCCGCCGACATCGTGGCCCGCAGCCGCGGCGCCACCGTGCTTCTCACCAACAAGGTGCCCCTCTCCGCGGAAACGCTGGCCCACTTGCCCGAGTTGAAATTCATCAGCGTCCTCGCCACGGGTCACAACGTGGTGGACAGCGCCGCCGCCCGCGTCCGCGGGATTCCGGTGAGCAATGTCCCCGCCTACGGCACCGCATCCGTGACCCAACACGTTTTCGCACTTCTCCTCGAACTCACCCAGCACACCGGACACCACGCCCAAACCGTGCGGGATGGACGCTGGGTCAAGAGCCCGGACTGGTCGTACTGGGACGGCTCACTGATCGAGCTGGCCGGGCGCACGCTCGGCATCGTCGGCGCCGGCCGGATCGGGCAGGCGACCGGCCGCATCGGCGAAGCCTTCGGCATGAAGGTCAAATACGCCGCCCGCACCGGCGGCCGAGCCGCCCTCGAGGCGGTGCTCCGGGAAAGCGACGTGGTCTCCCTGCACTGTCCGCTCACGCCGGAAACCAAGCACCTGATCAACGCCGAATCCCTCGGCTGGATGAAGCCCGGCGCCTTTCTGATCAACACCGGCCGCGGCCCGCTCGTCGACGAAGCGGCTTTGGCCGCCGCACTCCATTCCGGCACGATCGCCGGCGCCGGTCTGGACGTTTTGTCGACCGAGCCGCCCGCCGCGGACAATCCGTTGCTCGCTGCCCCGCGCTGCCTGATCACGCCGCATCTCGCGTGGGCGACGACGGAGGCCCGCCGGCGCCTGATGCAAGTCACGGTCGACAACCTCCGCGCCTTCCTCCTCGGCCGGCCGCAAAACGTGGTGAATTGAGGCGCCCAAGTGGGGGTCGAGCCCACAAAGAATGCTCTGATAAAATTTAAGTCACGCTATGTTGCCGCAAAGATTCCTTTCCCACCCCTCGCCGAACAACGCAGGTTCGTAGCCAAAGTGGAGCAACTGATGGCCTTGGTGGACGCGTTGGAAACGCAGCTCGCCGCCTCCCGCGCCACCGCCGCGAACCTCCTCTCCGCCCTCGTCGCCGAACTCACAGCCGCCTGATGGCCCATGCCGCAATTCGCCCGCTACCTCGGGATCGACTACTCCGGCGCGCAAACGCCTACGAGTAGCCTGATCGGCTTGCGACTCTACGCGGCCACGCCCACGCAGCCGCCCGCCGAAATCCCGCCGCCGCCCAGTCCGCGCAAATATTGGACACGCCGCGGCCTTGCCGAGTGGCTTGCCACCGAACTCCGCGACGGCCCGCCGACCCTCGTCGGCATCGACCATGCGTTTTCTTTTCCGCTCCGCTATTTCGAGACCCACAGACTCCCGCCGGACTGGACCAAGTTTCTCGATGACTTCCAGCATCATTGGCCGACCGATGGCGATCACATGTATGTCGATTTCATCCGCGACGGTCTGCACGGCCACGGAGCCGCGCGCACGGGTAATTCTCGTTGGCGGCGAATGACCGAGGAACGCAGCCGGGCAAAGTCCGTCTTTCATTTTGATGTCCAAGGCAGCGTGGCGAAGTCCACGCACGCCGGTCTGCCGTGGCTGCGCTACCTCCGCCAGCAACTCGGCCAGCGGGTGCATTTCTGGCCTTTCGACGGCTGGACGCCGTCACCGGGCCGTTCCGTCATCGCCGAAGTTTACCCGGCCCTCTGGGGTCGAACGTTTCCCACCGAAGGCCGCAATCCTCACCAGCACGACGCCTACAGCGTCGCCCGCTGGATGCAGCAGAGCGACACCACCGACACGCTGCCCGTGCATTTTCAGCCGCAGCTAAGCCCTGCCGACCGCACTCTGGCCCAGCTGGAAGGCTGGATCCTCGGTCTCGGCTAAATCTCCTCATGCATGCTGCCGAACAACGCCGGTTCGTGGCCAAAGTGGAGCAACGGATGGGCTTGGTGGACGCGTTGAAAACGCAGCTCGCCGCGCCCCGCTGCCTCCCCGCTACCCGCGTCTCCCCCCTCGTTCCCGCTAACCGCTTCAGACCGAAGTCGGTCGGGCCTGAACTCAGCTGGTGCCCGAGGTGGGGGTCGAACCCTCACGCCGGCGTCGCGAGCTTGGTGTACGCGTGGCCTTCGTTGAGATCGATCCGCTCAGGCCGCCCCTGATGCGAATAGATCAGCTTCGTGTGGTCCACGCCAAGGAGGTGGAGGATCGTCGCGTGCAGATCGTGCACGTGGAGCTTGTCCTGCACCGCATACAACCCGAGGTCGTCGGTGGCTCCGATCGCCTGACCGCCGCGCACGCCACCGCCGGCCATCCACATGGTAAAGCCCGTCGGGTTGTGATCGCGCCCACCCTTCTGCTCGGTCATCGGCGTGCGGCCGAACTCGCCGCCCCAGATGACGAGGGTCTCATCCAACAGCCCCCGCGCTTTGAGATCGGTGAGCAGGGCGGCGATCGGCTTGTCGACGGAACGGCAGAGCCGCGAATGGTTCGCCTCCAACTCCGTGTGGCTGTCCCAGCCGCTGCCGGCGCCGCTGTAGAGCTGCACAAACCGCACGCCCGACTCCACGAGCCGGCGCGCGAGGAGGCAGTTGCGTCCGAATACCGCCGTCTCCTTTTCATCGAGACCGTAAAGCTGCTTGGTCGCCGCCGTCTCGCGCGCGAGGTCCACCACCCCGGGCGCCTCGGCCTGCATCCGGTACGCGAGCTCATAGCTGCGGATGCGCGCCTCGAGTTCGGTATTGTCGGTGCGCGGTGCGGCATGACGGCGGTTGAGTTCCGTCAACAAATCCAGCTTGTCCCGCTGCCGCTCCACGCCGGTCCCCTTCGGATTCTCGAGGTTCCGGATCGGCACGCCGCTCGCGCTGAATTCCACGCCCTGGTACACTGCGGGCATAAAGCCCGTGCCCCAGTTGCGCGCGCCGTTGATGACCTCCTTCTCGCTGTCCTTGATCACCACGAAACCAGGCAGGTTCTTGTTCTCGGTGCCGATGCCGTACGACACCCACGCGCCGAGCGAAGGCCGGCCGCCGAAGACGGAGCCGGTGTTCATCTGGCAGACTCCGCCCGCGTGATTGATGCCGTCCGACACGCACGACTTGATGACCGCGAGATCGTCGGCATGGGTCGCCACGTGCGGGAACCAATCCGAAACCCAAAGCCCGCTTTGCCCGTGCTGCTGCCACGTGCGCTTCGAGCCGAGAATCGGGTTGTTCTTCTCGCCCATCGCCAGGATCGGCTCCTTGAAGCTCGGCGGCAGCGGCTGACCCGCCAGCTGGTTCAGCAGCGGCTTGTGGTCGAACGTATCAAGGTGGCTGGGACCGCCCTCCATGAAGAGGAAGATGACGTTCTTCGCCTTGCGCGCGCCGCCCGCAACCTTGGCGCCGGCGGGGGTCACGGATCCGCCCGCCGCTAACGCCGGCTGCCGCAGCAATGCGGCCAACGCCACGGCGCCGAAGCCGCAGCCCGCGGTGCGGAGGAAGTCACGACGCGAGCCGGGCAGGGTGATGTTATGGCAGGGCATGGGGAAACAAGCAGGTCGTAGCGCTGCGCGTGAGCGCCAGGATTCTTCTTTTCGTTAAGCTCCCGGCGCTCACGCGCCGGGCGACGGGACGGCTTCTGAACAACCGGGGCAGCATGTTCAATGCAGGTACAAAAACTCGTTTGAGTTCAGCAGCACGTGCGAGAGATCGGCCATGGCGCGCTGCCGCGGGTCGAAGCTCTCGGCATTCGCGACCCCGCCGGAGATTTCAAACTTCGTGCGGTCGGGCGCACGCCTGGCGTCCCACGCCATCGTGCCACCGGTCCACTGCGCGGGCTCCAGGTTCAACGCCTCGTGCGGCAGCGCGCCGGCCACGACGTGCGCCGCCTCGATCACCCCGTCGAACAAACCGGCGCCGCGCTTCGCCAGACCGCCGATGACGAGTCCGCTCTGACCCGCGCCGAGCTTGCCGAGCACCGCGTGCCGCACCACGGCGGTGCGCACCGGCGCGTCGGGCTGGCCAAGATCCTTCACCTGAAAAGTCACGGTGTGGTCGCTGCACGACACCTTCGCCACCACCCGATAGGACGCATGCAGATCGAGCCGCAGGTCCGACGGCACCACCTCGTAGGTGGTGTTGAGGTTTTCATCCTCACCCACGAGTTGCATGATCAGATTGAGCGGCTTGTACGCCGACTTCTGTCCGGTCACGCCGAGGTTCCAGCCGTGCGCATCGACGGCGTTCTTTTCGCCGGC
Organism: uncultured Opitutia bacterium; assembly: GCA_903820035.1. GTDB lineage: Bacteria > Verrucomicrobiota > Verrucomicrobiia > Opitutales > Opitutaceae > ER46. The sequence continues at coordinate 60,354 of CAIJFT010000066.1, forward strand.
CCAACGCGAGACGATCGTACGCACCGCGGCGCCGGCATCGACACTCTCGACCCGCACCACCGCTTCGACCGTAAAATCATCTCCTTCGCGGTCCGCCGCGCGCGCGAGCACACGCTCGAGCGGGCTGTTCTCCTTGAATCGCCCCGCGCCGGTTCCCGGGTTGGCGCCCGCCATCGGGCCGCCCTCCGCCGGAATCGCCCGGCGCTCGAGAAACGCCTGCGCCAGCCGCGCCTCCTCGGCCGCCGGCGGACGCCCCAACGCGGACTCCCACACGGCCGAAACCGTCGCGGACTTCGCCGCCACCTTGCGCGCCCGCGCGACCACCCAATCGCCGTTCATGAACATCAACGCCTGGGTCGGCGTCGACGTATTCTGCCGCTCCGCAATGCTGGAAAAGCCAGACGGCGCATCGAGGCTGTAGAGGAGATCGTTCTGACTGTTGCGGCGCTTGATCGTGTAGATCGTACGCCGGGCTGACGCATTGGCATCCTGCGGCACACCCCCGATGCTTTCCTCGAGTTCGCCGGCCGCCATCAGCATCGCATCGCGCACCTGCTCGGCGTCGAGCCGACGCGGGCTGAAACGCCAGAGGAATTTGTTCGCCGGATCGACCAACGCGGCAGTTTCCGACACCGGCACGCGCGCCGTCTGGCGGTACGTCGCCGAAAGCAAAATCTCGCGGTGCAGCGCCTTCAGGCGCCAGCCGCCGGCAACCAGGCCGTGCGCGAGGAAATCCAGCAGCTCGGGGTGCGTCGGCTTCTCGCCGAGGCGACCGAGGTCGTTCGGTGTGCCGGCGATGCCGCGGCCGAAGTGGTATTGCCAGACCCGGTTGACGATCACGCGCGCCGCGAGCGGGTTGTCCGGCCGCGTGATCCATTGCGCCAACGCCGTGCGCCGGCCGGTCGACGCCGGCCGCGGCTCAATCTTCGGTGTCTCGGGTGCGATCAAGGTGAGAAACCCGGGCGCAATCTCGCGCTCGCCCTTGCGCGATTTCATTTTGGTCGGCGGCGCGGTCTTGCCCGCGTCGGTCGCGACCAAGGCCGGCAACAGCGGCTTCGGCTTTAGCGCGTCGAACGTTTTCAGCTCCGCCTGCAGCGCCTTGTAACGCGCCTTGTCGTCGGCGGACTTCAGCACCTTCTGCGGGTCGAAGTTGTCGCGTTCATACTGCATCTGGCGCTCGGACATCGTCGCCAGGATTTGCTCCAGCGGGTCGCGTTCGGCCGACGGCTTGTTGATCATCGCCTGCAGGTCTTCAGTGAAGCGGACGTGCGCGCTTTTCACCCGGGCCTTGAGCGCGGCGCCCGTCATCGCGTCCATCTTCGCGCGGATATCCGCGGTGACCGCCTCCCACTTGGCCTGCTGCGCATCGAAGGCCGCCCGTTCCGCCGGCGTGCCAAGCCGGAGATCAGTGCGCCACCACACGCCCTCGAAGAAAGCGCGGAGCGCAAAGTAATCTTTCTGCAGGATCGGGTCGAACTTGTGGTCGTGACAGCGCGCGCAACCGACGCTCAGTCCGAGAAATACTTCGCCGACGTTGGCGGTGATGTCGTCGACAATCAGGTTTGCCTGGCCGCGCACGTCGCGCTGGTTCCATTCGTAGACCGGATTGCGGAGGTAAGAGGTCGCGATGAGGACGTCGGGATTGTCGAAGTCCAACTCGTCGCCCGCGAGCTGCTCGTGGACGAACCGGTCGTAGGGTTTGTCGGCGTTGAAACTCTTGATGACGTAGTCGCGGTACGGCCACGCCTCGGGGCGGTAAGCGTCGGCCCGGTAGCCGTCGCTCTCGGCATAGCGCACGAGATCAAGCCAGTGTTGCGCCCAGCGTTCCCCGTAACGCGGACTGGCGAGCAGCCCGTCGACGAGCCGCTCGAAAGCATCGGGCCGGCGGTCGTGGACGAACGCGTCGATCTGCGCGCGCGTCGGCGGCAGGCCGTGGACGTCGAAATAGATCCGCCGGACAAATTCATGCCGGTCGGCCTCGGGCGACGGACTCAATTTCAGCTCCGCCTGCTTGGCGGCAACGAAGCGGTCGAGGTCGGTGCGGACCCAGTGATTGCCCGGCAGTGCCGGCGGCGACACCTTTGCCACGGGTTGGTAAACCCAATAAGCGCGGTCCTCGGCGGTGAAGCCGAACGAGTCCCGCACCGCCCGCTGCGGGCCGGTTTCGGCGGGCCAGGGCGCACCCAGCGCCACCCATTTCTCCAAGACGGCGACCTCGGCCGTGGTGAGCCGTTCCTTCGGAGGCATCTGGAGATTTTCGTCGGTGTAGCGCACCGCCTGGATCAGCACCGACTCGTCGGGCTTGCCCGCCACGAGGACGACGCCCGATTCCCCGCCCTTCAGCGCATCCGCGTGGCCGTCGAGCCGAAGCCCGCCCTTTTGCTTTTTCTCGCCGTGGCACTCGAAGCACTTGGCCGAGAGCAGCGGCCGGACTTCGTTCTCGAAAAATTGCCGGCGCGCACGTTGCAGGTCATCGGCGGTCACTTCGGCGGCACGCAACGCCCCCATGAAAAAGGCGGCGCTGCAGAGAATGAAACGGGGCAAGATCATCGCGGGTCGGGAAAGTGGGAAGTGCAGCGTATTTTTGAGTGTTGGCAACGGTGGCAATGGGGTCGTCGGAAGATCGGCGTAGCGCAGGCTTCCAGCCTGCTCACCCTGGGAAGGGGCGGCTTGAGGCGCGATCAGATCCCCGTCGCCGCCTGAAAACCGCCGTCCACGGGCAGCGTGACGCCGGTGACGAACCCGGCCTTTTCGTCGTCCAAGAGCCAGTTGACGGCCCCGAGCAGTTCCTGCGCCTCGCCAAAGCGCTTCAACGGCGTGTGGGCCATCACGTTCTGGCCGCGCGCACTGAGTCCGCCATCGGGCGTCAGCAGGATCTTGCGGCTGCGCTCGTTCACGAAAAAGCCGGGCGCGATGCCATTCACCCGGATATTCGCGGGCGCCAGGTAGACCGCGAGCCACTGCGTGAAGTTGACGACGCCGGCCTTCGCCAGCGCGTAGGCGGGCACGCGCGAAAGCGGCCGATAACTGTTCATCGAGGCGAAATTCAAAATCGCGCCGCGCCCGAGCGCCGCCATCTCCCGGCCGAAGACCTGACAGGGAATCACGGTGCCGAGGGTGTTGGCGCGAACCACGTCGTCGAAATTGGCCAGATTGAGGTCGAAGAAGCCGCGCTGCCCCGCCGGTTTCTCGGCCGCCAACTCCGTCGGAGAAAATTCCGTGAGCGTCGTCACCGCATCGGGCTGATTGCCGCCGGCACCGTTGATCAGGAAGTGGCACACCCCCAATTCCCGCGTCACCGTGGCGCGAGCGCCCTCGACGGAGGCGGCGTCGGTCACGTCGCACGCCACGGGCAGCGCGGTTCCGCCGGCGGCGCGGATCGCCGCGGCGACCGCCTCGAGGGAGGCCACCGTACGCCCGAGCAGGGCCACACGGGCACCCTGGCGGGCGAGATCTTTGGCGACGGCGGAGCAGAGCGTGCCGCCGGCGCCGGTAACGACAGCCGTTTTAGCGGAAAAGAAGTTGGAGCACATGGAAGAGTTAGAGCGCGAGCGCACGATGCGCGTTGTCGTGGCAGACGGCGCGAACCAGCGCCGCGAGCTCCGCCGGATCCGCGGGCAGCGCGCCGCTTTCCGACTCCGCCCCGACCCAGTCGCAGCAGACGCGGCGGAAATACTCGTGCCGCACCATCGACAACAGGCTGCGCGAGTCGGTCGTCATGCCGATGAAAACGGAAAGCACGCCGTAGTTCGCAATCGCTTCAAGCTGCGCGCGCATGCCCGCGGCGTGGTCGTTGAACCACCAGGCCGGCCCGAGCTGCACGTGGCCCGGCCCGCCTTCCCGGACAAAGGATCCGGAAAGCACCGCGAGCGGGGCAAAGTCCACCGGATTCAGCGGGTAGAGAATGGTCCGCGGTAACGCACCCGCACCTTCGAGATCATCAAGCCAGCCGACCAGGCTCGGGATGTCACACGCCGCCCCGATGCCCGCATAGCCGCCGGCCGGGCCCGCGACCCGGCGCAGCCGCGAACTGGTTCGCCGCTGCGCGCCCAGATGGACCTGCATGATCCAACCGCGCCGCGCATACTCCACCCCGAGGAAGCGCAGAAGGCCGCAGCGTAAACGGATAACCTCCCCGGCGGTTAGCGTCTCGCCGGCCAACCGGCGCGCAAACAGCGTCGCGGCCTCCGCATCGGACACCGTGACATAACGAAACGCATCCAGCCCGTGATCGGAGAGTCGGCAACCGGCGGCCGCAAACACGTCCAGCCGACGGGCCACCGCCGCTCGAAACGCGTCATAGTCCGCGATGACGCTATTGGTCGCCCGACCGAGGGCCCCGACCCACTCCGCAAAATCCGCCGCTTCCACCGCGACCACGTCGTCGGCGCGCAGCGACGGCCGCACGCGCAAACCGCCGCCGGCGACCGCGAGGGCGTCGTGCGCCGAAAGGTCGTCGAGGAGGCGGTCGGACGTGCACGCGCAGGCCACGTTGCGTTGCGCGAGCAGCCCGCGGGCGGAAAAGCCCGGTGCCGCCAGCCGCGCGTTGGCCGCCGTCCAGATGCGCTCCGCGGAGCCGGCCGTGAGTGGCTCATCGATCGCGAAATAACGTTTGAGCTCGAGCGCGGTCCAGTGGTGCAGCGGGTTGCCAAGGGTCTGCGGGACGGTCGCGGCCCAGGCATCGAACTTTTCCCGCTCGAGGGCGTCGCCGGTAATCAGTCGCTCCGGCACACCGGCGATGCGCATCGCCCGGTGCTTGTAGGGATCGCCGGTCACCCACAGCTGAGCGAGGTTCCCGAAGCGCCGGTCCGCCGCGAGGTCACGCGGATCGAGGTGACAGTGGTAGTCGACGATCGGCAGCGGCGCGGCGATCTCGTGGTAGAGGCGCCGCGCGGTTTTCGAACCGAGGAGGAAGTCGTCGTGCAGGAAGGAACTCACAAGAAAAGGTTAGGCATCACGGATTCGCTCAACGCGTCCAATCCCGAACACGAGCGCCCCGCAGGCCGCGATGGGCAGGACACCCACGGCCCAAAAGACCGGCGCATAGCCGAGGCGGTCCACCACTTGGCCGACCAGATAGGTGAAGCCGGCGCCGCTGAGGCTCGCCGCCATCAGCGTTGCCCCCATGGCCGTGCCCATCGCCTCGGCCGGGAAGACATCGGCGTGGAGCGCAAGGATGTTAGCACTCCACACGCCGAAACCGAACGTCGCCACGCACACCCAGGCGATCGCGGCGGCAGAGTTCGGCGCGTTAACAACCTGGATACCGCTGAGCATCGCGAGGGCGCCCAACGCCATCATACTCTTGCGCGCAAACGTCGCGCTCCGCCCGCGGGCCAGCAGCGCGTCCGACGCCGCACCACCGAGCATCTTGCCGAGGTCGACCGTCAGGTATGGAATCCAGCCGTAGAAGCCGATCTCCTGGAGGGAAAACCCGCGGCCTTTGCCGAGATAGTCCGGGAGCCAGAAAACATAAAACCACCACACCGGCGTCGCGAGCAGGCGCGTCGCCATCAGGCCCCACAATTGCCGTTCGCCGGCAATGCGCCGCAACGCCGCGCCGAATACCGGCGGCTTAGGGGGCGTGGCGCCGACTTCGGCGATGACGGTCGCGCGATCCTCCGGACTGAGCCACGGGTGCGTCTGCGGCGCGTGGTAGATCCACAACCAACCGACGAGCCACAGGAAGCCCAGCACCCCGGTCACCACAAACGAGGCGCGCCAACCGAATTGCAGCGCGAGCAGCGCAACCAGCGGCGGCGCGATCACCGCCCCGACCGCCGACCCGCCGTCAAACAACGCCATCGCAAATGCCCGCCGCTTCTGCGGAAACCAACCCGCCACCGCCTTGGTGCCCGCGGGCCAGTTGCCCGCCTCCGTCACGCCAAGCAGTCCGCGCGCGGCGATGAGGCTGAGCGGTCCGGTAACCAACGCGTGGAGGATCGCCGCGATCGACCAGCCGACGATCGACACCGAAAAGCCGATCCGCGTGCCGACCTTGTCGATCCACATCCCGATCGGGATCTGGGCGAACGTATAGGCGAGCAGGAAGACGGTCGTGATCGTCCCGTAGTCCTGGCTCGAGAGCTTGAGTTGCTCGCGCAGCGTGGGCACGAGGACTGACAGCGCCTGCCGGTCGATGTAGTTGATGACCGTGGAAAAGAACAGCAGCCCGAGGATGAGCCAGCGCAGACGGGGGAGACTGAGGCGTGGGGCGGTCACAACGTGAGCCGGGTTCAGCGCGCGCCGCCGCCGGTCGCGACAACGGCCCGTTCGGTGATCAGCAGCGGCGAATCGTAGACTGGCACGGCGCGAAAGACGGCGCCCTTCCCGTCCTGCGACCAATGGTCGCGTGGCACCGTGTAGGTGACGCCCGTGCGAACGTCCACCAACACCGGATCCTTGAATTTCCCGGCCGGCAAGGTGAGGTCGATCCGCGTCACGCCGTTGGCCTCGGCCGGCGGCGCATCGTTGAACCAATAGGCGACCACCTGCGCACCGTCGGATTCCCGCCGGTAGCCCGTCAGCGCCAGCGCGCGGAGCGAAGTCGACGACGAGGGAAACGTCTCAATCCGTTGCACCGAGCCGTCAAAGAGCGTGAAGACCGTCTGCGCCGCGGTGTAGGACGGTTTCGCATACGCCACCGTCTGGTCGGGTTTCGTCGCCAGCAGTCCCTTGTAGTTCATCCGCAGCACCCCTTCCGGCCCGCCCTGGTTGCTCGCCTGCGTGTAGTGCATGTCCGAGAGCGTGAAGAGATTCATCGGCACGTCCTTCGCCCGGTGCGCGAGCAGCCGGCGCACATCCCACTTCGCCTGCATGGTCTCGGTGAACGCGATCTTCTGCAGGGCGAAGTTCTCCTGGTACTTGGAGGTCGCCCCGGTCTCGCCCTGGCGCAGCTCGTAGGTCCGGCCGTACTTCGCGATGACGGCGCGCAACCGGTCGACCGGCGTGGTGTCGTCCGGATTCCGCGGGTAACCGTGGAAGGTGATCGCATCGATCAGGTCGAGCCGGCCCTTGGCCTTGAGCCCCGCGAGGAATTTGTCCGCGTAGTCCACGTTGCCCGCAAGGGCGAGGGCCCAGATTTTTCCCTGCGGTTGGACTTCGCGCACCATCGTCGCGGTACGGATAAAAAGGTCGACGTACGCGTCCGCGGTTGCGGTGCCGGCATGGTTGATGTCGGGCTCGTTCCAGATCTCCCACTCGCTCACGCGGTCCTTGTAGCGCACGACGAGGGCCCGGCACCACTTGTCCCACGCGGCGAGGGCCTCGGGCGACGCCGGAAAGCCGCCCCCCAGCCCGGTGTCGCCGCCGCCGGGATAGATCGTGTTGCCGTAGTTGAACTCCAACCACGGACGCACGCCCTGCGCGACGGCGTCGTTGACGATCGCATCGAGCCACGCCCACGAGTACACGCCCTTCACCTTCTCGCACTTCGCCCACCCGGCCTGGAGGCGGACGCCCTTGGCTCCGAGCGGCCCGAGGTAGGACTTGAAGTTTTCGTAGACGGTGAAGTCGCGGTCGATGGTTTCGGCCCCGATGGACCACGGCGAGGACACTATGTCCTTCGCGTGCCGCGGCGTGACGCGGCCCAGCACCGGAAAGGCGATGCCAATGGTCGGCGTAATTTCCTGCGCGGCGGCGGGGGCGGCCAGCAGGACGGCAACGAGGCGGGCGATGGCGGTGGCATTCATGGTAAAGAGCGAACCGGCGACAAAACTCATGTCTTGAGGCCGCGGAGATCAACCTCGCGGCGGCGGTTTTCCCGGAGCAGTTCCCGCATGGTCAGTCGGGTGCCCCGCTCGGCGGCCTCCATGCCCAACAGGCACGTCAACACTCCATCCACCGAACGCTCGAGGGTCTCGTTCCTCCAGTCTTCCGCCGTAATCGCCCGATGGAAACGTGCGATGTTCCGCTGCGCTCCCGCCTGATAAAGGCCGGTGACCTCGCCGCCACCGAAGTGCTGCGCGCCGCCTTTCAGGAAGGACTTGCCCCAGTAATTCACGAGCGCGTTGGCCTCGGTGCCGTAGGCGGCGACGCTGAGTTCGCCGGCCGCATTGTTTTTCAAGTTCTGCCCGTAGTGGTTGTGGATGACACCGCTCTCATACTCGTACACCAGCGAACAGACGTCGCGGGCGTCACCGTGCGGATCGGGCCGCGCGAGGGCCGAGCGACCGGAAGCGGCGACGGGGCGTTCCCCGGTGAGCCAGAGCGCCGCGTCGATGGCATGGATGTCAAAGTTGCCGAGCGAGTCGCAGCCCAGCGCCACATCCGAAACCCAAATCAGTTCGCGCAGCCGGCTCTCGATCGTGTCGGTCTTGGGCGGGTCCTTAAGTCCGCCGGCGATGCCGCTCGACCGGAGATGAACCAACTTCCCGAGACCGCCGGCGTGAATCCGACGCACCACGTCGAGGTTCACCGGATCCGTGGGCATCTGGTAATCGATCAGGAAAGCCTGCTTTCTCTCCCGCGCATCCTGGCCGGCCGCCAGCACCCGCAACGCGCCGGGCACGTCGACCGCCACCGGCTTCGCCATGTACACGTGCTTGCCCGCCGCGACGGCCGCGGCGGCCTGCTCCGGGAGAAAGTAACACGGAGTCTCGAGCGCCACCGCGTCCACCCCGCTCTCGAGGAGTTTTTTATAGCCGGACAAGGTGGCGAAACGCCGGGACGGATCCACCCCGAGTTCGGCGCCGCACTGTTCCGCCACCGCGGGAAAATAGTCGGCGACGGCCCACATTTCATAGCCGCCGTGGGCCTGAAACAATTTGGCGATCCACGCGCCCCGTCCGCCATTGCCGACGACGCCGAGCTTGAGCTTGCGGGTCGGCAGGTCCGCCGGCGCGGCGAAAGCCGCCCCGCCCAACCCGGCGGTGAGGGCGACGGCACCCGTGCCCAGAAAATCACGACGGGAAATTCGACGATCGTCTGACGGCGGGCCGGAGTTCATGGGCACGGTCGCAATATTCCGGTTTCGATCAGAACGAGAACTTCGTCGTGAAGGTGAACTTGCGGCTCTCGGCGATGGAATAGACCGCCGCCTTGCCATCGGGATTGATCGCGACAGGCACGAGTTCGTTGTGCGTGAAGAGATTTCGCACGTTGAGCTGGAGCTTCAGCCCGTACTTCCCGCCGACGATCTTTCGCTGATAGGAAACCCAGCCGTCGTAGCGCATTTCGGTCGGCCCGTAGAACGGATGGCGCACATCGGAGACGCGCACGTCGCTTAACAGGGCCGGCGCTCCTGCCGGCACCGGCGTGAGGTCCGACCGGAGCGAAACCACCGGGAAACCGATCGCGGCTTTGTCGAGCCAGCGCAGGCCGGTGCCGACGCCGAAGCCCTTCAACCGGTCGCCCTGGAAATCGTAATTGGCCACCAGGTTGGCGCGCCACTTCCGGAGTTCCTGCACCGCGGCACCGTCGGCCGAGGCGGCGGTGTTAAACCGGTTGAGCGCGAGCGACTGGAAGTTGTTGGCGAGGATATTGACGTCGGTCCGGCTGCCGATGGCCGGGATCGCGCCCACGTTGAGCGGAATCTGGTAAGCCCACTCGTTCTTCCACTCGGTCGCGATCGGCTTGCCGGTCGCGGTGGGCGTATCGAACAACAGTTTGCGGACCGCCGCGCCGGTGTTGCTGCGGACGGACTCCTGCTCGGACACATTGAAGATCAACGAGAGGCCGCGCGTCGGCCGGAACATCAGTTCGACCTCCTTGCCCTTGGTCACCGCGTCGCTCGTGTCGCGCACGCCGGGATCGGTCGTGAACAGACTGCCGTTTTGAATCCGCGACTTGAACGTATCGAGCAGCGCCTGCGGCGGAGCGACAAAGCCGACCGGCAGGCCGCCGCCGCCGTCCGGAATCTGTCCGGTCCGCACCATCGTGACCGCCTGACCGTAGATGCTCATGATTGCGGCCGGGATGCCGCCGACCGTGCCGTTGAAGCTGCCGGTCTGCGTTGTCTCAAAGAAATTCAGGCGCGCGGTGACCCGGCCGTTGAACGCTTCGACGTAGAGCCCCTTCTCCTTGGTGATACCGCGGGGCGGGCCGAACTCCTTGCTGAAGGCATCGACGGTCTTCGTCGTCGGGGGGCTGAAATTCTCCGAGGAACCGTAATAGACATTGAGGGCGGAGACTACCGGAACGCGCTTCAGGATCTGCTCCGGCGCCTTGGCGACGGCGCTCCAGGCGAACACCTGCTTGCGAAACGCCTGCGGCACCACCGAAGGATTACTGAGCTTGAAGGCCGGCGAGTCCACCACGCGGTAACCTTCGCCGGACGGTTCAAACGGTGCGTTGATGCTGGCGATCGAGGACTTCTCCTTGCGCCAGCCGAAGGTGGTCACCACGCGATCCCAGAGCCAGTTGCTCTGCATCGCGAACGCCTGCGAATCGAGCGTGCGCTCGTTGATGCTGGCGCTGCCCGCGGTGTGCGTGACCTCCCGATCTTCCCGGAGGACGGTGAGCGGAACCGTGGTGGTATTGTAGACGGCCTGTTGGGCGACGGCGACGCTCGGGGCCTGCACGCGGGCGACCACCACGCCTTTGCCGTTAATCTCGTTCTGCATGTTCATCAGGTTCTGCTGCAGGCCCTGCAGATTCGCCCCGCTCGGCGAGGTCGCGTTGAGCAGGGACGGCCCGATGTAGACCCAGGTGACGATCTGTTTGCTCTGCGCCGCCGTGCGCGCCTGGTTGTTGCCGTTGGTCCAGTTGTCCGGGGTGTAGAACATCGAGCCGCCGCTGTGCGACTCGGTGGTGAACACTTCCTTCTGCCCGAGCAGCGACCACACGTGCTTGCCGAGAATCCCGCCGATCCGGTTGTTCAACTTCTCCTGCAGATTCAGTTCATAAAAGAACTTGGCCCGCATCGTGTTCACCTTTTGCCGGTTGAAGCTCGCCGCGCCCGCCGTCGAAATGAACGGCCGGCCAAAATTGGGATTCGCTTCGCCCGTCCACATCTTCGTGTTCGGATCGATGGAAATGTAAGGTGCCGCCTGATTCATCAGCGACTGGTAGCCTTCGGCCCAGCGCTGCTGATTGAAGGAAGCTTCGAAGCCCGCTTTGCGGTTGAAGAGCAATTGCTGGAGCGAGGCGTCGAAGTTACGGAAGTTCGCCTTCCCCTCGGAATTGGGCCCGGCGAGGAGGTTGTTGAAGTAGTCGAAGACGGTCGGATCGGTGAGGTTCTCCGAGGTGTAGAAGGCCTGGTCCGCCAGATTGTAGTCGGCGCGCACGCGGCTCATTTCCCGGGTGTAGGCGCCGACGGCGGTGCCGGTCAGGCCCGACGAGGGATAGTAGACATTGTTCGAAACCAGGGGACGCCCGAGCAGAACCTGGCCGCCCGCCGTCGTCGGAATGTTATCGCGCGGCGCGGTCGCGGTGGGGCTTTGGAAGAAGAAGGTCGGCGAGCGGTTGACGTTCTCCGGCACGCCCAGCGTGGCGTTGCGCAACGCGGCGGTGAAGGTGTTGAAGGGACCGACGGTCGGATCGTAGCCCACCTTGCCCCGCGCGCCCAGGGCCTTGATGTCGGCCGGCAACGTGGCGTCGAACCACGACGAAATGCGGTCCGACGGCGTCAGCGTACGCGGCCGGTTCGAGGTGATGACGCCCATCTCGAAACTCGAGCGGATCGTGGTTGAACTGAAGATACCGCGGTTGCGCAGGGGCTTGATGTCCCAACCGGCCGCCACATAGCGCCGGTCGCTGTCGCTGTAGGTGAACTTCTGCTGGAACTTGTCCTCGCTCCGCACCGCCGAGGCCCGGATCGCGAGCTCACCCTTGCGGAGCACCAGGTTCGCGTTGAGGGCGGCCCGCGTGCTACCGTAGCTACCGGCCGACAGATCCAAGCTGCCAAATTGCCGGCGGAGATCGGCGGAGGTCGTCGACGTATTCACGATGCCGGCCGGACTACCGACGCCGAACAGGAGGGCGTTGGCGCCTCGGTTCACTTCCACGCGGTCGGTGTTGTAGCCGTCCATCGGAATGATTGACCGGTAGAAGTTGATGGCTTGCGTCGCCTCGGCCAGGCCGCGCACGCGGGTGCCGACCGGACCGTTGCCGAGATCAGGCTCGGTGGTCACGCCACCGAGCGACGGCGTGGCGCCCGAGAGGTTCCCGCCGAAGCCGGTCACCTCCATGTTGGCTTGATACACCAGCACGTCGCGCAGGTTGAACGACGCGGTATCCTCCAAGAAGCGCGAGGTGATGACCGAGACGGAGGCGCCCAGATCGGTCAGCTTGGACTTCAAACCCGTACCCGAAAGCGACTCGCTCGCTTCGTAGCCGACGTCGGCCGCGGTCTGAACCGTGAAGGGCGAAAGCACGAGAATCTCCTCTTCCTTCGACTTCGCCGCCGGGGTCTGGGCGAAAAGCGCACCGGCGCCGGTATGGAGAAGGGCAACGAGCACCAAGAGCCGGCCGGGCGTCTGGCGTGGGGTAACGACGGATTTCATGGGATAGGTTGGACTGGGAAAAACGGGGTGTGGTGGCCGGACGCGGGAACCGCAGGGGGCGGAGCAGCGGAGGACCGCGGGCGGTGATCAGGGGTGAAGCACCTAAAGTCGGACCGGCGGCGCGACCGGTCAAATCCCCTAATTGGCATTTTTGTCCATTAGAGAATACGGCATTGCGCCGGATGATACGCCGGCGTGAGGTAGCCGTGACACCCCGCCCCGTCCCTTCGATGGCCACCTACACGATTCCGGTCCTGCAGAAATCAATCGCGGTGCTGCGGCTCATCGCCGAGGGCCGCGGCAACACGACGATGAAGGCGCTGGAACAGACGCTCGGGGTGCCCCACTCGACGATGTACCGCCTCCTGCAAACCCTCGCGCAGGAGGACTGGGTGCGGCAGGTGGAGGGCGGGCAATACGAACTCTCCTTCGGCCTACTGCCCCTGCTGCAGCCGCTCGTCCGGCACGAACTGCTGATCGAAACGGTGCGCGATCCGATGTTGGCGCTGAGCCGGGAAACAGGGCTCACCGCCAAGCTCTCCGTCCGGCAGGGCAACTACGACATCACGATCTTCCGCGCCGAGTCGCCGCGCTCCGCGTCGGTGCACGTGAAAATGGGCGGCGCGTTTCACCTCGTGATCGGCGCCTCGGGCGCGGTGCTGCTCAGCGCGCTGAAAGCCGACACGCGCCAACGCATCATCGACGGGGCGCCGCCGGAATGCTGGAAGTTCCAGACCCGCGTTAACGTCGCGCGCCGGATCCGCCAGGTCGGCCGCACGGGCATCTGCGCCGACGCCGGCAGCTACCGTCCGACCATCTTTGCCGTCTCCGCCCCGCTCCACGACCGGAGCGGCACGGTGATTGCCGCCCTCACCGCGATCGGATTCCGCGAAGACTTCGCCGGAGAACAACTGAAGGCCCACCAGCGCCTCATCGTCAAAACCGCGGCCCGCTGCAGCACGTTGTTGCAAGGCGCCATGCCCGAAGCGGCGGAAGCCGTCCGCTGACCACCCATGATTCTGGCCGACTTTCTCCCGCCCAAACGGGACCGCTCCTGGGACTACGCACGGCAGGTCGGCGTGACCCACGCGATCGCGCGGTGTCATCCGCGGGACACCGGCCTGAATCCGCCGTGGGACCGCGACGCGCTCCACACCGTCCAGCAGAACTTCGCCGACGCCGGCCTGACGCTCATCGGTTTGGAAGGCGACGAATTCGACATGCGTCGGATCAAGCTCGGCCTCGAAGGTCGCGACGAGGATCTCGAACGCTATCGCCGGATGTTGGCGAACATGGGCGAACTCGGGATCGGACTGCTCTGCTACAATTTCATGGCGACGATCGGCTGGTGCCGCACGCACACGCACGTGCCGACGCGCGGCGGGGCGCTCACCAATCGTTTCCAGCTCGGTGCCCTCGATCCGGTACCGGTCGCACCGGAAGACCGCGTGAGCGCGGAAAAACTCTGGGCCAACTATGAGTACTTCCTTCGCGCTGTGCTGCCGACCGCCGAAAAGGCCGGAGTAAAACTGGGCCTGCATCCGGACGATCCCCCGCTCTCACCGCTGCGCGGCGTCGGTCGGATTTTCTCTTCGGCGGACGGTTTTGCGCGCGCGATGGCCCTGAGTGATTCGCCGTCGCACCGGATTACGTTTTGTCAGGCCAACTTCCGGGCGATGGGCTGCGATCTCCCGGCCACGGCGAAGCGCTTCGCCGAACGGATGGCGTTTGTCCACTTCCGCGACATCGATGGCACGGCCGAAGATTTCACCGAGACGTTCCATGACGCCGGTCCGACCGACATGCCCGCGATGCTGCGCCTGTATGCGGAGCTCGGATTCCGCGGACCGATCCGCGTCGACCACGTGCCCTCGCTCGCCGGCGAGGAAGACCTGCCGCACGGGTACGCCTACCTCGGCCGCCTTTTCGCCCTCGGTTACATGAAGGGCATCCTCGACACCGCGCACATTCCTTACTCGTAGAACCACTCCTCCGCCATGACTCCCGCCGACAAACCCGAAGGCCTCCTGCAAAAGGAAGCCAAGATGATGAAACTCGAGAAGCTGATCGCCGCCCGCGAGACGATCTCGACCAAGGAGTTTCCCATTCCGGTCAAAGAACTGCTCGCCCGCTACGAGCAACTCTACACCGGCGCGATCAGCGACGTGCTGCGTGAGCACGCCCTCCTCGACCAGGGCATCGGCCAACTCATCCCGCTGCGGCCGGAGCGCACGGTGGCCGGCATCGCCTTCACCGTGAAGAGCGCGCCCAACGTGAAGATCACGGGCGAGATGACCTTCCGCACCAAGATGCTCGATGAGATGCAAGCGGACGCCTTCGTCGTTTGGGACACGAGCAACGACGAAAAAGCCACGCTGTGGGGTGGCGTCATGACCGCGACCGCGGTCGGCAAAGGCCTCAAGGCGGCGCTCATCGACGGTGGCATCCGCGACACGCACCAGATCCTCGAGAAGGATTTCCCGGTCTTCTACAAATACCGCATTCCAAACGGCAGCCTCGGCCGCTGCCTCATCACGCACTATCAAACGCCCATCATGATCCGTGGCGTCGTGATCAAGCCGGGCGACGTCATACTAGGCGACATCGACGGCGTAGTCGTCGTCCCGCGCGACCTCGCCTACGAGGTGCTGCTTCGCGCCGAGGAGATCCGCGCCAACGAAAAGAAAATCTTCGGCTGGGTCGCCGAGGGACAATCCATCCACCAGATCACGGCGAAGGGCGGGTATTTCTGAAGTAGCCGGAAAGTAGCGCGGGCTTCCAGCCTGCTCAGGTAACCGAGGCCAGGCAGGCTGGAAGCCCGCGCCACGCCCTCCCTCAGCGCCCGAGCCGCTCGAGGATGTTTTTCGTGATCTGGATCACCGCTTGGTCGCCGCCCTTGAGGCCGTGCGCCCAGTCGGTGCTACCGCACGTGAACACCGTGCCGCCGCGCGTGTAGACGCCCATCACGGCGTTGCCGGTCCGACCGTTATCCCAGCGGTCGTACCACTCGCAGTCATCGGCCGCCCAGCGCGCCGGCGCCGTGCCGAGCACGACAAACGTCTCCGGCGTGCCGTCACGGTGAGTCGGACTCGGCAGGCCGTCTTTCCACACCAACTCGCACCCGTCGCACTCGTAGCCGACGATCGTGTCCTTGCCGCCGAACGCCTCGCCCTGCTTGAGCCCGGTTCCCGTGTAGAGCCAGTGGTCGGGCCGGTGCACCGTGAAGGCGCCACTGCCGTCCATGAACTGACCGTGGCTCTTGTGATATCCGCCCCACAGGAAACCGACGCCCGTCAGCGAATTCTCCGGCCGCCCGATCAGGTGGTGACTCCAGAGCGAGGCCAACGTCGCCTGGCTGCCCCGCGCGGCATAGATCGGATCCTGGTGGAAGTTTTGCTTCCAACAGGTCAGCGCCTGGCCGTCGTCTTCGCTGCGCACCTGCCAGCAGCAGGTGTTGCCGCTGAAGAACGCCACGTTGCCGCCGGCGCCGATGAATTTCTCCAAATTGTCGCGCATCGGCTTCGACCAGTACTCGTCGTGGCCGACGCTCAACACGAGCCGGTAGGCCGACAGCAGCTCGGGCCGCGTCTCGAGGTCGCCGTTCACCGCGTAGT
Source organism: uncultured Opitutia bacterium (assembly GCA_903820035.1). GTDB lineage: Bacteria > Verrucomicrobiota > Verrucomicrobiia > Opitutales > Opitutaceae > ER46. Next base: position 76,411 of record CAIJFT010000066.1, read on the forward strand.
CGAGCGCGATGCCCTGACGCTCCGCCCACTCGACGAAGGGGAGTTCCCAGCGCTCGAACAACGTGGACGGCGGACGCTGGAACGAAACGCGGTGACCCTGGTTGCCACCCTGACCGTGATAGGCGTAGAGGCTGAAGCCGCCCCAGTTGTTGTACGCGTTGTAGGTGTTGGTCGACAACTGCAGCAGGATCTTCGCGTCCTTGCCCGGTTGCGCCGGCCGCACCACGAAGTAACAACTGCCCTCGGCCGTGCGGCGGTTGCGCTGGGTGAACTTGCCGCCGCGGTCCGCCGCGCGGAGCGTGACCTGATAGTATCCGGTTTTCCACTGCGCGGGAATCTTCGTCGTCAGCGCCGCCGGCCACTGGCAGCCGTGCGACGAGGCGTTCTCCGGCACCGGGAGCTCCTTGCCGGCAACCGACTTGGACGTCCACACGATCTCGCGCTTCGCCCCGACGCGCGCGATCTCGACCTCGAAGGTCGCCGCGCTGGTCGAGACGTGCAACGTGAGGTCGTCGCCCGGCGCGTAGCTGATCCGGCCGGCGTAGCCCTCGACGAAAAGCGGGCGCGCCTCAACAGGGACGACCGCCGGGGCGGTGGCCGCTGCAGCGGAAACGGCGCCGAGGACAACGAGGGCCGCGAGCCACGCGACCAGCCGGAAGGGTAAACGGACGGGGTACATGAGGAACGTTGTCACGCAAGGGGCGGCCGCTGACAAGCCCCGCGGGAGCACACTCAGGTGCGGAGGCGACCACGACGGGCCGCCCGGCTTGAGGTAGGCCCGCCCGGCGGGCGGGCGCTGCGGGCCGCGTTCGCGACGATCGCCCGGCCAGCGGCCGGGCCTACACCCCGCACCCTCACCCGACGAACGGATGCCGGTAGGGCGCACGGTAATCGCGTTGCAGCAGCTTTGCCGCCTCGGCGTTGCCAACCACCTGCTCGGCCTTCGCATCCCACGCAAGACGTGCCCCGGACTCGTAGGCCATCATCGCCAGCTTGACGGTCGTGGTCGAAAGGTGCGCCTCGGCCACCGAACAACTCGCCGGCTGCCGGGTGCGCACACTCTCCAGAAACGACGCCATGTGCAGCGGGCCCAAATCGGCCTTTACCTCGGTGATCTTTCGCTCCGGGCCCCGCGCCGCCGGAATGAACACCCAACGGGTGTCCGTGACGAATACGGTGCCCTTTTCGCCGTAGAGGAAGATGCCGTTGTTGGTTTCCGGCGCGTACTCCGCGGCGCCCCAGAGGCGATGCCGCCACGTTACCGGACAGCGCTCGAATTCAAAGGTCGCCTGCAACGTATCGGGTGTGGTGATGCGGCCTGGCAGCTGATAGATGCCGCCCGTGGCGGTCACCGCCCGCGGGGCGCCCAAGCCGAGCATGAAACGCGTGGCGTCGATCAAGTGGATGCCCCAATCGTAGAGATGGCCCTGCCCGCTGGTCTTTTCCAGGCGCCAGCTCTTGTGGCCGACCTGCGGACTGTACGGGATCTTCGGACCGGGCCCGCTCCAAAGTTCCCAGTCGAGACTCGCCGGCGGCGGGGTCGGCACGGGGCTGAGCAAGCCCGCGGTGAAATTGATCTGCGCTTCAACCTGCACGACCCGGCCGAGGTGTCCGTCGTCGATGAACTGCCGCACCTGCTGGTAAGCGGGACTCTGGCGGCGCTGAAACCCGACCTGCACGATGCGCCCGCTCTTCGCCACCGCGTCGACCATCGCCCGACCCTCGCGGATATCGTAGAACAACGGCTTCTCGCAGTAGACGTCCTTGCCCGCCTGCACCGCCGCGATGAGTTGCAGCGCGTGCCAGTGCGGCGGGGTGCCGATAATCACCGCTTCGACCTCCGGCATCGCGAGCAAGTCCGCGTAGAGCGTGCAGGTCTTCGGCTTTGAGCCCTGCAACTGCTCCACTTCAACGGCGCTCTTCGCCAGGTGGTCGCTGTCGATGTCGCACAACGCCACCACGTCGACCCCGCCCGCCTTAAACGCGGCTTTGACGTCCACCATCCCGTACCAACCGCAGCCGATCAGGCCGAGCTTGAGCGTGCGGCCCGCGGCCGCGCCATCGGCGGCACGCACCCGGGACTGGAAAAGGGCCACGGCACCGAGGGCGGCGGTGCCGAGAAACTGCCGGCGGTTAAGAGGAGTCATCGGGCGAGTCTCCACAACCCACGGAGGACGAAAAGCGGAAAACGCCCGCGGTCCGGCGCAGAACGCCGTCAGGGCGCGACCACTACCTCGACGGCTGTGGCCTGGCCCGGATTCGGGAAGCGCAGGCGGTGCTGACGGCCGGCGATCTCGATCTCGACCGTGACCCCGTCCGCGCCATCGCGGCGCTGCGCGGTCCACGCGACCGGCGCGCCAGTACGTCCGGGCACGAGCACGGTCACCATGCCGAGTTCCTGGCGGCGTTCCGTCGTGGCCGCCCCGACGTGCCAGTGATTCGGAAACTCGCGCGTCGGGGCCGGCTTGAAGCCGTCGGTCTGCGTGAACGTCAATGCGACCGGCGAAAGGTACCGCACGTCGAGCTGCGCCTTGGGCTGGTTGACCTGCAGGCGCGCCGCCGCCGGATCGATCGAGAACGCCTTGAGCGCGTGTTGCATGAACTGAAACGTCGCGGGCTGCGGCGCCACGAGTTCATCGTAGAGTACCACGAAGGGCGTCGCGCCCTTCACGAGCACGGCGTGCCGCCAGGCCTTCTGCAACCGGCCGCCGTAGGCCGCGGTACCGTCGCCCGCGACGTAGTCGTAGGTTGGCGTGAAACGTTCGCGCACTATGGCACCGGTGGCCGCGACCGAGTGCGGCAGCTGGCCCTCGCCGTTCACCAGCACGGCGTTTTGCGCGCGGGTGCTGTGGACCCATTGGTAGTGAAACTTGCTCCCGTGGAGGTCGCGGTAGCCGTTGGCGACCAGCAGGGCCTCACCGTAGGCGTTCAGTTGAAAGGAATTTTGCGGATTGTGCCCGTGGCTCTGCGAGCCGAACGGACTCGCCTTGAACAGCAGGTGCACGTCGTCGCGGCTGTCGAGCAGCGTGGTGTGCAGACTCGCGACGCCGATGCCGTGAAACACCTTGGAAGACGGCAGATCGGTCGGCGGCTTCGCGGCGGGCAGCGCGGGCAGATTCGCGCGGTAAAGGAAACCGAGGAAGCCGGCGTTCAACGGCATCTCCTTCGCCTGGGTCCACCAGCGCCAGTAACCCGCATGACCGCCGTCGCCGCTGCCGCTGCGGGCGCGCACATGATATTCCATAAACGACGGGGCGCTCACCGGCCGCGAGGAGAGGTCGCCGAAGCCCGCATTGGGGGAATTGGGCGGCGCGACGTAGAGCGGATAATCGCCGACCTGCGCGAAGAACGGTTTCTTCAGGCCGTCGATGCCGAGGGCGGACTTGGCGACCTGCAGCCACCACACGGTCTTGTTTTGATAACCGCTCCAGTAGCTCACGCCCTCGTGCCAGCCGCCATCATCGTCGGACCACACCGGGTAGCAGGAATAGAATTTATTCACCGCGTAATCCAGCCACTGCGGCGCCTCGGGAATCTCATCGAGGAACGCGATGCCGGCCTCGGCGAGCTTGTGCCACACGCGGTTGCCGTGGCTGTTGAAGGGTTTCTGCAGGTGCCCCACCCCGCGCTGCACCTCGCCGCTGTTCCAGGCCTCGAGCACGCGTTCGCGGAACGCCGTCTGGATCTTCGTCCGCTCGGCCGGCGTGAACCGATCCCAGGCCCAATCGTACGCGCGCGCCGGCCGGTAGAGCATGGGTTTGCCCGCCTCGCAGTTGAGGGTGAAGTTCGTGTTGCCCTTCGGATCCCAGCCCGCGAGGTGCAGCACCCAGCGGCGCGCGGCCTCCCCGTAGACTTTGTCGCCGGTGATCAAATACACGAACGCGATCGTCTCGGCCTCGGTGCAGGCCCGCTCGGTCTGTTCGCGGTTCGGCCACCAGTACTTCACCAACTCGGCATTATCCTTCTCGCGGGCGGAGCCCTTGTGCTCCGGCTCGGGCGTCGGTCCGGCCTTGATGTAAGCATCCGCCGACTTGCGCAGGACCGCAAATGCCGCGGCCTCCGAGCCGCGCGCCAGTTCACGCAGGCGCGGCAGATCCTCCGGCCGCAGAAAGAGGCGCGGATGGGTCGCCGGCACGCGCGCACGTTGCTCCGCCACGGTCGGCATCGGGAGCGTCGCGACGTCGGCCGGCACGACCACGCGCCGGGCCACGCTCCACGCGGAGACTTCGCCCTTGGCGTTGGCCATCCGGTAGCGCCAGAAATACGTGCCAGGCGTCAGCGCCGCGCGGTGCGTGTACGTGGGCCAAACCACCCCCTCGACGCGGGTGGTGCGGCCCGCGGGAAAGCCCTTTTCCAGCGACCACTCGACGCCGTACGTGGCCGCTCCCGCCGGCGCGACCCAGGTAAACGACGGCGGATTCAACGCCACCGCGGCGCCGTCCGCCGGACGATAGCCCCACTCGTCCGGTTTCGCCGGCCGTTGGTCGAGCGGCAGGGCCGCCAGCGCAGGCAGCGTAAGGAACAGGGCCAACCAACCGGCGAGACGGCGCGGGGATGTCATGGTGATATCCGCTTTAGACGCCCGGAGGAGAGCGGCGTTTCGTCGGGAAACCCGTTTCACGCGAGCCCGCGAACCACACCTGTCGCCTTCGCGCCTCGCGGCTTCGCGGGAAACGGGTTGGCCTCGGGACCAACGCAAACGGTGAGTTTCGCCGTGGCGCGGAGGCCCCCACCGTCTCCCCGCACGCCACACCCTCCGGTTCGCCGTTTGCTCCGCATCGCGGATGAATTTTCCTTCCGCCTCACCCCGACCGCGCTAATCATCGCCTCCGAGCCGGTATTTCCCAGGGCGCGCATCCAGCGGGTCCGCACCACCGTCTTTGTCACCATGCCCACGCGTCTCTTCCGCCGCCAGACCTCTTTCCTCCTCGCCGCACTCCTGAGCGCCGTCCTGCCCTTCGGCGCGGCCGGTGCCGAGGCCAGGAAGAAGAAGCAACCCCCGGCGACCAAGGCCGCCGATCCGACCCTCGCGCCCTGGGTCGAGGCGGACTTCCCCTTCTTCTCGTCGGTCGTCGATGCCCGCAAGGCCGGCCGCGGCTTACCCGCGGATAACCTCACACCCCGCGGCATCGTGCTCAACCTCGGCCGCGATTGCTGGGCCTGCTTCGATCCCGACCTGCTGCGGGTCGCCGCCGTCTGGCGCGGCCCCGGGCTGTCCGACAAGGCGCTCGCCGCCGGTTCCTATCACGACGCCAGCCGCAAAACCCCCGGCGGCCAAACCCCCGCCCCCGAGCCCCTCGGCGCCGTCTGGCTCGCCAACGGCATTTACCCGGGCTGGCAGGGCGCCGGCCCCCTCAACCTGAGCGACCCGCGCGAGCCCGCGCCCAGTCCAGAGGAAATCGGCCGCGGCCCGATCGACGAAAAACTCGGCCGCATGGGGGCCGTACGCCTCGCCGGTAACGCCGCGGTATTGGAGTACACCGTCGCGGGCACTCGCGTCCGTGAGTGGTGGTCCGCAAGTGAGGCCGCCGGCCAGGCTCTGATTACCCGCAACGTCGAAGTCGGAGCGGCCACGCAACCCCTCACCTTGCTCGTTGGCCAAGCCGTCGCCACCACCACGCTCGCCCTGGGCGTCCCGGCGGGCGCCCGCGCCCAGGTCGAACTGACGCGGGAGAATGCCGTTTCGGTGGTCAGCATCCGGGCGCGACAGGACGTCGTCACCTTCAGCGTCATCCACACCCTCGGGGGCGCCGTGCCCGCGGCCGCCTTGACCGCACTGCCGGTCGCCCCCTCCGCCCTGCCCGCCGCACGCTGGACCAAGGAAATCACGACGCAGATCAAGCGCTCGACCGCGACCGAAGCCTACGTCGTCGACCACATCCCGCTGCCGGAAAACAACCCGTGGCGGCGCCGCGTGCGCGGCAGCGACATCCAGTTTCTCCCCGACGGCACCGGCGTCTTTATCACGCTCGACGGTGACGTCTGGCTCGTGCGCGGCCTGGCCGAAGCGTCCGGCCTCGTACGCTGGCAGCGCTTTGCCTCCGGACTGCACGAACCGATGACCACGGCCATCCGCGACGGGCAGATCTATGCGTTCGACAAGAACGGCATCTGGCGGCTCCGCGACACCGACGGCAACGGCGAGGCCGACGTGCACGAGTTGTTCTCCAACGCCTTTGCCCAGACGGCCGACATGCGCGAGTTCCCCTCGACCATCCGGCTCGCACCCGGCGGCGAATTCGTGATCGCGAAGGGTGGCCAGCAGGCGACCTACGAGGGCAAGCACAACGGCAGCGTGCTCCGGATCTCGGCCGACGGCCGCACGGCCACCGTCCTCGGCTACGGTTTTCGCCAGCCCAATCTCGGCGTCAACGTCCGCACCGGACTCGTCACCGCCAGCGATCAGCAGGGTCAGTACATCCCCTCGACGCCGCTGCACATCGTGCGCGACCGCCAGTTCTACGGCTTCCTCGCGCCGTTTGCGCCGAAGGAAAAGTATCCCGCGCCTCCGGCCGAGCCGCTCACGTGGATCCCGCACCCGATCAATTCGTCGGCCCTGTCCCAGGCCTGGCTGTTCGACGCCAAGCTCGGGCCGCTCAACGACAACCTCATCCACATCGGCTTCAACAAACCCGAAATCTTCCGCGTGCTGCTGAACGAGCGCGGGCGCCGCCTTCAGGCGTCCGTGGTGAGCGTGACCCGAGCGTTTGAATTCCCGCCCTTGAACGGCTCGGTGAATCCGCGCGACGGCCAGCTCTATGTCGCCGGCTTCCAGGTCCTCGGTTGGGGCAACGTGATCGACACCGGCGCCGGCTTCGGCCGCGTGCGCTATACGGGCGCTCCCGTGACGCTGCCCCGCGAGGTCACGCCGACCGACCAAGGTGTGCTGCTGCGTTTCGACGTCGCGCTCGACCCGAAGCTCGCGACCGATCCCGCGAGTTACTCGCTGCAGACCTGGGCCTATCAACGCACCTACAAGTATGGCTCGCCCCAATACAAGGCCGACGGCACGCCCGGCCAGGACTCACTCACCGCGAGTCACGCCTACCTCTCCGCCGACGGCAAAAGCGTCTTCGTCGCCGTGCCCGGGATGAAACCGGCGATGCAGCTGCGCGTGGGCTGGTCGATCGCGACGGCGGCGGGCCGGCCGTTCGCCGAAAATGCCTATACGACGCCTTACGAATTGGCGAAGTTTGACCCGAAGGCCGAGGGCTTCGGCGACATCCGCATCGACCTCACGCCGCGCCTGGTCGCGGCGCAGGTCACCGGTCCCGCAAGCCTCGAGGAAGGCCGGCGACTGTCGCAGCTGTACGCCTGCATCGCTTGCCACGCCGCGGAGGAAACCGCGGTGGCCAAGAGCGGTCCGCCTTGGAAGGGCCTGTTCGGCACGCAGCACGCGGTGTTTGTCGGTGGCAAGCCGACGAAAGTCTTGGCGGACGAGAAATACCTGCGCGAATCGATCCTCGAACCCTCGGCAAAAATCTCCGCCGGATTTGAAAAAGGTGAATACGCGATGCCCAGCTTTGCCGGCATCCTCAACGACTCGCAAATCGAGTCGCTGATTCTGTATATCAAGAGCCTGAAGTAGGAGGCCCTCCATCGGGCGATGGGGGACAGAGAAGGCGCGGTAGGCCCGACCGCCGGCCGCGCGATCGGCCCGGAAACGCATACGAATCGCCCGCCCACCGGGCGGGCCTACCGCGGACGACGTCCGCGAGCGGCAATCCCCGGCCTTTTGCTTTGACCCGCACTCCGCCGCGGTGGTCCATTCGCGCTCCCCACATGCCCCGCCTCCCGACGCTTGCTTTGCTCGTGTTGGCCGCCGCCCTGCGCGCGCCCGCCGCCGAGTCCGTTTCCCGCGCGCCTTGGATATCCTCGCACGTCGACGGCACCCCCGAACCGCCGCGGCCGTTCACCTCGGAGCAGATCCTCCCGCAGCTCGCCTTTTCGCAGGCCATCGAACTCGCCACGGTACCCGGCACCGACCGGATGATCATGGTTGAGCGGCGCGGGCGCATCTCATCGTTCGCCCTCGGCGGCAATCCCGCCACCGCCGACCTCATCCTCGATCTCCTGCCGTTGCAGCCGAAGCTCGACCACGCGTTCGGCGTCGCCTTGCACCCGCGATTCCGCGAAACGCGCGAGATCTTCGTCGTCTACGCCCTCACCGAGGGCACGCCCAACGGCACCCACGTCTCGCGTTTCAAACTCACCTCCCTCGACCCGCTGCGCGCCGATCCGGCCAGCGAAGAGGTCGTGATCGCGTGGCTCTCCGGCGGCCACAACGGCACCAATCTGCGCTTCGGCCCCGACGGCTACCTGTATGTCTCGACCGGAGACGCCGGCCCCGCCGCCCCGCCCGACCAGCTGAACACCGGACAGGATACCAGCGACCTGCTGTCGTCGATCCTGCGCCTCGATGTCGACCACCGCGACGCCGGGAAGAACTACCGCGTGCCGCCCGACAACCCGTGGGTCGGCGCCGACCCCGCCAAGATCCGGCCCGAGCTCTGGGCCTACGGCCTGCGCAACCCGTGGAAGATGAGCTTCGATCCCGCCAACGGCAACCTGTGGTGCGGCGACATCGGTTGGGAACTGTGGGAGATGATTTTCCTCATCAAGCGCGGCGGCAACTACGGCTGGAGCGCGTTCGAAGCCAGCCAGCCGATCAAGCCGCACCTCGCGAATCCACTGAGCCCGATCACCAAACCCGTCGTCGCCCACCCCCACGCCGAGGCCGCGTCGATCACCGCGGGCTTCGCCTACCACGGGAAACAGTTTCCCGAGCTCGCCGGCGCCTTCATCTACGGCGATTGGGTCACGGGCAAAATCTGGGCACTCTGGCACGACGGGACCGCCGTCACGCGCCACGAGGAAATCGCCGACACCCCGCACAATATCATCACCTTCGGCCTCGATGACGCCGGCGAGCTCTACTACGCGCACTACGCCGACCAGACGACCTTGCACCGGCTCATCCGCAACCCGCACGCCGCAGCCGGCGGCACGTTTCCGCGGACGCTCACCGCCACCGGGCTCTTCGCCGACGTGGCCAAGCAACAGCCCGCGCCGGGCGTTGTGCCGTTCCGGATCACCAGCCCCAAGTGGGACGACGGCCTGACGGCCTCCCGCTTCATCGGCCTGCGCGACGCCACCGCGCTAAAGACAACCGTCAAGGTCCGCCGCGACGAGAAGTCCAACGAGATCAAGGCCGACTACGCCACGACCTGGCCGGCGGGTGCGGTGCTCGCCCGCACACTCACCCTCGGCGACCTTGCGCCGACGCCCGCGGAGCGGGCGAAGCCCGTCGAAACCCAGGTCCTCCACTACGACGGTCAGGCGTGGAACGCCTACTCGTACCGCTGGAACGCGGACGGCACCGACGCCGACCTCGTCCCCGCCGGAGGGGCCGAGATTACCTTGCGCGTCGCCGCCGATCCCCACGCCGCGGGCTCGCGCACGCGCGACTTGACCTGGCGGTTCTCCAGCCGCGCCGAGTGCCTGCGCTGCCACAGCACGTGGCACAACGGCGCCCTCGCCTTCACTCCGGCGCAGTTGCGCGGCGCCGGCGCAAAGCAAATGCAGACGCTGATCGACGGCGGCTGGATCAACGCGAACTTCTTCGAACAGACGCGCCTCGGCGGCGAATCCTCGGTCGGCGCCAACGCCTCCGCCCGCGCCTGGCTCCAGGTGAACTGCGCGCCCTGCCACACGGCCCACGCCGGCGGCGCGGTCGCGGTGTTTCTCAACCAGGACCTGCTCACCGGCCAGATGAACGTCGTCGATGTCGCCCCCGCGCAGGGCGGACTCGGCCTGAAGCAGCCGAAGCTCGTCGCGCCCGGCGATCCATGGAACTCCGTTCTCGCCGTCCGTCTCGCCAAACTCGGCAGCGGCCACATGCCGCTGATCGGCTCGCGCGAAATCGACGTCGCCGGCCTCAAGGTCATCGAGGATTGGATCGCCCGCCTGCCGTCGGATGCCACGGCTCCGAAGCCCTGGGCCGCCGCCACCTGGAACGAGGCCGCCATTGCAAGCGCGCTCGCCACCGTCGACGGCGCGATGCGCCTGCGCCGCGCGATCGACGACGGCCGGCTCGACTCCGACCTCCGCACCGCGGCCTTCAAAGCCGCGTGGGCCTCACCCGAGTCGACCGTGCGCGACCTGTTCGAGCGCTTCAAACCCGACGACCTGCGCGAGCGCACCCTCGGCGCGAACATCGACGCCGCCGCGTTGCTGCGTCTGCCCGGAGATCCGAACCGCGGCGCCAAGCTCGTCTTGCCCGAGGGTAAACTCGGCGCCTGCCAGGCGTGTCACTCCATCCAAGGCCAGGGCCGCACCTTCGGGCCCGACCTTTCCCGCGTTGGTGCGCAGCAGACGGCCGCCCAAATTCTCGAGAGCCTGCTCACGCCCTCGAAGGTCATCGCCCCGCTCTATCGCACCACCGTCGTGGAGATGAAGGACGGCTCCAGCCACGCCGGTTTTGTGCGGGCGCGCGGCGCCACTGAGCTCGTGCTCTCCGTGCCGCCGGGCCAGTCGGTGAAGCTCAAGCTCACCGACATCAAGACAGAGCAAACGCTGACGACCTCGCTCATGCCCGAGGGCCAATTGCAGGGCCTCACCGCCCAGGAGGCCGCCGACCTCGTCGCGTACCTCGCGAGTCTGAAGTAGGGCCCAAATCACTTGCACAGGAAGAGCGGGAAGGACGGAGAGGATTAAGACCGGATCTTCCCGCCCTCCCCGTTCTTCCTGTTAAACAGTTTGGATTCGTCGCATTCGACGTTCGTTACCAGACGCGGTTCGCCTTCGCGCTTTCGACCTGACGCTCCGCGGCATCGTCGAGTTCGGTGAGGAAGTCCAAGCCCGTGCGGCGCTGAATTTCCTCGATGGTCGTGAGGTAGCGCGACGGATCGGCGTCGGCGGGCGCATCGTGCGGCACGAGGAGCGCCAGCGTCCGCAACTTGCCCTCGGCCTCGTCGATCACAATCTCGAAAAACGCCTCCGCCACCGGGACGCGGCCGCGGAGCTTCGTCGGGTGCTCGCCGAAGACCGGCCCGACGATCACCCAGACCTCGCCGTACCGCGCCGGGTAACTGGTCGCAATCTTGTGCTCAAGCTCGCGCCATAACCCGGCGTTGAGCGCGTGCCGCTGCGGCGTGACGTTCGACATGAGAAACGTCTCCCGCTGCGCCACCGTTCCGTACCGCGTGGCGATGGCGTAATTCGGCGCAAGGTGCCCGCGGTCATACCCGCTGTCCGCATACACCTCCGGGCCCACCCGCGCCGTCGTCCGGCGGTCGACCTCGAATTTTTCCGGCCGCGCCCTCGGCACCGGAATCTGCGCGAGGTCCTGCATGCGGTACGCCGCCCACAGCGGCGTTTCAAGGACATCGCTGTAGCCGACGACGTAACCGTGGTTCGTCAAGAGCCGCACCGAACCGACGTTTGCCGGCCGCCCCACCGCCCGCGGTGGCCCGCCGTAGATGATCGTCTTGTCCCCCGCCGCCACGCGGCCGGTGGCGGAGTCGGCGTAATAGAGTTGCCAGAGGTCCCACGCGACGTCGAAAGCCGTGACGTGTTTCCCGTGCGTGAGCAGGTTGTCGACGAGCCGGCGCACCTCCACCTGCCGGCTCTCGGGCTGAAACCCGTACCAACCGCCGAGCAACCCCGCCACCGCGAGGTTCAGCGCGAGGATCAGCTGCGCCGCCCCGCGGGGCAACGGCAGCCTACGTCCCGTGGTCCGACTCGGTCGCGGCCAACTCATGCGCCGGAACTCACTTCAGGTTCTTCCCGCAGTCCGGGTCGAGCGGCACCGGCGCGCCGGTGACCTCGATCGGTTGGGTGAACAGGTAGCGCCACACCGCTTCGTGAAGGAAATTACCCTTGGCATCCTTGCCCGCGGCCCCGCCCGGCACGACCGAACTATGCGCGCGTTTGGCGTCGCCCTTCACGTCGAACCGCGTCGTGAGCCGGCGGGTGTTGCCGAACGGAGCCTGATTGGAATCGACGTCCACGATCGGTCCGAATTGGTGCAAGCCGAGCATCTGCCACGAGCGGCAGTAGTGGTCGCCGGTCCAGCCGCCGTCGAGCACGTGGCTGAAGCCGAAGAAGCGATTCGCCGGCGTGGCCGACGGAAAACCCTGCCAGCTCTCGAGCTGGTCACGCGGCCCGCAGAACATCACGACGCGGTCGACCTTCTGGTGGACGGCAAAACGCGCCGCGGTCGTCGCACCGTGGGAACTGCCGGTCATGATCACCTTGTCCCAGCGCAGGCCGCGGCCATCAGCGGTGAGAAACTGTTCCCACTTCCCCTGCGGGTGCTCCTTCGCCAGCCAGCGCACAAACTGCAGCGACCGCTCCATCATGCCGTCGGGCTGCAGAATCGCGGCCAAGGGCGAGGTGTCCTCCCCCGTCGCCGCCTCGAGCCGCATTTTACCGAGGCTCGTGCCGTCGTCGCGCGCCTTGGTCGGAATGATCGAGAACCATTTATTCGCGTAGTGCACCTGGATTGCGTGCAAGCCGTAGTCGCCGAGCCGCTCGAAGAGCGGCGCGCCGTAACCCATGAGATAAATCACCAGCCGACCGCGCGGCGCGACGCGCGTGTCGACCGTCGCGTGCTGCAGGTCCTGCACCTTGCCGGCCTTGTCCTTGAAGACGAAGTCGATGGCCGGGTACTCGCGGGCCCGCGGGTCGATTTCACTGGCCCGCTTGGTAAGGTGGTAGCGTTGCGGCGATTGGTCCGCGTACGGGGGCGCCACGTCGGCGGCGGCGAACCCGACGGAACCGGCAACGGCAACGAACAGCAGGGCAATCCAAGGGCGGGGTAACATGCCAAGGACCAAGACGCATCCGGGCGCGGCAGAAAAGCGGAATGTGGGCGGGGATTGAAGGAGGCGCGCTTTCCCACGCGCCCGATCCGGCGGTTCGGAAACCGCCGCTCCACCGCGCGTCCTACTTCTTCTTCGCCTTGGTCGCCGGCGCCTTCTTGTCGCCTTTGCCGGGCTCGGGCATCTCGACGACCGTCACCTTGATGTTGTCCATGTAATCCACGACCGTCGGCTCGCCGATCTTAACCTCGCCCTTGAATTTCTCCGTGGCCTTGATCGACACCGGCTTCACCGTCTCCCGGCCGATATGCGGCCCGGCGAGGGTCAACATCGCCGGCAGCGTCTCGCGCATCATCAGACCGATCGAGGGACAACTGATCTTCGTCGTCCACAGCAGCACCTTTTCCTTCCGCGCCGCCGCGTTGAAATCATACGCCGAAATCGCCGCCACGTAAAGGTCCTCGGTCGCCAGCGAATAGATCAACTCCTGGTCCGCGTCGCGGAACAGTACGCCCTGCATCATGGTGTCATCGCGAAAAGCGCTCGGGTCCTTCGAGATCAATCCGAGCTTGTACGCCCCCATGAAGCGCATCAGCTGCCGCTGGTTGACCTGCCGGCCGTCGCTGTCGTCGGGGTTACCCGAGTAGATACGATCGGTGTTCATGGTGCCCCACGCCCACAGCAGGAGGAGGGTCGGCGGATTCTTGTCGGTCGCCGGCAGATAACCCTGCTTCGCCAGCACCTTCGCCATCGATTTAAAAACCTCATCCTTCGGCGGCGCCTTTTCGCCGGCGATGATGCCGCCGAAGTCCCGGTAGCCCGCACTCACCGCCATGTAATAGGCGGGATTCGCCGGCGTTACCGCGCGCCGCAGCGCGCCGACCGGCGTCATGTCGGTCACCGCGATGACCTGCACATCGTGCTTCGGCAGCAGCCAATCGAGGATGCCGGCGGACGCCGGCGCCGCGACCAACCCGGCGATGAGCAAACCGCCGAGCACGCGGCGCGGCAAACGGTAAAGGCTAAAGGTTTTCACACGGAGGAGAGGGTTGGCACCAGGGCTTCACTTTCAAGACGCCGACGAGCATGGCCGGGTGTCCGCGAAAAGTGCAGACAAATGACGGCGCAGGCATTCCGACGGCGCAGGTCAGCTCGCTGGCGAGCGCTCCGGTTACAAAACGGACCTGGGCGCGCGCCAGCGCGCTGGCCGACGCGAGCGCCCTCGGCCTTAGAAATTACCCTTCACGCCGAGCTGGAAGTTTACCCCGTATTCGCCCTCGGCGGCGAACTTCACGTAACGCGGACCGCCGGCGGCGTAGGCGAAATTCTGGTCGCGGTTGTTAAAGACATTCCGCGCCGTCGCGTAGAACGCGTAGTTCTTGCTGAGGCGGTAGTCCATCGACAGGTCGAGGCGCAGCCGCTCGGCCTGGTAGTTCCAGCCCGCGGCACCGATATTGCCGGCGGCCACGGTGCCGACGCGCTTCTTCCCGACCAGCGTCCACTTTGCGACCATCGACAGCGGCCGCCGGTTGTAGGTGAAACCCCAGTTGATCATCTTCGGCGTGAAGCCGCGGAAGTCGGCCTCGGCCGGGCTCTTGTTCGTGACCAGCGTGGTGTTGGCCATGACGCGGAAGTAACGCGCAAAGTCGTATTTCACGAAGGTGTTCAGGGGCGCGTTCACGTCGAATTCCCAGCCGTTGATGTGCGTGATGCCAGGGACATTTACGGTGGCGTTGACCTGATAGCCGACGAACTCGTCACTCAGGTTCAGGCCGGAGAGGAACTCCGACGTCGCCAGGAAATTCTGCGTGAGGAAGGAATTCGTAATCTCCTTCCGATAAAAGCCGGCCGACATGTTCGCGCCATTCGGGGCGTAGTATTCGAGGCGCACGTCGCCGCTGTTGGCCGTCCAGGGCTTCAGGCCGGGATTCTTCGTGGTGATCGTGCCGAGCGCCGCACCGGTGGCGGTGCTGCTCGGATCAAAGTCGACCTGATTGACCGTCGTCGGCCCGAGGATGTTCGCGAAGTCGGGCCGTCCGATCGCCTGCGCGAGACCGAGGCGGGCCAGAACGTTGGGCGTGACATTATACGTCGCGTTGAGGCTGGGGTAATAGCCGCCGTACGCCTTCTTAAACCGGGCGCCAAGCTGCCGGTAAACGAGCGTGTCCTCGGCGATACCGTCGGCCTGCACCGTGGCGGAGTTCGGGTAGATCAGAATCGGGCGGCGGCTCGCATCCAGCAGCACGTTGCCGGCGGCATCCTGCCGGTATTTGGCGTTGTTGTC
Source organism: uncultured Opitutia bacterium (assembly GCA_903820035.1). GTDB lineage: Bacteria > Verrucomicrobiota > Verrucomicrobiia > Opitutales > Opitutaceae > ER46. The sequence goes on from CAIJFT010000066.1 coordinate 91,519, forward strand.
CTGCAACACGGCGCGGCCGTCGTCAGTCGTCCGCTCGTAGCGGACACCGGTCACGATGCGCAGCCGGTTAGCGAAGAGCGAAATATCGCCCATCAGGAACAACGCATCGAGCCGCTCGGTGATCTGGTCGGGCGCGGTCAGCCCGGCGCGAAGGTCGGTGCGGCGATTGGTCGAGACGTCAAAGTAGCCGGGATTCTGCTCGTAGAGCTGCCACGCGCGGCGGCTGCTGATGAACTGCGCCTGCTGCAGGTTGCGCGGCATGGGGAACGACAGCATGGCCTGGTTCAGCAGGCTGAAGGGCAGCGCCGGCAAGGCCTCGTCAGCGGTGCCGGCCCGGCCGTCGGCGCCGACAAAAATCGGCGTGGACTGGGCGTTGCGGCGGGCGCGGTAGCTCTCATTCGTCGAGCCGCCGATCTTCACGGAGAAGTTGGCCTGGTCGCTGTAGAACTTCCGCTTCGCGTCGAGGCGCGCGTTCTTGGCGGTGCTGTCGTTGTCCCGCGTCGTCGAGGCGCCGTTGATGAAGAAATTATAGCTGTTCACGTTGAACGGATCGATGACCTGACCAGCGGCGTTGCGCACGGTCACCTTGCCGGGGAGATAGTCGTCGAAGCCGTCGAAATCGATCTGCGCCGATTGAATGCGACCGCCGGGCGCCTCGAACTGGCGGTGCGAATTCGCGCGGTAAGTCTGATCCGAGAAATTGTAACCCGCGGCGCCGGTGAAATCCCACAGTGCGCCGATGTGGCGGTAGTTGAGCCGGAAGACATTGTTCCGCACCCGAACGTAGCGGGCCGTGTTGTTCACGTTCACCGCCCCCGAACCGGCGCGACCGTGGGTGAAGTCGCTGCCCCAGGAGAGCGGATTGGTGCCGGCGTTGAGAATGAAGTTGTGCTGCTCGTAGTCCTGCACGAGCCAGTTGCCGGAGTACGAGAACGAGAGCGTGTCGACCGCCGAGACCTTCCAGTCGAGGCGCGTGCCGATGGCGTAGCGGTGCTCGTAGACCGGAAAGACGTTGTACTGGAAGGTTGTGAGGTACGGGTTGTCGACGGTGGCCTTGAAGGGATTCGCCGCGGTCGTCGTGGTGTTGAAGGTGCGGTTGACGCGCCGCGCGGAGCCGAACTGGTCGTTCTTGGTCGCGTTGATCGAGAAGCCGAAGGTCTTCGACAACGGCACGGTGTAGGCGAAGTCGAAGTCGGGCTGGTAGTGATACGTCTGCCGCTGGTCGTCGCCGTCGCCGCCGCCGGACTGCCGGCGGACGTTAAACTCGCGGGAGTTCTGGTTCATGTACGCCTTGAACCGCAATTCGGGGCGGCTGGCCTCAAATGCGGTGCGGCTGACCATATTGATGCCGCCGGCGAGGCTGGCGGGCATGTCGGGCGTCGGCACCTTGTAGATCTCGACGCGCTGGGCGTTGCTGAGGGAAAAGGCCTGCAGGAGGGTGTTGCGCGTCGGGCCGGCGGAACCGGCGGCGTTCACGTCGTCGCCGTCGAGCGCGATGTTGGTGTAGTTGGACGGCAAGCCGCGCAGGCCGATCTGCACCGAGTTCATCTGGTCGGTGCCGACATCGACGCCGGGGAGGAACTTCACGAATTCGCCGAGGTTGTTTTGAATCACATCCCCGAGGGCGTCGGTCGAGAGCACCGTCTTGATGCTGGGCGAAAACCGCTGCTCGTTGGTCGCGATGGACGCCGCGCTGGTATCACGCGCCGAGTCCACGATGAATTGATCGAGCTTCACGACGCCGTCCGCCGCAGCGGTCGTGCGCCCCGCCGCCACCGGCACGAGGGAAAAATCGCGTCGGGCCGTTGCGCCGGCGGCGACCTTGACCGCGGCGCTGGCCGGGGTGAGTCCGGTGTAGAAGACGGTCAGTGTCACCTCTCCCCCGCCCAGACCGGTAAGGCGGAATTCGCCGAACGCGTCGGTGAAGGCCTCGCGGTTGGTCCCCGCAACGGTGATCCGGGCGTTCTCCAGCGCGGAGCCGGAGGCGCTGTTTTGCACGCGGCCGCTGATCGACGCGTTGCCGGCGGTTTGCGCCACGAGCGGAAACGCGGCGCAAAAAGCACACGCGAGGAAGGAGAAAATCAGACGCAGAACGCGGCGGGCCAAGGCAGGGTTGGAGTTCATGGAGGCGATGACGAAATGCCGAAGGAAACAGAGATCGGGCCCGCCGCCATCGTATTCGGAACGCGGCGCGGCGCGCGGGCGCGACGGCCCACGACCCGATCCGCGCAGGTGCGGGCGGCCCAAAAGTGAAATCAGCGCGCGCCGTTCGCCTTCAGCCAGGCGACGGTGACGTCGGTGAAATCCGTGAATATGCCGTCGACGCCCGCGGTGCGGAAGGCCGCGACGTGCAACGCTTCGAACGACGGGCAATTTTTCGGCAGTTCGTCGCGGCGCAAGGTGTACGGGTGCACGGCGAGTTTGGCGGCGTGCGCGAGTGCCACAAGTTCGGTGACCTTCGGCGCGGCGCCAGCCGCGGGCCACGTCACGATGCGCCCGAGCGGAGGCCCGATGCCATCGGCGACGGCGGCCAGTTCCTTGAGGCCAGCGGGTGAAGACAGGTACGTGAAGTCGCTGCCGTCCTCCTCCTTGGCCTTCGTGCTGTAGAGTTGGATCAGGCGCCCTTTCCAGCCGAGCTCGTTCCGCAGCCGCTTGACCTCGGAATATTCAAAGCACTGCAGGAAGCAGGCGTCGGCTTTGGTCGCGTAGCCGTAACGCGCGAGGACCGGCAGCACGATCTTGCTGATGTCGTGACCCTGCTCGCGGTGCCACTTCGGCTGCTTGATCTCCGGATAAATCCCCGCCACGCGGCCGGTGCTCCGGTTGAGGCCCTGAATGAACTGCAGTTCCTCCTCGAGCGTCGAAACGGCAAACGTCGACGGTGCGTTCGTCGAGTCGTAGCGCAGGGCGTACACCGGCAGCCCGGTCTTGGCGTTGAAGCGCTCGCGGACGCGCAGCTGTTTCAATTCGGCGAGGCTGAGGTCGAGGGCGTAAAAACGCCCGTCGGCGCGCTTGCGGTCCGGGAAGCGCACGGCGACATCGCTCACGGTGTCGAGGTAGATGTCATGCAGCACGACCGGCACATCGTCCCTGGTGAGCACGATATCCTGCTCCAGATAATCCGCCCCGAGGGCATGCGCGTAGGCCTTGGCCGGCAGCGTGTGCTCCGGCACATAGCCGCTGGCGCCGCGGTGGGCGATGACCAGCGGGCCGGCGGCAGAGGCGGTGTGCGCGACGAGACCGAGCCAAAACGCAGCGAGGAGGACGGATGTTTTCATGCGAGGTGAAACTACAAAGGGGAGCCGATCAGCCAGAAACCCGGAGAAGCGAAACCGCTAATCTTCGCTTATCTCCGCTCATACGCTACCCCGTATTCAGCCGCCTTAAGCCACGATCCGGGACTCGGGGTGAACGGGTTTTTCATCTTGGATCGAGATGCAGTCCTTGGATCCGCGCCGATTAGCGACGATTAGCGGTTAAGACCGCCGGCTCCCTTCGCCCCCTCGCTGCTCGTCGCGCGGTGGCCGAGGGTCAGGGCGCTGAACACCATCGTGAGCACACAGCACACGATCATCGTGGAAAAAACGCCGGTCCAGCCGAAGTGAACCTCGATCCACCCCACCCCGGCGCCCGACGGGGCGGAGCCGAGGAAGTAGCCGAAGAGGCCGGTGAAGCCGGCGGCCGTGCCCGCGGCTTTCTTCGGGACGAGATCGAGCGCGTGCAGGCCGATCATCATGATCGGGCCGTAAATGAAGAACCCGATTGCGATGAGCGACGCGATGTCGATCCAGAGCGGGCCCTTGCCGTTGAGACCGTAGACCACAAGGCCGCCGAGCGTGAGGCCCATGAACAAAATCGTCGCGGGGGCGCGCCGGGCCTTGAACACCTTGTCCGAAAGCCAGCCGCATAAAATCGTGCCCGGGATGCCGGCGAGTTCGAACGCGGTCCACGCGAGCCCCGATTCCTTGAAGTTGAATCCCTTCGCCGTCTGCAGGTAAGTCGGGATCCAGTTGGAAACGCCGTAGCGCACGAAGTAGACGAACGCGTTGGCGATCGCGATCGCCCAGAGGTATCGGTTATTCAGCACGTACGTGAGGAAGATCTCCTTGAACGTAAACGTGCGCTCGTGTTCGGCCGAATAATTCGGCGGGTAGTCGTTCTTGAACCGCTCGATCGGCGGGAGTCCGCAGCTCTGCGGCGTGTCGCGGACCAGCAGCAGCACGACGCCGGCGACGGCGGCGGCGATGACCGCGTTGAAATAGAACGTGGCCCGCCAGTCACCGAAATACCCCACCGCCCACGTCGCAAAAACCGCGATCAGCGCGCCGCCGACGTTGTGCGCAACATTCCACGAGGAGACGGTGCGCCCGCGCTCCTTCGTGCTCCACCAATGGACCATCGTCTTGCCGCAGGGCGGCCAGCCCATGCCGTTGCACCAGCCGTTCAGCGTCTGCAGCGCCACGATCACGAAGAGCGAACTGTAGACGCCCGGGATCGTGCCGAACGCGAACGTCACCGCGCTCGTAAGCAGCAACCCGAGGGCCATGAACCAGCGCGGATTGCTCCGGTCGGACACGGAGCCCATGAAAAACTTCGAGAAGCCGTAGGCCGTGAGCAGGCCCGTCATCGCCCAGCCCAGCTGCACCTTCGAATACTCCGGGTGCGCCTTGAGAATCGCCGGCATCGCCAGCGCGAAATTATTCCGGACCAGGTAAAACGCCGCGTAACCAAGGAAGATGCCCGTAAACACCTGCCAGCGCAGCTGACGGTAGACGGAATCGACGCGGTCCGGCGGCAACGGCGGCGCCGCCGGGGCGGGCTTAAGCAGGGAGATCATGGGAGTGAGACGGCAAACCGGCCGGGCTGTCGGCAACGCAAACGCTTGAACCAGGAGAACGGGAAGATCGGAGAGCCGGAGACATCCGCACGAATTCGATTCGTCACAACTTCAGCTGCTCCCGCAGCCAGCCGGAGCGGTTGGTCGTGATGCTGATCGCACCCAGTTCGATCCAGTGCTTCGCCACCGCGGGATCGTCGACCGTCCACACGTGCAACTCGAGCCCGGCGTCCTGGATCTGCTTCGTCTCCGCCGCGGTCAACGGCCACGTGCTTTGCAGGTCGAGTCCGGTCAAACCGGCCGTCTTCGCCTGGGCAATGACCTCGTCGAGCGTGGGCTGCGGCTTCCCCTCGGTCTTCTTGCCATCGGCTTTTTTGTAGCCGACCAGGTACTGCGTTTTGTACGCCGGCAGCCGCTTCCGCACCTCCTGCAGCGACGCGTAGACGAAGCTGATGAACGTGATGTTTTTCTCCGACCCACCCGCGCGCTGCAACGTGCGCTCGAGCTCGGGCAAAATCTCCGGCCCAACCTTGATCTCGACGAACATCCGCTTGCCCGCGGGGATGAGCGCAATCTGTTCGTCCAGCGTCGGCAGCTTTTCGCCCGCGAATTGCTCCCCCTTCCACTTGCCGGCGTCGAGCGTCCGCAGCTCCGCGAAGGTCATGGCCGTGATCGTCCCCGGGTGCCCGGTCGTGCGCTGGGTCGTCTTGTCGTGGCAGACGATGATCTTTCCGTCCTTGGTGAGGTGGATGTCATTCTCGACGACATCCGCCCCGTCCCGCCACGCGAGTTTCTCCGAGGCGAGGGTATTCTCCGGCGCGTCGAACGACGCGCCGCGGTGGGCGACGATCTCGACGGCGGAGGCGGCGGAGGACATGAGGCAGAGCGCGGCGAGGGCGCGCAGGGAAATCGGGCGGGAGGGCATGGGGAAAGCAACCTTGAGAGATGAGAGTTGAGGGCTGAGAGTTCGGAAAGCGCGTAAAATGCCGGCGGGCCTAGGATCGAGACCCTCAACCACCCACTACCGGCGCCGCGCCGGCCTAGAATTTCTTCGCAAACTCCATCGTGAACTGACGGCCGCGGGGGTTGGCCGAGCCGGACACGTACCCGTACTGCTCGTCGGCGAGGCGCGGGATCGTATCGAGGACGTTGTTGATACCGCCGCGCACGCTCACGCCGTTCAGCCACGACTTCTCCCGGCGCTCGAAGCGGTAGGACATCCAGACGTTGTGGTTGTACGACGGGCTGACGCGGAACAGGTAGCGGGTGACGCCGTTGTCGTTGAAGATTTTGATGTAGCTCGGGTAGCCGAGCGCCCTGGTGATCGGCTCCGTCGTCGCCGCCGAGGTGTCCACAAACGAGCCGAAGTAGCTGCCGAACCAGCCCGCGGAGAGCGGGCCCTGGCGCCACGCAACCGACGCATTGGCACGCCAGCTGACGCGGCCGTTGCGGTCCAGTTCATCGACCAGCGGGGAAAGTTCATCCGCCTTCGAGCGGCGTAGCACGTAGTGCGTGGCCTCGGTGTTGAAAGTGAAAGTGCCGAGGCGGGTCTTCGGTCCGCGCCATTGGACGCCGATCTCATAGCCCTGGATGTCGCGCCCGCTCAGGTTGAGGTAGTCGTCGATCACACTGATGAACTCGCCCACCGGGGCGCGGCGCGCGGCATTCGTCGTCTGCTTCGCGTTGAACGCGGCAAAGGCCGCCTTGTCCGCCTCGGTGACCGGGCGGCGCACGATCTTACTCGAGCCCTTGTACGCAGCGCTGCCGGAGCCGAGGTCGATTTTGTCGATCGGCGTGCCCTTCGCGAGTTCGGCCTGGGTGGCGAGATCGAGCATGATTTCGTCGAGGTCGATTGCGGGACCGGCGCCGAAGTTCTCGATCACCTTGTTCTGGTTGATGCGGAAGTAGTCAAACGTCACGGACAGCCCGCGGACGCTCGGCACTTCGAGGACGAGGCCGCCGGACCAGGTTTTGGCCTGCTCGGGCTGGAGGCTCTGGTTACCCTGGCGGTACGACGTGCGCTGCGCGGTGCCGTCGGACACCAAGTTCGTCACCTCATGGCGGTACGGATCGTCGGCGCTGATCTGGCGACGGAGCGGCGTGATGTTGGTCTGCACCAGATTCGGCGCGCGAAAGGACTCCGCGACCGAGCTGCGGAGTTTCAGGCCCTGGAACGGTTTCCAAACCAAGCTGGCCTTCGGCTTCGTTGTCTGGCCGAAGATCGAGAAGTGCTCGTAGCGACCCGCGAGCGTGAGCTCGAGCGCGTTGAGCAGCGGTGCGCGGTTTTCGCGCGTCACGAACGGCAGGGCGACTTCGAGGTAGCCCGCGAAGATCGTCTGGTGCGCGGTGATCGGCACATTCGAACTGAGCGCGAGAAAGTCGTTGTCGCCTTCCCGCAGCAGCGGGAACTGGCTCGCCGAGCCCGGGGGATTCAGGCCGACGTAAGGCGCGCGCTGGTCGGCGTAACTCTCGTAGCGCACCTCGGTGCCCGAGGCGACGCCGATGCGGCCGCCCTGGAAGAGCCGGCCGAGCTGGCCGTTGATCTTGGCGTCAGCCAGGTAGAAGCCGGTGCGACCGAAGCGGTCCTCGTCGCCGTAAATCGGATCGATGACCGACGTCGGGTTCGTGAACAGCTGGTCGACCACGATCTGGTTATTGACGATCTTGAAGGTGACGGGGAACGGGTTGAGCGCCGTCGCGTCGGTGCGGTTCAGCGCGGCGCGCAGCTTCGACTCGCGCACCTGGAAGTGCTCGTACTCGTGGGTTTGCGCTTGGGACGCGACGATCGCGGATTCCCATTCCCAGTTCTGACCGAGTTTGCCGCGCAGGCCGCCGAGCACGCGCCAGGCGTAACTCCAGACCTCGGTCACGCGCGGGTTGAAACCGCCGCCGGTGTTTTGGCCGGGCGAGACGCCGGTCCAGATCGAGACATCGGCCGGCGCGCCCGTGAGGCGCGGCGTGCCGTCGGCGTTGGGCGCGCCCGTCGGCGAATAGAAACGCACGCCGAACGGGTTGTAGGGATTCGTCGCCGGCAGGTAGATACCCTGGTCATCGGTGTTCTTCGCGTTCACCGGCTCGCGACCGGTACGGCTGTAGGCGCGGTAAAAGAGCAGGTCACCAAAGAAGGCGAGACGGTCGCTGATCGGGCGGTCGATGAAGGTCGCGAATTGCACGCGATCGGTGGACGGCACGAGCACCTTCCATTTGTTCCAGTTGGAAAAAGCCGCGACTTCGGCGTTGTCGATATTGGTGCTCGGCGCGGTCTGCTTGAACATCACGCCATTGGCACTCGGCCAGAGGTAGAACATGCCGTCGGTCGCCATCGTCGCAACACCCGCCGGCGGCGTGGTGCTGGTGGTGATACCGGTGTTGCCCGTCGGGCGCGAACCGATGAAGGTAAGGAAGTCGGGTTGAATCGTACCGCGCTGCCACTGACCCCACTGGTTCACGGCGTTGGCGTTGCGAAAATCGTTGTCGCGCGAGAAGACGCCGCCGGTGGCGGGGTCGACGACCGGAATGCCGTTCCACGGGGCGGGCAGCGTGCGGTTCACGCGCAGGTCGGAGTTGTTGGCGTACCAGCGGTCGTGGGCCGCGAGGGCGTCGCGGTGAAAATAATCCAAAGAGACGGAGACGTGAGCCTTGTTCACCGTGAAGCCGTCGTAGAGCGTGGCGTTGAACTCGTTGGCGCCGCCGTGCTGGGTCATCGAACCCTTCAGGGTAAGGCCGCGCCCCAGAAAGCTGCGGTTAACGCGGTTGTTGATCACGCCGGCGGCGGCATCAGAGCCGTACACGGCCGAGGCGCCGTCGCGGAGGATCTCCACGCGATCGAGGAGCGCGCGGGGGATGGTGTTGATATTGACGGCGAGCGAGGGCACGCCGTTTTCGGCCATCGAGACCGGGTGCGGGGCCATGCGGCGGCCGTTGAGCAGCGTCAGCGTGCTGCCGGAGCCGATACCGCGCAGGTCCACCGAGGCCACGTCGCCCCGGGCGAGTTGCGGTCCGTTGTTGAGCTCGGTGATCGCGGAAATGTCGGCCGCGCCGAGCGTCTCAAACAACTCCGCCATCGTGGCCGCGCCGCGGGCGTCGAGATCAGCCGCCTCGATCACCGTGACCGGCAGGGCGGTTTCGGCGTCGACGCGCTTGATATTGGAACCGGTGACCACGAAGGCCTCCAACTTTACGGCCCCATCCGTTTTGGCCGCGGGCCCCACCGGGGCGAGTTGCGCGTGGGCGCTGAGTCCCGCCGCCAAACAGAGGGCGACAACAACAATACGAGTGGGGGTCATAGATTTCGCATTTCCGGCCCGCCCCCCACCCGCCGCGAGGCAAATATTTATGCGTCACCCCCGCCGCGCCCGAGCGGGTGCGCCGCTGACACGTAAATGTCACCTCGTCTGGGACGGGCCGGTGGCCGGGCGGGCGGTGGAGTTGTGCGTACGAATCGCCCGCCGGCCGGTCGGGACTACATCGAAAAATCAACGGGCGGGGAACCCCGCCCCGTCACGCCGGCCGCCGGCTCCAGGTGGTAAGCAACAACAGCGCCCCGATCACCGCGGCGATCCCGTAGAACCACAGCACGCCGTCCCAACCATAATGGTCCGCGAGCCAGCCCGTCCCCACCCCACATACCGTGGCGCCCAGGTAGCCGAGCAGTCCCGTCAGGCCGACCGCGCTCGACGACGCGGCCTTGGTCGCAAAGTCCGCCGCGGCCACCGCAATCAGCATCTGCGGTCCGTAGACGAAGAATCCGATCGCGATAAAAACGAGGCTCATCGTCAGCACCTGGCCACGCGGCACGACGAAGAGCGCCGCGACGCACGCGATCACAAACAACATGAACGCCACCGCGACCGGCCCGCGGCGGCCCTTGAACACCTTGTCCGAGAGCCAGCCCGCCGCGTAGGCGCCGAAGACGCCGGCAATCTCGAAGCCCGAAAGCGAAAATCCCGCCTCCTTGAGGTTGAAGCCCTTCGCTTCCTGCAGGTACTTCGGCGCCCAGTCGAGGATGCCGATGCGCACAATGTAGACGAAGAAGTTCGCGACGCTGACGATCCACACCCACGGGTTCGTGAGGATATACTGACGGAACACGCTCCAAAACGGCGCCGCCGCATCCGCCACCGAGCCGGCCGGCGCCCCGTCGCGATAAACTTCGACCGGCGGCAAACCCATCGACTCCGGCGAATCGGTCAGCCGGTTTAACAACCAAAAAGCCCCCACGATGCACACCAGCGCCGGCACCCAAAACGCCGCGCGCCATCCGTAATGAGACACCAGCCACCCGGCCCAAATCGCGATCACGGCTCCGCCAATCTGGTGGGACGCGTTCCAGATGCCCCAAGCCCGGCCGATCTCGCGCGGGCTATACCAACTGGTGAGTAAACGCACGCAGGGCGGCACGCCGGCCCCTTGGAAGAGGTTGTTCAAGGCCCAGCACGCGATGAAGAACCCGAGCCCCGAGCCAAACCCGAATACCAGGTTCACGCACGCCGAGAACAACAAGCCGAGCGCGAGGAGATAACGCGGATTCGCCCGGTCGCCGACGACGCCGCTGAAGAACTTGGAGAACGCGTACACAATCGTCGCGACGCTGAGCACGAGCCCCCATTGCGTATTGCTGAAATGAAACTCGTCGGTGATCGCCTTCGCGGCCATCGAGAGGTTTTTGCGGACGAAGTAGAATAAAGCGTACCCCGTCGTCATCGCGTACATCACCCGCACCCGCCAATGCCGGTAAAGCCGGTCGATCTCCGCGGAATCCGACAGCGGCGGCGCCGGCGGTTGGGCGCGGAGAGCGGCGCCGAGACGGGACGCGAGACTCATCGGCGGAGGCTCACCGCTTCGCCGCCGACTTTTCCGCGGCGAGCCGCGCCCGCGTGTCCATCAGCACGCGGCCAAGCAGATTCTGCCCCTTGCCCTTGAAGACGCCCCAGATCTCGTCGCCCCACCAGTTCGTTTCCTCGAGCACCTTGTCCCCGGTCGCGAGCAGCTTGGTCGCCAGTTCCGGGTTCTGCGAAAACTTCGCCCAGATCACCTCGCGCATCGTCCGCTCCTTCCGCGTCTCCCACGCCGCCGTGTCGTACGATTTCGTCCGCGACAGCTTTTTCGCCGGATCGGGATCGAGCGTCGTGAACCCATCGCGCTCCGCGGCGGGATACTTGCCCGACTGGTACGCCGCCTCCGTCGAACGGTACACGCGTCCCTCCCACTCCACGCGGCAGGGCAAGAAATTGCTCAGCCAGCGGTACTCGCCGACGAAGCCGCCGATCTTCTTCGCATCGTGGACGACGCCCTCAAACGGTTCGTCCCAGTTCGGCTTCTTGACCGCGGGCGCGGCGGCGGGTGATTCGGCGGCAAACAGCGGCGCACCGAGCAGGGCGGCCGAAAGAAGCAGGCCAGACAGGCGGAGGATTTTCATGGGGAAAGCGGGAACACCTCGAAAACCCAGAATTGGGTTTCCTGAGCCAAGGAGAAATTGTCGTCGGACACCACCACGAGGGTGGCGTGACCGTTGGGCAGGCGTCGGCCCCAGGCCAAACCCTCGAGGTTATCGACGGACCGGCCGGCCGGCGCAGTGAACTCGAACACCAGACGCTTCGTCGCCGGCCGAACGTGCGCCGCCACCAAGGATGGAACGGCGCCGACGTCCGTCGCCGCGGTGAAGTCCGCGGCGTACAGCCGCACGGCATAATGCCACGCGCCCGCCCCGTCCTGCGCGCCGGAACGCTCCAACACGAGCAAACCGCCATCGGGCTGGGCCAGAATCTCTGCCACGCCGTTATCCGCGAGCCGGTCCTTCGCCGGCGGCAAACGCCATGGATCGAGCGGGTAAGCGTACTGCGCCTGCCGCCTGCCCCGCCGGTCGATGCGCGTGAACCGCGTCAGCGCGCCGGCCCGCGCCGAGGCCAACGGCCCGTCGCCAAAGCCCGGCGCCTCCAACGCGAGCCAGACGCCGTCGCCGTCCGCGGTGAACGCGATCCCCTCCATCGCCAGATTCGGCCGCACGCCCGGCCGACCGTCGGGCGCGAACGCATGGCCGGGCGGCAACGGCACCGTCGAAAAAAACGTCCCGTCGCGGCTCGCGCGGCGCACGAACGGATTCAGCCCGAGGGCGCGGTCGCCCTCGCTGGCGTACCAGATCGAACCGTCGTGCGGGTCCAGCCGTACCGCCTCGATATCCGGCACGTCGCCGCGTCGGTCCGCGAGAAAGTGCGGCTTGTCCGGATACGCGGATCCGTCCGGTTGCCTCAGCACGGTCACGCCTTCGATCGCAACGGCCCGCAAGGCCGTCGCGTCGTAATCAAGGCGGACGCTGAAGATGCGCGCCGGACCAAATTCCGCCTTATCGTCACTCGCCGCCAGCCAGCGGTCGGCCGCCACGTCGTAATCAAGCGCGGACAGGCCACCGACCACCGCCCCATGCGCCACCGACCTCGCCGGCAGCGCCCGGAAGCCGATGAGCCGCGCGGCGCCGACGTTGGCCGCGACGTCTGCGCCCCAAGCGACGAACGCCGCCACGCCCCACCCTGCCACCGCCCATAGGCGAAGACGGCGGAGCAAAGGTCTGGGCATGCGTGCGCAACCGGCTCAGCTCAGAAATCCTTCTTCACCTTCAGATAGATGAAGCGACCCAGCGACCACGGCGCGTACGTCGCGATGTCGAAGCCATAACTCGGGATCGCCTTACCGTTCGCCGGCGGCTCGGAGCCGAGGAGGTTATTGCAGCCGAGGGTCACGCGGGTGCCCCAGGGCGCGTCGACCGAAGCGGTGCCGTTGAACAAAAACTGCGTATTTTCGTCCCAAGCCGGCGCGAACTGGTCCATCCGGTAGTGGCCCTTGAACTGCGTGCCGAGAGTTGCACCGACCTTACCCTTCTTCCAGCCGACCTGGCCGGAGCCGGCGAGCCGCGGGTTGTTGTAGCGGCCGGCCGTATTCACGTCACCGAGACCGCTGCCGGCATTGAGGGCAAAGGTGTCGGTGTAGGTCACCTGCCCGCTGAACATGAAGTCGCCGAGCCGCGTGCCGCGGAGCCGGTAGTCGGCGCCGAGGTCCAAGCCCTTCCACTGGTAGCCGGCGGCGTTGATCGTCTTGGCGTCGAAGTACTGAATCAGCCCGGCGGCGTTGCGCACGACGCGCTGCGGGAAGAAATTGAAGAAGGTGGTCGGCGTCGTGAACGACGTGATGACGTTCCGCAGCCCGATGTCGAAGTAGTCGGCGGTAAAGCTGAGCCCGCGGACCCACTTGCCGAGGTCGAGCACCACGCCGCCATACCACACGCGGCCTTTCTCCGGCTCGAGGTCGCGGTTGCCGGCGGCGACGAACGGATAGGGGTTGAGTCCGGCCGCCGGATTGCGCGGATCCGCCACGGCCGCGGTGAAGGTCGTGATGGAAGGCTGGTAAAGTTGGCCGATGTCGGGCGCCTTGAACGACGTCGAGTACGAGCCGCGCAGCTTGAGCCAGTCCACGGGTTGCGAAACGACGGCATACTTCGGATTCAAAGTGGAGCCGAAGGTGTCGTAACGGTCGTGGCGGCCGGCGACCTGTAGCGTGAGGTACTTCGGCAGCACCGGCACGGCAAGTTCGGCGTAGGCCGAAGCTACGATCCGGCGACCCGAGTACGGCAGATCACCGATGGTGACGAGGTAGCCGACGGGGTCCGAGTGGTTATCGAGGTTGTCCTTGCGGTGCTCAAATCCGACCGCCAGCGAGACGTCGCCGGCGGAACGCTGGTTGCCGAACGCGGGCATCGCGAAGAGCGGGCCGCTCGCGGCCACATCGTAGCCGACCGTGGTGCTCTTGGAATTGGCGGTGGAGGAGACGAAGAGGCTGTTGACCAGCGCCTGGTTGGCCGAGGGCCCGAAAGGGTTGAAGAACTGCCCGTTGAAGCCGGCGAGCGTGCCGTTGAGCGCGGCCTGCATGTCGGAAGTGCGGATCTGGTTGCCCGCGACCTGGTCAAAGAGACTCGTGCCGTAGATGAAGCCGGCGGACCAGTTCCAGTCGCCCGGCAGTTTGCCGTCGAGCCCGAGGAGGGTCGTCGTGCCCGTCGTCTCGACGTCGAAGAGCCGGGTCGGGCCAAAATTTCCGCGGCCGCGGAAATTATTCAGCGCGACGCCGAACGGATTGTACGGGTTGTTGGTCGGGATGGTCAGGAACGAGCCGTCGGCGTTGGTGATCGACTGGCTGTTGATCGAGATCGGCGTGTAGACGATGCCGGTGAGATTCTTGTTCGCGAGGAATTGCACCGACGCGCGGACGTTGTCGCTCAGATTGCGCTTGGCGCTGAGCATGGCGGACAGGTTCTCCTGGTCGGGCGTCAGCTGCGTGGTCGGCGCGAAGTCGTAGCGGTTGGCGTTAGTCGCGGCGTTCTGGTTGGCGCCGGCGTAGGAGAAGTTCGACACCCGCGGGCCGGCGGTCGGCTGGCCGCCGGTGACGACGTAAAAGCCGGCGCCGTTGGTGAAGCCCGCGGCGGTCGCCTGCGCAGCGGTCAGCGTGAGGTTGAACGGAAAATTACTCGGGCTGTTGTTGTTCTGCCCCTTCACCGTTCCGAAGGCGGCGAGGTAATCGGTGGTCTTCGAGCGGTCGTAGTCGCCGGCGAAATTGGCGTTCTGCTTAAACCAATTGATGTTCACCAGAAACGAACCCTTCGCCGAGGTGTCGCCGGTGAGCAGGCTGAGACTGCGCGTGCCGGTGTCGTGACCGAAGGTGTTGCCGTACATCGCGGAGGTGGAGAAGCCGCTGTAGTTGGCGCGGAGCTTGATGTTCATCACACCGGCGATGGCGTCGGTGCCGTAAATCGCCGATGCGCCGTCCTTGAGGTACTCGATCGACGCAATTGCCTCGGTCGGGATGCTATTCAGGTCGAAGACCGAGCCGCCGCGGTTGTCCGGCAGGCCGTAGCTGGAGGGCCGCTTGCCGTCGAGCAGGACGAGAAAGCGTCCGGCGCCGAGGCCGCGCGGGTTGAGTGTCACCGCACCGCGCGCAAACGGCACGCTGCTCACGGGATTCGCCGCCGGCACGCCGATCGAGTTGGTCGTGCCGCTGTTGAACGAAAGGCTTTGCAGGAAGTCACCGGTGGTCTGAAAACCGCGCGCGTCGATCTCCTCCTTCGCGTACGCCGCGATCGGCTGTGGGCCCTCACCTTCGAGCCGGCGGATGTGCGAGCCGGTCACCTGATACGCCTTCATCCGCACAGTGCCTTCCTCGACGGCGGACGGGGCGGGAAGCGCGACCGGTTTGACGGCTTCAGCCCGGGTGGCAGCGGGGGTGACGGGCGCTGCGGGTGGCGCCGGCGCCTTGGCCGGGATCGCCGCCACGGCGACGATCCACTTGCCGCTCGCGCTCCGCGAGGCCGCAAGACCGGTGTCAGCAAGCAGGCGGATCATGGCCTCGGCCGGCTCGTGCGTGCCGGTGAGGGCGTTCGTGCGCACACTGTTTACTTGATCGAAGGCGAAGAGCACCTCTGCGCCGGCCTGTTTCGAAAACGCCAGCAACGCGGCTCCGGCCGGTTGGGCGGGCAGGTCGAATTTAACCGGAGCAGCGGACGCGAGGACCGCGGCCAGACCGAGCAGACCGGCGATCAGCCGGCGTGAAAACGAAGAGCCAGAGGAAGTGCGCATGGGAATGGAACGCGGGTTGAGACACCCGAGCGCGTCAAATCCACCATCCGCGCGAATTCTTTTTTCCGTCAGCGGCGGCCGACACGGGCGCCGCCGTCAGCCAGACGCTCGACCCGCACCGCGGGCAACGCGCGTTCGAGGTCCTTGAGAAATCCGTCGAGGTCGTCGAGGCCGAAGCGGCCGCCGAGCCGTTCGGCCGCGATCTCGGGCGCAACGGAAATCGTCCGGCCGTGAAACGCCGCGAAACGTTGCAAAGCCTCCCCGAGCGGTACCGCGTCGAACACCACCCAGCCGTCGCGCCACGCCGCGGCCTCGGCGGCAACCTCGGGCCGGACCCGGCGCAATGCCACCCGGCCCGTGGCCAAAGCCACCTGATCGCCGACGCCGAGGTGCAACGGTTCCGACGTCGCGGTGCCGGCGCCGGGCTGCACTTCAACGGTGCCCTCGATCACCGACACTTCCAGCCGGCCCGAGGCGTCGGTACGGACATTAAAGACCGTGCCGGTTACGCGCACCCGGCCACCGGGTGTCTCCACGATGAAGGGACGTTCCGGATTCTTCGCCACGTTGAAAAACACCTCGCCGCGCTCAAGGTGCACGAGCCGGCGATGTTCGTCGCTGAAATCCACCTTAAGGCTTGTCTGCGCGTTGAGGTCCGCGCGGGTACCATCCGCCAGGGCAATTGACTGCCGGTGCGACGGCGGCGTGGAGATCGCGCGCTGCTCCGTCACCGGAGCCCCGAGCCACAGCCCGAGGCCGATCGCGGCAGCGGCCGCCAGACCCGCCGCGGGCGCCCAGCGCCGCCAAACTGGACGCGCAACCGCGGCGGTTTCGCGACCGACGTCAAAGGCCCCGTCCGCCACCAGCGCCGGTAGCTCGCGCTCCAGGTCCGCGCTGAACTGGCAGAACTGTGAAAGCTCGGCGCGGCGGGCCGGATCCTCCGCGAGCCAGGCATCCAGCGCGCGTTGTTCCGCCGCGGACAACGGCTCGCCCTCAAGCCGCACGGCCCAGCGGGCGGCGGCGGCTTCGTTCAAGGCAGTCGTTTTACGGGCGCTCATGACTGCGTGCCGGTGACCGGCAAATAGGTTTCCGAGGGCTCGGTCCCCGTCGCTTCCTCCGGCGGGGCCGCGAGGGCGGCGCGCAACAGGCGCAACGCGCGCACATGCTGCTTTTCCACCGTGCTGCACGAAACGCCGAGCCGTCGCGCGATTTCCTTGTGAGGGAGCAGTTCCACTTTGCGCAGCAAAAGGACCGCCCGACACCCCGGCGGCAGCTGGGCGATCGCCCGCTCGAGTTGGGCGAACTCCTGCCGCGCCATGACGATCTGCCGCACACCCGGCGCCGGCGACATCGCGCCATCGAGCACCTCGTGACTCGCCGTCTGCGTGCGTGCGAGGTCCCGGTGGCGGATCCGATTGATGGCGAGTCGCCGCGCGGTCGTGTAGAGAAATGCCTGCGGCGCCTCGACCTGGCCCTTCTTGACCGCCGGGTAGACGCGCGCGTACGCATCGTGCGCGAGGTCCTGCGCGTCCGCGCTGCTTCCGATCAGCCGCGCCAGATAACGCCGCAGCGGCGCCACCGTCTGACGGTAGAAGCCGGCAAAATCATTCGTGTCGGTCGGGAGCTCAGCCATACGATGCCCCTTCCCCATGTCGTCGGCCGCGCTCCGGGGCAAACGCGGAATGGCGCCGCCTTCGCGAGCCTCCCCACTCCCGGCTGGTCTGGACCTGATCACGCATCGAACCCATGCGGGGAGTCAGACACGTGACGCGGCGAAAACCACCCCTGGGCCTCGAACTTCTATTTAATGGCCGGCCGGCAACGCCGGACCAACGGGCGGTCCTGCACCGGAACGCCACGAGGCGGCGAGCCACCTTAAACTCCCGCTTGCCCGCGTCGCGGCGCCCCTTCACCGTCCGCGCCAAAGTTCATGGCCTTCCCTTCCCTTCCTGCGATTCTGGCGACGCGCGAGCTACGCGCGGCCGACCTCGAGCAGTCCCCGGCTGAAGCCCTGCTGCGCCTCCACGCGTGGATGCAGCTCGCCCGGATCACCGACAACCGCATCCTCGACCTCTTCCGGCAGGGCCTCATCCGCGGCACCGTCGCCGGCGGCCAGGGCAACGAGAGCCTCATCGTTCCCCTCGCGCTGCTCGCCGACAAGGCCGTCGACGTCATCTCGTTTTCGCACCGCGATCTCGGCGGCCACCTGATCTGGAGCGGCCACCTCTGCGACCACCTGAACCAGTATTTCGCCAACGCCGACAGCCCGACCAAGGCCCGCGAGGGCAACGTGCACCACGGCGACCCGCACCACCGCTCCTACCCGATGATCAGCCACCTCGGGGCGATGCTCTCGACGGTCGCGGGCGGCGCCGATTCACAGCGCAAGCTCGGGCGCCCCGCCGTCGGTTTCGCCTTCTTCGGCGACGGCGGCTCCAGCACCGGTGACGTCCACGAGGCGATGAACCTCGCGTCCCTGCTCTCGCTCCCGGTCGTGTTCGTCATCGAGAACAACCGCTACGCGTACTCCACCCCGGTCGCCGAGCAGTTCGCCGGCAACACCGAGCTCTGGAAACGCGCCGCCGGCTACGGCATCGAGGGATTCGCCCTGGACTGCACCGGCGACACCGGCGACGTCGCGCGCACCCTCGCCGCCGCGATCGAAAAGGTCCGGACCACCTCGCGCCCGGTCCTGATCGAGGCCCAGGTGCTCCGGCTCCGCGGCCACGCCGCCTACGACACCTGCGATTACATGAAGCCCGGCGAGAGCGAAGGCTTCTTCGACCGCGATCCGTTGCCGAAATTCCGCGCGAAGGTCGTCGCGGCCGTCGGCGTGGAGCGGGTCGACGCGGTCGAGGCCGAGCTGAGCGCGTTTCTCGAGGCGTGCATCAAGATTTCCCTCGCCCGCCCGCGGCCGACGCCGGCCGGCATGGTCGAGGACGTGTTCGCCCCGGTCGCCGCGCCGATCGCGTGGAAGCCCGAGCCCGCCCAGCCCGCTTCGCTCAACCTGGCCCAGGCGATCAACCTCGGCCTGCGCAAAATTCTCCGTGAACGCCCCGAGTCGCTGCTGATGGGCCAGGACATCGCGACCTACGGCGGCGCATTCAAGGTCACCGACAACCTGCTGAAAGAGTTCGGCCGCCCCCGCGTCCTCAATACGCCGCTCGCCGAAAGCGCCTGCACCGGCTACGCCATCGGCCTCGCGTTGAACGGCCACCGCCCGATCGAAGAATTTCAGTTTGCGGACTTCAGCACCGACGCGACGACGCAGATCACCCTCAACGCCGCGACGATGCACTTCCGCAGCGGCGCGGCCTGCCCGCTCGTATTTCGCCTCCCCTGCGGCGGCGGCCTGACCTTCGGCTCGTTCCACTCGCAGGAACTCGAGGCCTTCTTCCTTTCGATGCCGGGCCTGAAGGGTCTCTACCCGAGCACGCCGCAGGACGCGTTCAACGCGCTGCTCGCCGCCTACGAGGACAACAACCCCGTGCTGCTGTTTGAGCACAAGGGCCTTTACCGCAAGGGCCGCGCGCCCGTCGTTTGGGACCCGAACTACCGCTCCGTGTGGGAACCGCGCCACGTGCGCCAGGGCGACTTTGCCACGCTCGTGACCTACGGGGAAATGGTCCACCTCGCCGAGGAGGCCGCCGACTACCTGGCCGGCGACTACGAAGTCTCGCTCGACCTCTTCGAC
This sequence comes from uncultured Opitutia bacterium, assembly GCA_903820035.1. Lineage (GTDB taxonomy): Bacteria > Verrucomicrobiota > Verrucomicrobiia > Opitutales > Opitutaceae > ER46. The sequence continues at coordinate 110,666 of CAIJFT010000066.1, forward strand.
CTCCGCGCACTGTCGCCGTTAAAACTCGATGCCATCCACGCGTCGTTGCAACGCACCGGCCGGCTCATCGTGGTGCATGAAGGGAGGCGTACCCACGGTTTCGGCGCCGAACTCATCTCGCGCCTGACCGAGGAAACCTTTGCCGCCCTCAAGGCCGCCCCGCTGCGCATCGCGTCGCTCGACCTGCCCGTGCCTTTCGCGCCGGAACTCGAACGCGAGTACCGACCGACCAAGGACAAGATCATCGAGCGCATCACCGCGTGGATGGGCTGAGGGCCGCGCGAGCGCAGCGACCACGTGGTCCTCAGGCGCGACCACGTTGTCGGCTTCGGCTCAAACGCAGTTACCGCCATACTCCATCCGCTCTAAATCCGAGACCGGCCGTTAATCTCATCACCGATCCGATGCCCCGCCCGAAAAAATTCCCGCGCACCCGATCGGCCTCCGCCCGACCCAGATCCGCTCTCCGCCATCCGCGTTCCGCACTCAAAGCGGTTCGCCTCTTCGCGATGGATGTCGACGGCGTCCTCACCGACGGCACGGTGCTGATTTCCTCGGACGGCACGGAGGCAAAGGCCTTTTCGATTCTTGACGGCGCCGGTTTGCGTCGACTCGCCGACGCCGGCATCATCACCGCCTGGATCAGTGGCCGCGCGTCCACCGCCACCACCGTGCGCGCCAACGAACTGAAAATACCCCACGTCATCCAGGGCCGAAACGACAAGCTTGCCGCCCTGCAGGAACTCGCGACCCAGCTCGGCCTGACGGCGGCGGAGTGCGCCTATATGGGCGACGACCTCATCGACGCGGCCGCCATCGCGTGGGCCGGCTTCGGCGCGGCCCCGGCCGAAGCCATGCCCGAGGCGTTGGCGGCCGCCCGCCATGTCACCCGGCGTCCGGCCGGGCGCGGCGCCGTCCGGGAAGTCTGCGAACTAATTCTCGCGGCCCGGGTCGCATAACGTCCACTCCCCGTGATCCGCCCGCTGCTTCTCCTCTTGGCCGCCATCGCCGGCCCGCCCGCCCGCGAAACCACACCCGGCCCCGCGCCGACCGGCGGGACGACCGCGCCGGCGGTAAACTGGGTGCTGCCGATTTTCACGGATAAGGATGGATTCCGCTCGATGACGCTGCGCGGCTCGGAGGTTCGGCCGCAGGGCCCACGCGTGGCGGTGACGGATCTCAGTATCACCATTTTCTCCGGCGACGCCGCTGCGCAGATCGAGAGCATGCTGCTCAGCCCCGCCGCCGTCTTCGTCCCGAAGGAGAACCGCGCCGGCGGCGAAAAGTCCGTGCGCCTGATCCGCGACGACCTGGAGGTCAACGGGGTGGGCTGGACCTACGACCACCAGGCCAAAAAAGTTTCGCTCCAGCACAACGTGCGCGTCACCTTCCGCGCCCAACTGCCCGACATCCTGAAATGACCCTGCGCCCCGTCCACGCCTGCCTCGCCGTCCTCGCCCTGCTGCCCCTCGTGCGCGCCGCGGACCAGTCCGCGACCGCCGGCCCGAAGGCCCCGCTCGTGCCGACGGAGATCGAGAGCGGCGCCGCCGAGATGATCAGTTCGGAAAAGGAAACGACGTTCACCTTCAGCAAGGGCGTCACCGTCACCGCCACCAACCTCAAGCTCACCTGCGACGACCTCGTCGCCATCGCCCTGCGCAGCGGCGACCCGAAGGCCACCATCGGCAAGCAGGAGCAGTTCAAATCCCTCGTCGCCACCGGCCACGTCCGCATCGTGCAGAACGACCGCGAAGCTACCTGCGAACGGGCGGAAATTTTTCCCGGCGACAACAAGGTCGTCCTGACGGGCAACCCGAAGGTCCGCAGCCTCGACGGCCAATATCAGGCTTCCGGTTACGCGATGGAACTGCTCCGCGGCGAGCGGCGAGCCCGCATCATCGCCGGCCCGAACGAGCGCCCGCGCATCACGCTGCCGGAGTTGAAGGACCTCGGCTACGACAAGGAGAAACCCAAGGTGGCGCCAAAGCCCGGGACCGCGCCTGAAGCCAAGACCGCTCCCGCCACGGCCGAAGGCGCTTCAACTCCCGTCATCACCGTGCCGCTACCGGCCGCGCCCAAATGAGCACCACGCCCGCGGCCGTCTCCCAGATCGAGACCAAACAGCTCGTCAAGACCTACGGTCAACGCAACGTCGTCAACGGCGTCGATCTGCGCATCCGCGCCGGCGAAGTCGTCGGATTGCTCGGCCCCAACGGCGCGGGCAAGACCACGACGTTCTACATGATCGTCGGCCTCGTGCCCGCGACCGCCGGTCAGGTCATGCTCGACGGCGCCGACATCACCGGCCTGCGCATGCACCAGCGCGCGCGACGGGGCGTCGGCTACCTGCCGCAGGAAGCGTCGGTCTTCCGTAAACTCTCGGTCGAGGACAACATCCTCGCCATCGCCGAGTCGATCGGCGTGCCCCGCGGCGAACGCCGGGCGCTCGTGCAAAAACAGCTCGAGGAATTGCACCTCGGCCATGTGGCCAAGCAAAAGGCGTTCACCCTGTCCGGCGGCGAACGGCGCCGGCTCGAGATCGCACGCGCCTTGGTGTCCAAGCCCAAGTTCCTGCTGATGGACGAGCCGTTCGCGGCCATCGATCCGATCTCGGTCTCCGAGGTGCAGAAAATCATCCTGGAGCTGAAGTCGCAGGGCATCGGCGTGATCGTAACCGACCATAACGTTCGCGAAACCCTGCGCATCGTCGACCGCGCCTACCTCATCCACGAGGGTCGCGTGTTGTCGGAAGGCACCAGTGATTTTCTGATCCGCGACGAGCAGGCCCGGAAATTCTACCTCGGCGAGGGCTTCAACCTGTAGCCCCGCCCCGTCCCCGCTTCCAGCGGCCGGGGCCGACGTTCCCCTCGGGTCGAATCGGAACACCGATCGAAACCAAACAGCCCGATGAACTATCGGGCCCACCGGCGGGTCGGCGAGCCCGCCGCCACTTTCTGCTCTACTCGCCCGCCGCGACCCGCTACTCGCTTCGTCCATGCAGAAAGCCATCCAGGGCATCACCGTCGCGCATTTCTTCGAGACGTATCGCGAGAAGCTGAAATTGGAAATCGTGGTCGGTGAGCGCGGCCTCAACCGGCTCATCCACGAAGGCAGCATCAACCGCCCCGCCCTGGCGCTCACCGGATTTTTCAAGTACTTCGCGAACAAACGCATTCAGGTGCTCGGCGCCGCCGAGATGACCTACCTCAAGACGCTGCCGCAGCGGACCCAGTTCGAGACCTTCCAGCAGATGGTGAAGCGCGGCATCCCGTGCCTCGTGCTCACGCGCAACTACCACCCGACGCAAGCCATGCACGACGTCGCCACCGCGATGGGCCTGCCGATTTTGCGCACGCCCATGATCACGATGAACTGGATCAATCTCGCAACGCTCGCGATCGACAACGAGTTCGCCCCGCACGGCACCGAGCACGCCACCACCCTCGATATCAAAGGCGTCGGCGTGATGCTGCGCGGCGACTCCGGCGTCGGCAAAAGCGAATGCGCCCTCGCCCTCATCGAGCGCGGCCACTCGCTCGTCGCCGACGATCTCACGGTCATCCGGCTCCTCGACGAACGCGAACTGATGGCCTCGAGCCGGCCGCTCAACCGCGGCTACATGGAGTGCCGCGGCATCGGCATCATCAACGTCGGCGAAATGTTCGGCGTGAAGTGCGTGCGCATGGAAAAGCGCATCGACATGGTCGTCTCCCTCAAGGAATGGACCCCCGAGGTCATTGAGGAGCGTACCGGCCTCGAGGAAAACTACTACGAGATCCTCGGCATGAAGGTGCCGCTCATCGAACTCTACGTCCGCCCCGGCCGGGACATCGCGCGCCTCGTCGAAGTCGCCGCACTCACCCAGGCCTTGAAGAAAATGGGCCACGACCCGGCCAAGACCTTTAACGATCGCCTGATCGCGTTCATGTCGGAACAAGCCAAAACGCCCGCCCCGACCAAGATTAAACCGGTCGACCGCGACGCGACCTGAGTTTTGCCGTAAGCCCGCGCGCTCGTGCGCGCCGCCGGGCGTGCACACCTGAGCCGAACTAACCTCGGCGCATCAGCTCCGTGCGGAAATAGTTTGGCGTCCCGCCCGCCCGGCCCCGAGATGGTCGGATCATGTCCACCTCCGCCCCTCGCGCCGACGGCCGCCAACCTGCGCAACTGCGCCCGATCACCTTTGAGGCCGACATCGCGCCCTATGCGACCGGCTCGGTGCTGGTCTCCTTCGGCCTGACCCGCGTCATCTGCGCCGCGACGATCGAGCCCAACGTGCCGACCTGGATGAAACAGCAAAAGGTCCCGGGCGGCTGGCTCACCGCCGAGTACTCGATGCTCCCCTACTCAACGCTCGACCGGAAGCAGCGCGACATTTCCCGCGGCAAGATCGACGGCCGCACCGTCGAAATCCAGCGGCTCATCGGCCGCTCGCTCCGGGCCGTGGTCGACCTGCAAAAGCTCGGCCAAAACACGCTTTGGGTCGACTGCGACGTTCTACAGGCCGACGGCGGCACCCGCACCGCCGCGATCACCGGGGCCTACATCGCGGCCCGCCTCGCCGTGCAAAAACTCATCGACGCCCGCAAGATTCCGGAGAACCCGATGTCGGATTCCGTCGCCGCCGTCAGCGCGGGCGTTTTCGCCGGCCGCGAACTCCTCGACCTCGCGTACGTGGAAGACAAGGACGCCGAGGTGGACTTCAACATCGTGATGACCGGCCGCGGTCAGTTTGTCGAAGTGCAGGGCTCGGGCGAGGAAGCGACGTTTTCCCAGGAACAGTTGTCGGGCCTGCTCACCCTCGCCCAAAAGGGCCTGAAGGAAATCTCCGCCATGCAGGCGGCATTCCTGATGAAAAAATTGCTGGGTTAAAACCGCGGCCTTAGTATAAACTCCCGTTCCTTAACGCATCGAGTCGCCACGCTCGCTTAATCATATGGCCGCACTCGCCATCCTCGCTCTCAAGCAGCGACGGTTGAAGCTCCCGGAGGCGGATCGCCGCATGGTTTCGGCGTATCCGCTATGGCGAAGCACGAGTCGGCGGCCGGACGTCGGGGTCATACCGCTGAAAACCGAGCGTTGCGGGCTCGGAGGCCAAGGCCCCGGGGTCCGATGTCTTCATCGGGCCTCCAGAGGCGGCGGCTTTACCGTAACAGCCCGGCGGGGCCATCGGGCACCACCTTGGGAATTTCCGCTTAGTGCTCTGCCACCCATTCGCAACCGGAAGAGTCCCGCTTAGCCCCATGACACCCGGGAGACTATTACGCCATGCGGCGGTCAGCTTGATGGCGGCAGGCCCAGCCGGTGGATTCATCTTCGGGCTGCTCAACGCCGGCGATCCCGACCCCAATCCGGTCGGGCGATTCTTTTATGCGTGCATGATGGCAGTGCAGACGCCGCTGCACGCTGGTTTCCCGCCACGAGTCGAAGCGCAAGCAGACCACGCGTTCAAGGTCTGGCCGCACATCGCACTCTCCTATGTATTGATTCAGGGCTGGTTCGTTTTTCGTGAGGTGAAAAGGGACCGGAAACCAAAGGGCTAAAAGCCGAGCCACGCGCCGGAGCCGAAGGCGAAAACGTGGGCACGCCCGAGGATCCACCGGACGCGGCAGACCGCTCGAATACTCCACCCCTCCGGGCGGCCCTAAACCATTCCGGCACCATCGATCGCCGACTCCGGATGACTGATCGGCGTTTATCTGCTCCCCGGCTCCGGCCACGCCAGCTGCCGGTGCAAGAACGCAAACGACCCCACGCCGTGGATCGTGTGCGGGCCGCGGAAGTACTCGATGGCCGTGCGCTCCGCAATGCCGAGGCGCGAGTAGAGGCGGTTAACCTTCGCGTATTCAAATCCGACCCACTCGTCGAGACCCACGCCGTCGTCGTGGCCGCGCTCCACCATGAAAGACCGCGGCGCGATCAACGCCGCCATCTCCGCATGACCGAAGGTCCGGCCCAGGTTAAACTCCGGCATCTCGTATTCTTTGGTGAACAGGTAGCTACCCGTCCACTCCGTCGTCACGAGCTTCCAGACCCATTCGTTGAAATTGCCGGAGCAAATCGTAACCGCGTACCGCTCGATCAGCGCCGGAACCCGCATGGCGGTCGAGCCGCCGTACGACAGCCCGTAGAAACCGATCCGCGCCGGGTCCACCTGCGGCAGCGTCGTCAACCAATCCAGAATGCGCTCATGCTGCGCGGTGATGAACGCGAAGAGTGATTTTCCCAGCGGGTGCGCCTTGCGCTGCAGCTCGCGGAATTCGCCGCGATAGGGATTGTGCGGCACGAATACGATGAACCCGCGCTCCACCAAACGCGCCGCGTAGGCCTTGTAGGTGGCATACGGACGCCCCGCGTGATCCTCGTCGATCAGGTCGGCCGGCAGGCCCTCGAGGCCGTGCTGCGTCACCACCACCGGCCGCCGCTCGCCGGGCTTGAGATCCTTCGGCAGGAGCAAATAGCCCCACGCGAACACGTCGGGCATCACGTCGAGCACGACCTCGTGCGCCGTCCACGTCGGCCGGTCCAAAATCAGCCGCGCCCGCGGATTCAGCGGCCCTGTCCCCGGCGGGAGGTAACCGATCGTCTCGTCGCGAAACTGCGCACGGTACGGCTCCATCCCTTTGCGCCAGGCCTCGGGCGTCGTCGGCGGCACTTTTTTCCAGAGAAAGTCCTCCCGCACCCCATTCGCACCGGACACGAGCGACTGCGAAAAACGCTGCAGTTCCCGAACGGCCCGCTCCTGCCGCGCCGCCGGGTCAAAACCGGTCCGCCGCTCCACCGGCACCGCTCCGGCCGGCCGCACCGGTGGCGTCGTCGCGGTCACCGCCGCCAGAAACCGTTCGAGCGTGGTTTCGCTGAAAAAGGCCCCCTGCGGCCCCTCGCCCGCGGTGGCGGTGATCGACGAGCCATAAGGTCCGGCGAGCTGCTGCGCGCGGACCACCTCGGCGCGGACCGCCGCGGGCGCAGCGGTCGCGATTCGACCAGGCGCCGCTCCGGCGCGACCGGGCCGGGGTGCGGGCGGACCCGCCACCTCCGGCGCCGCGGCCGCCTCAACCACCAGTACGCGGGGCACGATCAGGCGCGCCACCTCGGCATCGCCAAACTCCGTGAGCAAACCAAAGACATTCCGGTAGATCGGCTCGCGGGCAATCGCCTCGCGCGGACCGAAGTAGCCGCTGACCGCCGTCGCCGCGATCCGCGGGTCGAGCGCAGCCGCATGCAACGCGAGTAAGCCTCCCTCACCCCAGCCGACGACGCCAATGGGCGCCGGCGTCGGTGCCGCCGCGAACCAATCCACCGCCGCCAAGACCTTCTGCACTTCGTAGCCGATGATGTGCCGGCCAAGCGCAAACGACTGCCGGTAAATCCACTCGCGGTGTGGCTGATTGGTGAGCCGGTTCAGCGCGGGCTGGCCGGACAGAGTATCGCTGCGATTGACCAGCACCGGCACCAGGACCAGACAGCCATTCTCCGCCAGCCGGCGGGCGTAGTGCCGCGGGCTGGACACGCCGGGAGCGACGCCCACGATCTGCTCGGGCGTCTGGTCGGCATCGGGCAACACCACCACGCGTGCCACCGGCTCGCCTTTCGGCCGGAGCAAAAGACCCTCGCCCCACACGCCGTCGAACACCGGCCACCGCACCGCATAAACGGTAAACCGGTCCGTCTCCGCCACCGTGGCGTCCGCCGCCCCCACCGACACATACTCCAGCTGCGGCGCCGCGACTCTGGCATCCACCACCCCGAGCATGCGGGCCAGGCGCGCCCGGTTCGGCGCGACCGATTGCGCATAGGCGGCGCGGCTGGAAAAATCCGGTCGCCACTGCGACGCCCGCGCGGCGGCGGTCTCCGCGCCCAGACCCTCGAGCCGACGATCAATGCCGGCGATCATCTGCGCCGAAAGGTCGCCGGTCAGCGTCAGTGGCGCCGTGCCCGGCAACAAGCCGTCGGCCGCCCGCACGGCCAAAGACCAGGGTGTCAGGGCCAACGCGACAAGAAGCGCCGGCAGGGGAAAAGCGCGCAGGATCATGGGGAGAAAGTGCCGCCGCGACGCCGGCCCCGGGGTCGTGGTCGCCATCGGTTGGAAGCGGACGGAGCGAAACGCGCCGGAGCGGCGGTGTCGAGCCGCGGACCGGAACCAGGTGGATTATCATCGGGCGAATGTGTGGAGCACGGACTTGGTTTCCGCCCGACGACCGCCACGTTGGCCGCAACCCCTCGCTCCGCCATGCCCGCCCCTACCTTCGTTTCGCGCGCCCTGCTGCCTTTGCTCCGCCCCATCCTCCTGCTCGTCGGTCTCGCCGGACTGCTCCGCGCGGAGACGCCGACCGGCACCGTCGAGGGCCGGGTGTTCAACCCCGCCAAAGGCCAGTACGTCGAACGCGTGCGCCTCACCGTCACCGGCACCACGCTCGAGACCTTCACCGACGCCGACGGCAACTACCGTCTCGCCGCCGTCCCGGCGGGCCCCGCCAAGGTGCAGGCGTTTTTCACCGGGCTCGCGCCGAGCACGACCACCGTCACCGTGCGGGCCAATCAGACCGTACAACACGACCTCACGATGGCGCCGTTCGGCGCTAGGACGGACGACAGCGCCGTCGTGAAGCTGGCCAAATTTGTCGTCTCCACGCAGGAGATGGACAGCGCCGCGCTGGCGATCAACGAGCAGCGGTTCGCCGCCGACATCAAGAACGTCGTTTCCGCGCAGGAGTTCGGCCAGGTGGCCGAGGGCAACGTCGCCGAGATGCTGAAGTTCATGCCCGGCGTCACCATCGACTACGGCGGGGGCAACGCCCGCAACGTCATGATCAACGGCGTGCCGAGCGGCAACGTACCCGTAACGGTCGGCGGCTTCGACCTCGCCAGCGCGGGCGTTGGCGGCACGGGCCGCGCCGTCGCGCTCGACATGGTGTCGATCAACAACGTCTCCCGCATCGAGGTCGCGCACTCGCCCACGCCCGAGACGCAGGGCGCCGCGCTCGCCGGCACGGTGAACATGGTCCCGCGCAGCGCCTTCGAGCGGTCGACGGCGGAACTTCAGGGCAGTGTGTTTTTAATGAGCCGCGACAATGACCGCAGTTTCCGCAAAACCCCGGGTCCGACGCATGAGCCGCGCGCCAAAGTGCACCCCGGTTTCGACTTTTCCTATTCGGTACCGGTCAACAAGCGGCTCGGCTTCACCGTCTCCGCCAACAACTCCACGCAGTATTCGCCGCAGGATTTCATCCAGCTCACCTGGCAGGGTGCCGGCGCCGCGACCAACGGGGCGGCGTTTCCGCACACCACGCCGGACAAGCCGTACCTGACGACCTTCGCGGTGCGCGACGACCTGAAGGAGACCGGCCGCACCTCGTTCGGCGCGAGCGTCGACTACCGGCTCGGATCCAACGACCGCCTCTCGCTCGCGTTCCAGACGACGTACAACTACGTCGATTTCTTCGCCCGCACCCTGACGTTCTCCACCAACCGGGTCGCCGCCGGCGATTTCACGACGACCATGACCAAGGGCGCGGCCGGCGCGGGCCAGTTGCAGATTCTCAACAACGCCATCAACCGCACGAACCGGACGTACATGCCGACATTCACCTGGCGCCACGCCGGCCCGGTCTGGCGCACCGAGGGTGGCGCCGGGCTTTCCCGCGCGAGCAACGGCGACCGCGACATCGACCTCGGATTCTTCAACAACATGACGGCCGTGCGCAGCAACGTGACGATCGCCTTCAACGACATTTGGTACCTCCGGCCCACGACCATCACGGTCGCGGACGGCACCACTGGCGCCGCCCTCGATCCCTACCGGCTCGACAACAAAGTGATCGCCAGCACGACCTCAAACCCGCGCGATTCCATTGACCGCCGCAAGACGGCATACGTCAACGCGGGCCGCGACTTCACCTGGAACGTGCCCGTTACACTCAAGGCCGGCCTCGACCTGCGGACCGCCGAACGCGACACGCGCGGGATGTCGACCACCTACAGTTACGTCGGACCCGACGGGCGCACGAGCACCAGCCCGCTGAACAGCGACGACCTCGCCGCCCCGTTCCTCGACGCCGGGTTTTCGCAGCGCATCCCGCCGTTCGGCTTTCCGCGCATCGACTGGGTGAGCAACACGAAGCTCTGGGATCGTTACAAGGCGAACCCCGGCTACTTCACCATCGACCAAAACGGCCAGTACCGGTCCGTCGTGAACAACTCGAAGCGCGCGGAGGAGATCATCTCCTCCGCCTTCCTGCGCGGCGACGTGTCGTTTTTCGACCGCCGGCTCAAGCTCGTCGGCGGCGTCCGCGCCGAACAGACCAACATCTCGGCGGAGGGTCCGCGCACGGATCCGACGTTGAACTTCCGGCGCGACGCCAACGGCAAGCTCGCCCTCGGGCCGGACGGACGCCCGGTGAGCATCGGGACGGACGCCCTTGGCATCTCGCAGCGGACGTTCCTCGATCGCGGCCTGCAGGCGAAGAAGGAGTACCTGCGCTGGTTCCCGAGTCTCAACGCCAGCTATGCGTTCAATGAAAATCTTATCGGCCGCGCCGCGTGGTATGAGTCGGTTGGCCGCCCGGATTTTAATCAGTACGCGGGCGGCGTCACGTTGCCCGACACCCAGAGTCCGCCGAGCGTAAACAACCGGATCACGGTGAACAACGTGGGGGTGAAGGCGTGGTCCGCCCAGACGCAGAAGGTGCGGCTTGAGTATTATTTCGAGTCGGTCGGTCAGATTTCAATCGGCGGCTTCCGCCGCGAATTCACCAACTTCTTCGGCTCGACCGTGCTGCCCGCCTCGCCCTCCCTGCTCACGTTATACGACCTGGATCCGGCGACGTACGGCGGGTACGACGTGTCGACGCAGTACAACCTGCCCGGCAAACTCAAGATGACGGGCCTTGAATTCGACTATCGGCAGGCGCTCACGTTTTTGCCGTCGTGGGCCCGCGGCATACAGGTGTTCGCGAACGCGAGCGCGTTGCGCGCCACCGGCGACGGGGCGGAGAACTTCGCCGGTTACATTCCGCGCAGCGGCAGCTGGGGCCTCAGCCTGAACCGGGAAAAATTCAACGTCCGCATGCACTGGAATTACCGCGGCCGCCAACGCCGCGGGCTGGTCGCGGCGGGCTCGTCCATCGAACCCGGCACGTACAATTGGGGCTCCAAGCGCATGTATATTGATGTGCTCGGCGAATACTACCTCGCGAAGCGTTTCGCGCTCTTCGCCAACCTGCGCAACGTGAACGACGCGACCGAAGACTTTGAGATCGCCGGTCCCAGCACGCCGGCCCACGCGCAGTTCCGCCAGCGCACCGATTTCGGCGCGCTCTGGACCGTCGGCCTAAAGGGAAAGTTCTAAGCGGGACACGGGCCGTTGCGCGCTGGTGGCTGAGCGTTGAGAATAAAACCCAGGGGTTCCTCCGCGTTCGAGGGTCCGCGTAACCGGAGTCGCCTGGAGTTGGCGCCCCTCCCCTCAACGCTCCGCTGGCAACGGCCTGATCCCGGCTGAGCGGTCTGCCCCGCCTCCATCACGTCACCGGGCGGCGGGCTGACGCCGCTCGCGGTACTGCGTCGGCGTCATTCCGACGCACCGGACAAACGCCCGCGAAAACACCTCGGCGCTGTGGTAACCGACCTGGGGGGCGAGCGCTTCGAGTTTCGTTTCACTCGTCTCCAGCAACTCCTGCGCGCGTTGCATCCGCATGTAGGTGACATGCTCCATCGGCGTGCGTCCCAGCTCGCGCCGGCAGATGCGGCGCAGATGCTCGGCGCTCACCGCGCACGCGGCGGCCAGTGTCGACAGTTTCCAATCCTCGGTGAGGTCCAGGCCGACCTTGGCCCACAAATCTCCGATCCGTGAACTCCCCCGCCAAGGCCGCGCAAGCCGTTGCGCCGATCCGTGGACGAGGCTCACCCAGTGGTGGACCAAGGCGGCATCCCGGCCGCCTAACCACTCCGCCCGCAGGCCGATCAGGGCGCGACCAAAGTCCTCGGCACCCTGCTGCAAACGCAGCGGCGAACCGGCGCCGACCAACGGCTGCGTCCACGAAGGCTCCTCGTAGCGCAGCCACGCAAACGTCCAGCCGCTTCCGGGCACGGCATGAAATGCATTCAAAACCCGGGGCGGGGCCAGACAGAGCGAACCCGCGGTGACGCGCTGCCAACGACCCTCGAGCCAAATGCGGCCCTCCCCCTCCAGGCAGGCGAGAAAAAAGCTACCCGAGGGCGCGAGCCGCACCCGGCTGTAGGGCGCATGCACCGTGTCGATGCCGAGCCACGCGATACGGTGCGCCCCCAACTCCCCGCAGGCTCGCGCGTCGAGCGACCAGCGCCGCGTCCGCGGACCGTCGACTGTCGTTTCCCGCCACGCCTGGGGTACCGGAGGCATTGGGTCGGAAATTACCTGCCCGGACCGGGCCGGCGAGACCCGTTTCGCGCCGTTACCCCGCGCGCCAGGTGGATATTCGTCCGCTGAATGTGTGAGCCCGGGGCTTCCGCCCGAGCGCCGCGTCCTCATTCTCGACGTTGACGGGCGCTGCCCGCCGCCAAGGCTCACCTCGCTTCATCCCCCGCTCGATTTTCATCATGCCCAATCCCTGGACTGGAAAAGGAAACCCTTACACGCGCGAGGAAGTGCGCGAACGCCTGCACGCGACGCTCCGCAAGGGCGACGCGATCATTGCCGCCGGTGCCGGCACGGGCATCAGCGCCAAGTTCATCGAGAAAGGCGGCGCCGATCTCATCATCATCTATAACAGCGGACGCTTCCGGATGATGGGCCACGGTTCGACCGCGGGCATGATGGCCTACGGCGACGCCAACGCCATCGCCATGGAGATCGGCGAATACGAGGTGCTCCCCGTCGTCGAGGAAGTTCCGGTGATCTGCGGCGTCCACGCCACCGATCCGCGCCGGCGCATGTGGCACTGGCTGGGCCAGGTGAAGGAAATGGGCTTCTCCGGCGTGAATAATTTTCCCACGCACACCATCGTCGACGGCCACTTCCGCGGCGTGCTCGAGGAGACCGGGATGAGCGTGAAGAAGGAATACGAGATGATCGCCCTCGCGCGCCGGATGGATCTCTTCTCCGTGGTTTACGTCGGCTCGCCCGAGGAGGCCGCTGAAATGGCCAAGGCCGGCGCCGACGCGATCATCGCGCACGTCGGCACCACGGTCGGCGGCAGCATCGGCGTGAAGAGCGCGGTCGTCAGTTGGGACCACACCCTCCAAGTCACGCGCGACATCATCGCCGCCGCGACGCAGGTGAGGAAGGATATTTTCTTCCTCTGCCACGGCGGACCGATCAACACGCCCGAAGATGCCGACCGCGTCATCAAAAACACCGACTGCGTCGGTTTTGTCGGCGCCAGCAGCCTCGAACGCATGGGCGTCGAGGAGTCGCTCACGAACCTCACCCGGAAGTTCAAAACGATCAAAGTGCCGGCCGGCAAATAACGCCGGCGCCGGGCTTTTGCGCCTCAACCCCTTACCCCGCGCAGCGCCACCATGAACCCCGCCATCCGCCACTTCGTTCAGATTGCCGACGCCCTGCGCGAGCCCAACGCGTGGACCAACAACGAGTGGCTCTGCCGCCCCGACATTGTCGCGGCGGAGCAACTCCTGCTGGTCCGCGCCAACATGGATCCGATGCACTGCCATCCTTTCCATTACCACCCCCACCGTGAGGAGATCATCTACGTGATCTATGGCCGGGCCGAGCAGTGGGTCGGGAACGAGCACCGCATTTTGCGCGCCGGCGAGATGGCGCACATCCCCGCGGGCACGATCCACGCCACGTACAACCCGCACGCCGAGCCCCTGGTGTTTCTCGCGATCCTCTCCCCCGCCAAGCTCCCGCCCGATCAGGCCGCCGCGCCCGATCCCTGCGATGTGTCCCAACAGGAGCCTTGGGCCTCGATTCGCCAAGGCCTGCGGGCATGCGCGACGAACGCCTGATTTCGGTAATCGGTGAGCAGCAAACGGCGGCGCTCCGATTCCCCTCTCCCCGCCTTCCGATCTCTGACGTTTGATTTCTGACCTCCGACCTCTGAACCCCGATCAACGCCTCCTCCCCCTCCCCTTCACTCTCCCTTTCCCTTTCACGCACCTCACCATGAACCGTCTCCTCACGTTCTTGCTCCTCTGCACCGCCGTCCTGGCCGCCGCGGCCGACGCCCCGCTGCGCATTTATCTGCGCTCCGGCCCGAAATCGCACGGACCGGGCGCCCACGACTACCCCCGGTTCCTCACCGAGTGGGTGCCGCTGCTCAACGCCCGCGGCGCGCAGACCACCGGCGGCAACACCTTCCCGACGGCGGACCAGTTCGCCGCGATCGACGTGCTGATTCTCCACGCGCAGGAGGCCGGCAACATTCCCGACGCCACCGACCGCGCCAACCTTGAGGCGTTCCTCAAGCGCGGCGGCGGACTCGTCACGATCCACGCCGGCGCCGTCTCGCGCGACCCGGAGTGGTTCAAGTCCATCATCGGCGGCTCGTGGCGCAACGGCACCACCAAGTGGCTCGAGGCCCCGATGCACCTCTACTTCACCGATCGCGACCATCCGATCACGCGCGAGGTCTCCAACTGGAGCATGCACGACGAGATCTACTACGACATGGAGGTCCTCCCCGAGGTCCGCGTGCTCGCCACCGCCTACACCCCCAAGGCCATCGACACCGGTGGCAAGGGCAACCGGGAAGCCCAGGCCCGCGCGGCCGAGGCCGTCGCCCTGCGCAAGGGCGTGAACATTTACGACATCCAGCCGCAGATGTGGACGTACGAGCGCACCATCGCCGGCGGCACCAAGGGCTACCGCAGCTTCGTCTCCATCCCGGGCCACCTGTACGAAAACTTCAACCGCCCCAACTACCGCGCCATTCTGCTCCGCGGCATCGCCTGGGCCGGCCAGCGCGCCAACGTGAACGAGCTCTGCAAGGCCGACGAACTGGGCGACACCCTGCGCTACCCCGAGGGCGGACCGACGCATCCCGCCAAGGCCGCGGCCAAGATCGAACTGCACCCCGACTTCAAAATCGCCCTCGTGGCATCCGAGCCGCTCATCAACAAGGTCATGAACCTCGATTGGGATGAAAAGGGCCGCCTCTGGGTCTGCGAAACGCCCGAGTACCCCAACGGCCGTCGCGCGCCCAATTCCGCCCCGTGGAAGGACAGTGGTTCACTCCGCGGCGCCCAGACCGAACGCACGCCCGAAGATCGCATTTCGATCCTGACCGACACCGACGGCGACGGCATCATGGACACCAAGAAGGTGTTTGCCGACAAACTCGAGTTGGTGACGAGCTTCGTGTTCTACAAAAACGGCGTCATCGCCGCGGCCGCACCCGACATCTGGTTCCTCGAGGATACGGACGGTGACGGCGTCGCCGACAAGCGCACCAAGCTCTACACCGGTCTCGGCATTCGGGATACGCACGCTGTCATCAACAACCTCCGCTGGGGCCTCGACGGCTGGATCTACGCGACCCACGGCTACTCGCAGGGCGACGTGACCTCGGGCGACGGCAAGAAGGCCTTCGGCACCGGCGGCAGCGGCGTCGTACGCTTCAAGCCGGACGGCTCCGCCTTCGAGCAATACAGCAGCCGCAACGGCAATACCTGGGGCCTCGAGACCACTTGGGACGGCCAGATCTTCTGGACGCAACCCACCAGCGGCACGGTGTTTTTCCACTCGCTCCTGCCCGAGAGCGTCCTCGCGAAGGGCAAGATTCCCGGCACGACCTCGTGGAAGGGCATGATGACGAATCATCGTTCCTATCCCGCGATGGATTGGCCGGAGCAGGCTTACGTCCAGATCGACCAGGTCGGGCGGTTCACCGCCGCCGCCGGTTGCGCCATCTACGAGGGCGGCGCGTGGCCGTCCCAATGGAACTACAGCTACTTCACCACCGAGTGCACCCTCAACATCGTGCACCATCAGTTCGTCCGCCCCGAGGGCGTCAGCTACAACCTCGAGCGCGAAAAGGGCCGCGAGGAAACCGAGTTCATGCGGAGCAAGGATCTCTGGTTCCGCCCGATCGAGACGCGGATCGGACCCGACGGCGCGCTCTACGTGATCGATTTCTACAATCAGGCGGTGATCCACAACGACACGCGCGGGCCCCAGCACGGGCCGGCCAACGCCGCGGTCCGTCCCGACCGCGACCACTATTTCTCCCGCATCTGGCGCGTACAGCACAAGGAGGCCAAGCCCCTCGCGGTGCCGGCACTCGACCGCGGCAACCTCGCCGCCCTCGTGCAGACGATTGAAACCAGCCCGAACGCCCACGTGAAGAAACTCGCCTGGCGCCTCGTGCAGGAAAACCACGGCGCCGCCGGCACCAAGGCCCTCGCCGCCGTCAAGCGCCCTGCCATCGGCAGTCAGGTCGAACAGCACTACGCCAGCGCGCGCACCGCTTCCAACCCGGCGCAACGGCAGGCCGTGCTCAAGGACTTTGCGGGAGCCACGGATGACTGGACGCGTTCCGCCTTGATCGCCGCCGCCTCGGAAAATGCCGCCGATTACATCGGGTTGGCCCTCGCCGCTCCGAACCCGGCCGGCCTGGCACCGTTCGTCGCCGGCCTGGTACCCGCCCTGCCGGTCGAAGCATTTGGCAAGGTCGTACAAGACTGCGCCAACGCTTCGCCCGCCGCCGGCGCGCTCAAGTCCGCCGTCCTGCGCGGTCTGGCGCAAGCGGAGCGCTCGCCCGCCTACCTCGACGACGCCACCAAGCGGCTGCTGCAGCGCCTGCTCGCCAGCTCCGACACGGTCGCGGCGACCCTGCCGCTGGTTGCCAAGTGGGACCGCTCCGGCACGCTGGCCACCAGCGCCGAACCCATCACGCGGCAGATGCTCCGCGATCTGGTTGACCCGATCCAGACAGAAACCCGCCGCGCCGAACTCGCCGCCGCGCTGCTGACCCTGCCCAAGCTCCGCCCGGAGGTGCTCAAAGTCATCGGCGACCTGCTCGCCGAGCCGTCCACGTCCGCGACCTTCCGTGGGGCACTGACCGCCGCCCTCGGCGAATCGCCCGGCAAGGATGCCGACGCGCTGCTGCTGACCGCTTTCCGCGCCACCCGCTCGCCGACCGTCTTCGAACAAATTCTCCGCCGTCCGGAGTCCGCCCTCGCCTTGCTCGATTCCATCCGGCTCGGCGTCACCAAGCCCGCCGAGGTCGGCCCCGGCAATCTCGCACGCCTCCGCACCCATCCGACCCGTCGCGTCGCCAACGAGGCGGCCAACGTGCTCGGCCAAGTGAGCCCCGAGTCCGGCGAGAAGGATGCACTGATCGCCAGGCTCATGCCCGAGATCACCAAGGCCGGCAACGTGGCGAACGGCCGTACGGTCTTCACCGGCGCCTGCTCGATCTGCCATCGCTTCGGCGATATCGGCCTGCGCGACGTCGGTCCGCCGCTCGCCGGCATCGGCGCGAAGGGCACCGCCGAACTGCTCACGCACATCGTCGACCCGAACCGCCAGGTGGAGCCGAATTACTGGCAATGGAACATCACGACAAAGAAGGGCGAGACGCTCGTCGGCGTGATTGTGAATGAGAACAACGCCACGCTCACGCTCCGGAATCAGGGCGGCGACACCGAGGTGAAGAAGGACGACATCGTCACGCGCGACAACACCCGCCGCTCCCTCATGCCCGAGGGCCTGGAGGGTATCGGCGCGGAGAATCTCCGCGACGTCATCGCCTTCATGGTCTCATCCAGCGGACCCGCTCCGGCCGGCACCACCGCCCCGGCTCCGGCCACCAAGAAGGGGCCGTCGACCAAGAAGGGTAACGCCAAGGCCGCTTCGGCTGTTTCCGCAACACCCGTCGACGGCCCGAAGGAGGGCGGTAAAAACGACCGCCCCATGCCCGCAACCGAGAACGTGAAATGGGAAGCCGGCAAAACCCGCGTCCTCGTGATCGGCGGCGGCAGCTCACACAAGTTCACCGAGTTCTTCGGCGCCACCGATCCTGCGTTCCTGCGCGCGGCCGGCTTCAGCGTGCACTACACCGAGGACCGCGATCAGGCCGCCGCCGAACTCGCGGGCGCCGACGTCGCCATTATCAGCGTAAACCGGATGTTCTTCGACATCCCCGCCTACCGGAAGGCCCTCTTCGCATTCGCCGCCGCGGGCAAAGGCCTCGTCATGCTGCATCCGGGAACTTGGTACGGGTTCCCGAACTGGCCCGAGCTGAATGCCCGGATCGTCGGCGGCGGCGCCCGCGGTCACGACAAGATCGCAAAGTACTCCGTCAACGCGGTGAAGCCCGCGCACCCGGTCATGGCCGGAGTGCCCGCGAGCTTCGACGTCGAAGACGAGCTCTATTATTTCAACGCCGAGCCGGAAAAAATTCCCGCCGGCACCGCCGCCGTCGAGGTGTTGGCGCAAACCTCGCCCAGTGTGAAGTTCGGCCGCCCCCACCCGGCCGTGTGGGTCACGCCGCACGAGCAGGCGCGCATCGTCGGCATCACCCTCGGCCACGACGAACGCGTCCACGATCTCCCCGCGTTCCGCACCCTGCTCACCAACGCGGTGAAGTGGACGGGCGGAAAATAATCCGGACCCATTAAGAAGCGGATAATTTGAACCGGAAGGCCGGGGAGACCGGAAAAGAATAGTGCCGGCCCCGCCCTTCCCGCGCTTCCCGTTCAAGGCCTCATCGATCCTGTTTCACTGCCCATGCCCACCATCGCTGTTCTCGGTACGTTTGACTCCAAGGGTCCCGAACACGCGTTTCTCGCCGAGGTGATCCGCGGGCACGGGTTCACGACGCTTCTGATCAACGTCGGCTGCCTCGGGGCACCAACCGTTGCGCCTGATATCGCCAGCGACGCCGTCGCGGCCCGCGGCGATGCGGGCTGGCGCGCGATCCTCGCCCGGCAGGACCGGGGCGAAGGTGTGGCCCTGATGAGTCGCGGCGCGGCGCAACTCGTGCCCGAGCTCGCGGCCGCGGGAAAAATCCACGGCATCGTGTCGCTCGGCGGCGGCGGCGGCACCGCCATCGCCACGGCGGCCATGCGCCCGCTCCCGATCGGATTTCCCAAACTGATGGTCTCGACCCTCGCGAGCGGGCAGACCGCCCACTACGTCGGCACCAGCGACATCACGATGATGCCCGCGATCGTCGACGTCGCCGGGATCAACCGGGTCTCGCGCGCCATCTTTGAAAACGCCGCCGGCGCCATCACCGGCATGGTGACCGCCGCCGGGATCCGCCACGCCCGGCCCGCGGCCGACAAGCCGCTGGTCGTGGCGAGCATGTTCGGCAACACCACGGCGTGCGTCACCGAGGCGAAGCGGTGGATCGAGGGCGCCGGCTATGAGGTCCTCGTGTTTGCGGCGACCGGCAGCGGCGGGCGCGCGATGGAGTCGCTCATCGCCAGCGGGCTTGTCGCCGGCGTACTCGACATCACCACCACCGAATGGGCCGACGAGCTGGTCGGCGGCGTGCTTTCCGCCGGACCGGAACGACTTGATGCCGCGGCGCAGGCGCGCATCCCCGCGATCATCGCGCCCGGCTGCCTCGACATGGTGAACTTCGGCGAGCGCGCCACCGTGCCGACGAAATTCGCGGGCCGCACCTTTTATCAGCACAACGCCCAGGTGACGTTGATGCGCACCACGCCCGCCGAGTGCACAGAGCTGGGCCGCATCATCGCCACCAAGGTGAACGGTTACACCGCACCCGTGACCGTGCTGCTGCCGCGACGGGCTATCAGCGTGATCAGCGCACCGGGCCAGTCCTTTCACGACCCGGCGGCCGACACGGCTTTGTTTGCCGCGCTGAAATCAAATCTCCGCGCCGACATTCCCGTGATCGAAGCCGAGGTCGAAATCAACGACCCGGTCTTTGCGCGGGCGTGCGCCGAAGCCCTCCTCGTTCACCTGCGCGCCCACCGCCCCGGATAAACCGGCCGCGGACTCAAATCCCCCCCGCGTCGGAAGTCTCCTCGGGATCGTCGCCGAGTGCGGCGATGATGTCGCTCAAGGAGCGGATGATATCCTCCTTGGGGCTGAACTTGGCGAGGTACCCGGCGGCGCCGAGCTCGGCCGCCTTTTGCACCGTGCCGACAAGGGTTTGGGACGTGACGATGACAACAGGCACGTCCGGAAAAAACTCGCTCAGTTCATGGAGCAATTCGAGTCCGTTGGCCCCGGGCATGTTGACATCGAGCAGGATCAATTCCGGCGGCTGCGCCTGCACCATCGCCAAGGCCGTCGTCGCTTCGGCGGCCTCCCGGCACTCGGTGAACCCCAGATCGCGCAGGATCAGCTTGAGATAGGTGCGAACGTGCGCTTCGTCGTCAACGATCAGGGCGTGCGTGAGCCTTACCATAGTTCGGCAGAGTATGCCGCAACTGGCTTCAGCACAAGCTCGGGTCGCAGGGGGCGCCCGCGCGTATCAAAAAAACCCTAACCTGCCGCCGGATCCGCGAAACCAACCGGCATCACTCCGCCCGTACGATGTAGCCGCGGAGGTATTCGCTCTCCGGCATCGTCACGAGCACGGGATGGTCCGAGGGCTGATGGCACCATTCGACGACCCGCAGCTTGCGGCGCGAATCGGTCGAAACCTCGGCGAGAATCTGCCGCAGCTCCGCGTCCTGCATGTGGTGCGAACACGTATAAGTGGCCAAGATACCACCGGGGACGAGGCGCTTCACCGCGCGAAGATTGATCTCCTTGTAGCCGCGCAGGGCGCCCTCGAGCGCGCTCTTCGACTTCGCGAAGGGGGGCGGATCGAGGACGATCACGTCCCACAGCGCATCGACGTTGCGCTCGGGGGCGTTGAACCAGTCGAAGACATTGGCGACCGTGAACTCGGCGTTGACGCCGTTGCGCACCGCATTCTGCCGGGCGGCCGCAATCGCATCCTCCGCACTGTCGAGGCCGAGCACTTCGGTCGCACCCGCGCGGGCCGCATGCAGGGCGAAGGCGCCCTGGTTGCAAAAGGCATCCAGCACCCGGCCCCCGCGGCAATATTTTGCCACCGCGGCATGCTGATGGCGCTGGTCGAGGTAAAAGCCGGTCTTTTGCCCGCCCTGCAGGTCGAGCCAATAGTCAAAGCCCTCGATCTGCTGCCAGCGCGGCGCCCACGGCTGACCCGAACGCGTGTGTACTTCCAGCGGCAGGCCCTCGAGGCGGCGGATCGGACCGTCGTTGCGAAAGACAATCTCCGCCGGCTTCACGACCTCGGCGAGTACATCGCCCAGCAGCGCGGCCCGCTTTTCCATGGCCAGCGTCTGGACTTGCACCACGAGCGTGTCGCCAAACTGGTCGACCACAACGCCGGGCAGATCGTCGGACTCGCTCCAGATCAACCGGCGGGCCGGTTCCGCCGCCCGGCGGGCGACCGCCCGCTCCACCGCGGCGCGCAAGTACGCGGCATCGAGCGTCACGCGATCGCGGCTCAGCCGCCGCCACACGATTTGCGACTTGGAATTATAGATTCCGGTCCCGATCAGACGACCGGTGCGGTCACGGCATTCGATCACCTCGCCGTCGTGCTCCGCCGGCAGCAGGGTCTCGAGTTCGTTCGCAAACACCCACGGATGACCGGTGAGGGACCGCGAGCGGGCATTGGCGCGAAGCTTGATGAAGGGTTGGACGACCACGTTCCCAAACGTTACGCGAATCCGGCCAGCCGCCAGAAAAATGTGCGCAGCGGCCGGCACGCACCCGCCCGCGCCGTCGGATCCACTCTGCCCGACCGAAATAAGGCTTCCCCTTTCCGGCTCCGACCGGTTGCTTTGCCCGCTCGTCCATGTCGCCCGCCCAAGAAATCGCCCGCCGTCGCACCTTCGCGATCATCTCGCACCCCGATGCGGGCAAGACGACGCTGACCGAGAAGTTCCTGCTCTACGGCAACGCCATCCACCTCGCCGGTGCCGTTACGGCGCGCAAGAACCAGCGCGCCACGGCCTCGGACTGGATGGAACTGGAAAAGCAGCGCGGCATTTCAATCAGCTCGACCGTGCTGCAATTCGATTACGACGGGTATGCCGTCAACCTGCTCGACACCCCCGGTCACAAGGACTTTTCCGAGGATACCTACCGCGTGCTCACCGCCGTCGACGCCGCGTTGATGGTGATCGACGCCGCCAAGGGCGTGGAGGCGCAGACCCGCAAGCTCTTCGAAGTCTGCCGGCGCCGGGGCGTGCCGATCTTCACGTTCATGAACAAGTGCGACCGGCCGACGCGCAACACGCTCGAACTGCTCGACGAACTGGAGACCGTGCTCGGATTGCAATCGTCGCCCGTCATTTGGCCACTGGGCAACGGCCCGGGCTTTCGCGGCGTGTTCGACCGCCGCACCCGCGAAGTGCACCTCTTCGAACGCGTCCCCGGCGGCAAATTTCAGGCCCCCGTAAACGTGGCGACGCTCGACGACCCGATCGTACGCGAGAAGCTCGACGACTACACGTTCAACGAGGTCAAGGAACAGCTCGCAATGCTCGACGGCGCCGGCCACCCCTTCGACCTCGCCGCCGTGCAGGCGGGCAAGCAGACCCCGGTCTACTTCGGCAGCGCGGTGAATAACTTCGGCATCCAGCTCCTGCTCGACGGCTTTCTCCACGACTCCGTCCCGCCCGCCGCCCGCCGCCGCGCCGTCGTCCCAGGCGCGGACCTCGGCCAGCCTGCGGCCGCGCCCGCCGTGGAACCCACCCCCGAGCTCGGCGCAATCGTGCCGATCGACTCGCCTAAATTTTCCGGCTTCGTCTTCAAGATTCAGGCCAACATGGATCCGAAGCACCGCGACCGCATCGCCTTCGTGCGCGTTTGCTCCGGCAAGTTTGAACGCGACATGATGGTCCTGCATCCGCGCTCGGGGAAAACCATCCGCCTCTCCTCCTCCCAGAAGCTTTTTGGCCAGGAACGCGAAACGGTCGACGTGGCCTGGCCCGGTGACGTCATCGGCCTCGTCGGCCACGACGTACTCGGCATCGGCGACACCCTGACCGAGGACAAGTCCATCGGTTACGACGAAATCCCCCGCTTCCCGCCCGAGGTATTCACGTACATCGCGAATCCCAGTTCCTCCGACGCCAAGAAGTACCGCGCCGGACTCGAACAGTTATTGCAGGAAGGCGTCGTCCAATCGTTCTCGGCGAAAAATGCGCCCCCGGGCGCGACGCTCCTCGCCGCAGTCGGTCCCCTGCAGTTTGAAGTCGTGCAATGGCGCCTCCAGAGCGAATACGGCGCGGAGTCGCGCCTCACGCCCACGCCGTGGACCGTGTTGCGCTGGGTTGAGCCGAATCCGATTCTCAAGGACACGTCGCGGCTGATCGTCGCCAACGGCGTGAGCTTCGGCGCCGACAAGTTCGACCAGCCGATCGTGTTGTTTCCGAGCGAGTGGACGATGCGGTACTTCCTCGAGAAGAACCCCGAGCTCAAGTTGCACGAACTGCCGATCGAGCAGACAAGGTAACGCGAAGCGTAGGTCAGCTCGCTTGCGAACGCCCCATCGCGCGCGGGCCCCATCGGCGCCGCGCAAGCGCACTGGCCTAGGCCTCCCGAAACGCCCGCGGCTACCGACCTACAGCAGGATTGCGCCCCGCCCCGCTCCGGATGCATTAAACGAAGCCCCCCCCGCCCCATGCGCGAACCCTCCGCCTCCCGTTTCGGCCGAGTGCGTCCCGTGCACCGGCACGCGTGGCTCTGGGAGCCGCTCGAGTCCGACGTCACGTTGGTCGTGCGCCCCATGTTCGGGACCAAGGCCGTGTACCTCGACGGCAAGCTGATGCTGTGCTTCTGCACCGGCGCGGAACCGTGGAACGGCGTCCTCGTGTGCACCGACCGC
>CAIJFT010000067.1 GCA_903820035.1 uncultured Opitutia bacterium
CTCTTCGCGACCGCCGACGGCCGCCAACGGGTGAACCACGTGCAGGTCATCGGCGCCGACCCGCGCTTTCGCGCCACCACCCTCGAAACGTCGTCCGCCGCCCCCGCGTCATGGCTTCCCACCGGCACCGCCCGCGCCAACGGCGAATTCGCCCGGCGCGTGCCGCTCGCCGCCGGTGCCGCCACCGGCATCGTGCGCGTGGAAAAACCCGCCTGGCTGCCGCGCGACGCACCCGCCTCCTCGACCAACGACGCCTCCACCGCCCTGCGCGTCACGCTCGCACCGGGCGACGCCGGCCTCGACCGCTTCAGCCTGCAGGCCAACCAGGTCGTCCCGCCGTCCATCACCGTCGCGCTGCCTTGGCTGCAAAAGGAGATCGAGCAACCGGGCCGCGCCAACGTCCTGCTCATCGGCCAAAATGCAGCCGGCACGCTCACCGCCGAACGCATCAACGCCGCGCTGCGCCAGGTCTGGGCCCTCGCCGACGCCGACCTCGCCGTCGCCCCCTTGGCCGCCACCCCTGACGTCGTCGAGTTGCGCACCGACCGCGTATTCCTAGAGACCCCGATCACCGCCGCCGCCATCGCCGCCGCTGCGCCGGCCGAGCAGGTGCTCACGTATTTCGTCAACGAGCTGCGCGTCGGCTCCCGCACGACACCCTACTCGTTTGTCGCCGCGACCGACCGCCTCGCTGCGCGCCTGCCCGCCGGCGACACGCGGCCCGTCGCCGCCGATGAAATCATCCTCAACGCGTGGCTCGCGAACGACCTTCAGGCCCGGATCGGCGACACCGTCAATGTCACGTATTACGTGACCAGCTCAAGCCGGGCGCTGGAGGAACGGGCCACGCCGTTCCGCGTGCGCGCGATCGTGCCGGTCGATCCGGCCGACCTCGCTCTCACCCCGAAAATCGCCGGCCTCTCGGACAAGGAGAACTGCCGTGATTGGGACCCGGGCACCACGATCCACCTCGACCGCATCCGCCCGCAGGACGAGGCGTATTGGGAAAAATATCACGGTACGCCGAAGGCCTTCGTCTCGCTCGCCGCCGGCACCGCGCTGTGGAGCAACCGCTTCGGCGACCGCACGGCGTTGCGCTGGCCCGCCGGAAACCAAGCCGTCCTCACGGAGAAAATTCGCACGACGCTTGATCCGGTCAGCGTCGGCCTGTTCGCCCAGCCGGTGCGCGCGCAGGCCCTCCAGGCCGCGGGCGAGGGTCAGGACTTCGGCGGGCTGTTCATCGGCTTGAGTTTCTTTCTCATCGTCGCCGCGCTGCTGCTCACCGGCCTGCTCTTCGCGTTCGGCGTCGAGCAACGCAGCCTCGAAATCGGTACGCTCCTCGCCGTCGGCTGGACGCCCCGCGCGGTGCGCCGCGTATTTCTCGGCGAAGGCCTCGCGTTGGCGACGCTCGGCGCCGTTGCCGGCACGGGCGCCGGCCTCGGCTACACCTGCCTCGTGCTGCAGGCGTTGAACACCCAATGGCGCGGTGCGATCGCCGGCGCGGAACTGTGGTTCCATGTCACGCCGGTCACGCTCGCAATCGGAGCCTGCTCCGGCGTGCTGACGGCCGGCGGCGTGATCTGGTTCGTGTTGCGCCGCGCCGCGCGGATGCCCGCCCGCGACCTGCTCGCCGGCCGGCCCGCGCTGGCGGAACGCGGCGGCGCCGACGGCGGGGGCGCGAAACCCGGACGCACCGCGCAGGTCGTCGCGATCGTAGCCACCCTGCTCGGGATCGGGTTTCTCGTCCGCGGCCTGCGCGGCGAACACTCCGCGGAAGATTTCTTCGGCGCCGGCGGACTTCTCCTCATCGCCGGCCTCGCCGCGAGCGCTGTCCTGATCCGCAGACCGGAAACCCGGGGCGGGGGCGGCCTGCGCAGCGCCGGCAGCCTCGCGCGGCAAAACGTCACCCGCCGCCGCGGTCGCAGCCTCGCCACCATCGCGCTCCTCGCGTGCGGCAGTTTTCTCGTCATCGCCGTCGGCGCCAACCGCCACGATCCCGCCGCCACCGCCGCGCAACGCCCCTCGGGCACGGGCGGCTTTGCATTTTTCGGCGAGTCGACGCTGCCGGTACACGAAGACCCGAACGACCCCGCCGCGCGCGAAAGCCTCGGCCTGCCCCGCGAGGGTCTGGAGAACGTACGCTTCGTCGGGCTGCGCTTGCGCGAAGGCGACGACGCGAGCTGCCTCAATCTCAACCGCGCGCAGAACCCGCGTCTGCTCGCCGTCGACCCGCGCGAGCTCGCGAGCCGCGGCGCGTTCACCTTCCTCGGTTCGGCCGTCGATGCCGCCACCGCGAACCCCTGGCTCCAACTCGACGCGCCCGCGACCGAGGGCGCCGTGCCTGCGATCGGCGACGAGGCGACCGTGCGCTGGGCCCTCGGCAAGAAGGTCGGCGACACCCTGGCGTACACCGACGAACGCGGCCGCACCTTCCCGTTGCGGATCGTCGGCATGATCGCGAATTCCGTGCTGCAGGGCAGCCTGGTCATCGGGGAGAAACACTTCATCGCCCGCTTCCCCACCGAGAGCGGCCGCCGGATTTTCCTGGTCGACGCGCCCGCGGCGCAGACCGCGGCGGTGGCCGAAACGCTGACCCGCGCCCTGCGCGACTACGGCCTTGAACTGCAGCCGGCGGCGCAGCGGCTCGCCTTGTTCCAGCAGGTCGAGAACACCTACCTCGCCATCTTCGCCGCACTCGGCGGCCTCGGTCTGTTGCTCGGCAGCGTCGGCCTCGGCGTCGTGGTCCTGCGCAACGCGCTCGAGCGCCGCAGCGAGCTCGCGCTCCTGCGCGCCGTCGGTTTTACGCGCGGCCAACTGCGCCGGCTCCTTTGGTTCGAGCACGGTGGGCTGCTCGCCCTCGGCCTTGCCTGCGGCGTGCTCGCGGCGCTGGTCGCGGTTTTTCCCACGCTCCACCGCAACCTTGCCTCGGTGCCATGGGAGTCGCTCGTACTCACACTCGTGGCGCTGGTCGCGAGCGGCGCACTTTGGATCTGGCTCGCCGCCGGCTTCGCCCTCCGCGGTCACCTGCTCCGCGCCCTGCGCAACGAGTGAGCGATCGCGCAGGCTGGA
>CAIJFT010000068.1 GCA_903820035.1 uncultured Opitutia bacterium
GGCCGCATCTACTCGCGCCTCGGTGGAGTTCATGCGGACTTCACTTTCCCCGGTAAGGCCTGTTCCGCTGGTGCGCAGGATGGCGAAGTGGGGTTCTTCCGCGGCACGTATTACCTGTATAACTGGAGCACGAAATACCGGGGCTTTGTCTGCAAGGCCGCTGCGCCGGAAGGACCGTGGAGTGCGCCGGTGAGTCTATCGGAAAGGATCGGGGGCGACTTCGAAGACCCTTGCCCGTTTTGGGATGATGATGGCAAAGGCTACTTGTTCCTGGTGGGCAATCCGGGGGCGCTGCGGATCTATCGCTTGAACGACACCTTCGATGCCATCGTGGATCAGGGCACGGTCTTGATCGATGACATCCCCCCGAAGGGGCCGCAGGTTTTTAAGCGCAACGGCTTCTACTACATCTCCGTGGCCTCCACCGGCAAAAACAAGGACAAGGCGCAATATGTCTATCGTTCCAAGTCGCTCTATGGTCCCTATGAGAGCCGGAAGCTTTTCCACGCAGGCAAGGCCGACATCAATGCGGCGCAGGGCTCGCTCGTCGAAGTCAGCGGCGACCGCTGGGCCTTCCTGCATCACGACTACAACCTCTTTGCCACTTATGGCCGGCGTCTCTACCTTGAGCCGGCGGGCTGGTCGACGGACGGATGGCCGTGGATTGGCGTGGACTCCGATGGCGATGGACTCGGCGAGCCCGTGGGCCTCACCCAGTCCTATGCCAAGCCCGCGCTGCCGCTCCAACCCATCAATGCGGCGGACCCTTCCGATGAGTTTGATGCGATCACCCTCGGCGGTCAGTGGGCCTGGAATCACGACCCCGACGACTCGCACTGGTCGCTGACGGCGCGGCCCGGATACCTGCGATTGACGGCGCGGCATCTGAACACCCAAGGGGGTGTTTCCCAGTTTGGTCGAACGAAGGTCGCCTATCGCGAGGGTCATCTTCTCTTTGCCTACAATACGATCGTCCAGCGTCTTTACGGAGCCGAGTCCGACACCATCACGAAGCTCGACACCGCGAACATGATCGATGGCCAATGTGCCGGACTCTGCACGATGATCGACGACTACACGTGGATCGGAGTCGCCCAAGAGGGCGGCACCAAGCGCATCCGCTTTGCCAAAGGCACCGCCACTGCCGGACCCGGCGCCTTCACCGATGGTCCCGAACTCAAACAAGACGCCATTTGGTTGAAGCTCGAACACCGTCACTACCAAGGCACCCTATGCTACAGCCTCGACGGCGAACACTTCGAGCCGCTGGGCGATCGCGGCTATCCCTATCGCACCGGGTGGTATGAGGGCACCAAGGTTGGCCTGTTTTCCTACAACCGGTCATCGGCTGCAGAAGGCGGCCGCGCGGACTTCGATTTCGTTCACCAGCGGCACGACGGGCCAAAAACCACCCGCAACGAATGACGTGCAGCCGGCGCCGATCGTCTCAGCCGTTCACTTAACCCGTCTCCAAATAGTCGCTCGTCCTCTCACGGCTCCGGTTCGCCAGGATCGCCCGCCGTTACGAACCCGCAGCACCCGCGCCCAAAGTCGGTGGCCTGAAGGTGCTCATGTATCCCATTATCGGCTACTCTCCTCAGCGAACAAACGGGTGAAGGGGCGTTGAGCTTCGTCCGGAAAAGCAAGCTCGGTAGGATCAGCTTCGACCTCAACAACCGCGCGCTACCGCGGATCGCGGCGGACCGGCTTGCTCGTCAGATGCCACTGCCCGCAGAGCTCGCACCGGTAGGCGGAGCGTTGGCGCTCCACGCCGGCGAGCAACGCCGCGTCCAACGCGTCCCCCTGGGACCGGTAACGGCGTTTGCCGCCGCAGGCGCGGTGGCGTTCCTCGTGGGTGGGTTTTTTCATGGGGGTGGGCGAGGGGAGGCAACCGCTGATCGGAAAAGGACGAGGGAGCCGCAACCAAATCCCAGCGATCAAGACCGTGGCCGCAAAAAGGCGCAAGAAATCGGAGGGCGATGGAAGCGTTCGAGGCGCCTCGAGGCGCGCGGAAAATTGCCGTCTGCCGCACCGGCGATTTCGCGCCTTTTTGCGGCCACCTCGCTTGAAAGATCTATTCGACGCCGGCGCGGATCTACGGCGATGTCGATGGCCTCCACCCCTCATGGCCTCTTCTTCGTTTGCCCGTTTCGGGTCCAGCCTCCCCGCGCTTTGCGCCCTTTTATTCCTGCTGGTGTCACTCGGCAGAGCCCAGCCGGCGGCCACCGCCGCCCTCGAGGGTCGGGTGAAAAATGTCGCGACGGGTGAGTCGCTCGAAAATGCGCGGGTTTCGCTCAAGGGCACGACGGTTTACGCCCTGACCGACGCGAGCGGCGCCTACCAGTTGACGGGCCTGCCGGCCGGCGCGGTCACGTTGCGGGTGTTCTTCACGGGACTCGATGAGCAGGAACTGACCGTCGCGCTCACCAGCGGGCGGACGACGCAGCGCGACGTGCAGCTCGGGAGCCAGGCCAAGTACGGGAAGGTCGACGACACGGTGAAGCTCGACCAGTTCGTGGTGCAAGCGGCGCGCGAGACCAATGCGGCCGCGATCGCGGTGAACGAGCAGCGCGTCGCGCTCGGGCAGAAGAGCGTCATTTCCGCGGACCAATTCGGCACCATCCCCGACTCGAATCCGGGCGAGCTCATGAAATGGCTGCCCGGTGTGAGCGTGGAATACTTTGCCAACAACATCGTCGGCGTGAGCGTGCGCGGCCTCGACGCGGTGAACACCGAGATCCGTTTCGACAATCTGCCGGTGGCCTCGGCCTCGACCTCCACGCTCGGCACGAGCAGCCGCGATCGGAATTTCGAGATGCTCGGCGCCTCGGCCGCGGACATCGCGCGCGTTGAAATCCGCAAGCTGCGTACGCCGGAGGACAGTTCCAACTCCATCGGCGGTTCGATCAACATGGTGCGGCGCTCCGCGTTCGAGGCCGACCGCCGCCGCTTTACCTACAACGCGCTCTTCACGACCGACCACGAAGCGCTCGGGCTCGGGTCGCGGGCGGGCATCCGCGACACGCTCGTGCCGGGCTGGCGGCCGAACTTGAAGCTCACGTGGACGGATCCCGTTTCGAAGACCTTCGGCTACGCCGTGACGTTCAACCACAACGACGTCCTCGCCCGCGTGCACTGGTCGTTTCCCTCGGTCGCCTTCGGCACCGCCGACCAGGCCGCCGCGGCGCGGGCGCGGGTGGCGGCCGGCAAGCCGCTGTCGACGGTGAGCTATCTCAACCCGACCCTCACCACCGAGGGCCTGCACGACAACCCGAAGCAGGACATCACCGACTCGGCCTCGGTGAAGTTTGACTGGCGCCCCGTGCGGGCGTTGAAGCTCTCGTACTCGCTCAGCGGCGGCCAATATCAGGAGCGCGCGGGCGACGACATCCGGTTCACGTGGAACACCGGTTCGCAAAGCACGGCGGTGACGAACGCCGTCCTCGACGCCCCGTTGGGCGCCCCCGGCACCAACGATCTGCACAACGTCTACGGCAACCTCGGCGCCGGTTCGATCCGCTACGACCTGCGCGAGGCGTGGCGCAACGGCGTGAAGCGCACGCTCACCAACGCGTTCGAGTCGGAGTGGCGCCAGCGCGACTGGATCGTGAACGCCTCGGGTTCGTATTCGATGTCGCAGCACATCTTCCGCGATACCGACGAGGGCTTTTTTGGCAGCAATACGCTCACCGGCAGCACGCTCCCGCTGACCGGCATCGGCACCGGCACGGCGTCGAAGCAATTGATCAGCGTCAACCTCCTCGACCGCGACTTTACCAACGCGCATACGATCAAGGCGTATGCGTTCACCACCGGTACGACGGCGAACGGTCGTGAAATCGACTGGCAGGACCTGAACAACTCGACGATCGGCGGCGCGGTGTCGCGGCCGGGTAAAACCGTGGAGAGCATCGCCGCGCTGCGCCTGCGCGTGAAGCGTGCCTTCGGGTTGGCCGGCAATCCGTTCGCGGTCCGGGTCGGCTACGACTACGACGAGCAATTCCGCAACGTGCAGCAGTACGACACGAACCTCTGGACCTTTGTCGGCGCCGACCACGTGGCGGGCACGGCGGACGACAATGCGGCGCAGATCGCCGCGCTGAAGGTGGCGCCGGTGCGCGACAGCTATTACAATTTTCCCGCGGTGGCGCGCGTGAGCATGCGTCGCCTCTACGGCCTCTACAAGGATCACCCCGACTGGTTCCAGTCCCGCGACGCGGAGTCGTACCGCTTTTCGACCGTGGAGCCCTACCAGATCAACGAGCGCACCCATGCGCCCTGGCTCGAGTTCAGCGGTGGGTTGTTCCGGAACCGCCTGACGTATTCCGGCGGCGTGCGCTACGAGAAGGTCGATGCGGATGGCATCGGCAGCCTCGACCGCGGCTCGCGTTACGTGACCCGGCTCGGCCTCGTCGACCAGTCCATGGCGGGCAACCTCGTGCGGTACGTGCGCAAGGGTGCGACGGGGCACGGCGGGAACGACGGCTTGTTTCCGAGCCTGCAGCTCAACTATCACCTGCGGGAGAACTTCATTTTCCGCGCCGGCTATGCGGCGACGCAGGCGAAGAACCGCTTCGGCCGCTCGGTGATCCCGAGTTCGACCTACGATTTCAATCCGGTGACGACCGGCACGTACTCCGGCATCGCGATTGGCAGCGTGAACCGGCCGAACCCGGCGCTGAAGCCCTGGACGGCGAACAACTACGAGGCGCACTTCGAGTATTACACCGCGCAGGGCGGCGTGATCAGCGCGGGCGGATTTTTGAAGGACGTGAAGAACGTGCAGGTGCAGCAGACGCAGTTGCTCGACTCGGCGGCGAAGCTGGAGGCGCTCGATCTCGAGCCGACATTCCTTAATTTTCAGGCAACGACCTGGCTCAACCAGGGCATCGGCCAGATCAGCGGGCAGGAAGTGGAGATGCGCCAGCCGCTCGACGCCTGGCTGCCGGGCCTGGTGCGCGGGTTCACGCTGACGGGTAGCTTCAACCGCAACCACCTTGCGCGGTTCAACTATGCGAACGGCAACATCAGCGGTGATTTCCAGAATTTCTACGAGACGCAGTTCAAGTCGTCGCTCGCCTACCGGCGCGGCAAGCTCGCCACGAACGTCGGCGTGATCCGCAACGGCCGCGTTTACCGGCAGCGGGACGACATCGTGGCCTCGGCGACGAATCCGCTGGTGCGCGGCGACCGTTTCTATCCGCCGTACACGACGGTCGATTGCAGCGTTGAGTACGGGGTGACGCGCTGGGGGAAGTTGTTTGTGTCGGGCCGCAACATCACCAACGCGCAGAAGACCCGTTACCGCGTGCTGGAAGGCGCGCCGGCCTCGAGCTACTTCCAGATTGCGAACAACCTGGGCATGACGTTCACGGCGGGTGTGACGGGGTCGTTCTGAGCGGCGCGGAAAACGACCCTCTGTTGGGGCCTGATGTCCCCAGCGGGCCAAGGCGTGAGGGATCGCCGTAACGCAACGGCCCGATGCGGACATCGGGTCTCACCGGTCCCACTCGCGCGCCGGGGATCGGGGATGCGAAGAAATGTGCGGCCCAGACGCTGAAGGCATTTCACCTGAGCGGCCAACGTGTCGAGATGACCCTAGCACCGCTGGTCTCGGTGCGCCCACCGTGCCCTCGCTGCTCCGACTTCTTCCGCCTGTTACTGCCGTCGCCCCGGGGGTTGGGGCCCGCGTTTTTTCCGTTGGCTGAAAGGCCGCCCATCACTATGCGCATCTTGTTGGTTGAGGATGATTTTGATATACGCGATACGACGACGCAGTTGTTGGAGTTCGCTGGCTTTGAGGTGCTGGGGGCGGACGGGGCCAATCGGGCGCGGGAGGTTTTGGCTGGCCCACCGGTTGACGTCATTGTGACCGATGCGGCGATGCCGGATGGCGACGGCTATAGCCTGATGACCTATGTGCGGAGTTCGGAAGCGCTGCGCGGGTTGCCGGTGATTATGGTATCGGCCAAGGCCGATAAGTCGGACCAGACCGAGGGCGTAAAGCGTGGGGCGGACGCCTACCTGCCGAAGCCCTATGCCTCGGCCGAGCTGGTCAAGCTGATCCACGAGTTGGCCGGACCGGGCGGGGTGTAAACGGCTTCTCGCCTTGGTCGTGGCGGGTGCCGCACGTGGCCAGCGGGTAGATATTCGCGCTTGCTAAGCGCGGTCTCCTGCCGGTTCTCTCGACGGGTTAGAACTACCTCCACCTGAGTCGCCTTTTGGCTCCGGTTTCACCCCCCTGACCGAAACCCTGCATTGTCGTCTTTCGCCATGCGTATCCTCCAATCGGCTGCTGTCTGCCTGCGTTCCTCCCTCGCCCGTGTCCTCTCCGCCCCAATGTTGGCGGCGTGGTGCGGCTTGTTACTCCTTGCCCTGATTCCTGCACTGCGGGCGGCCGATGCCGGCGTCGTCGCCGGTAGCGTGAGCAACGCCGCCACGGGCAACCTGCTCGAAGGCGCCCGCGTCGCCATTCCGCAGCTTGGGATCTCGGTGCTCACCGACAATTCCGGGCGCTACGTCCTCAACGGCGTGCCGGCGGGTTCGCATGAGGTCGTCGTGACCTACATCGGCTTGGATGCTTCCAAGACCGCGGTGGTGGTCGGGGCCGGCCAGCGGGCCGAGCGCAACTTCGATTTGTCGACCGGCATCTACAAGCTCGAGGCCTACAAGGTCACGGGTGAGCGCGAGGGCAACGCGGCCATGATCACGGAAAAGCGCAACGCCGACAACGTGAAGGATGTGATCGCGATGGATTCCTTCGGCTACCTGCCCAACATGAGTGCCGGCGAAGTCGTGATGCGTCTCCCCGGCGTGGCGGGCAGCCCGACGGACGAGGGCCTCAACTACAAGTTCAACATGCGCGGCATGGGACCCGAATTGAACAACGTGACCGTGGACGGCGGTTCACTCACCACCCTCGGCACCAGCCGGGCCTTCGAATTTCAGTCCATCACGGGAGCAATGTTCGAGGGCGTCGAGTTGATCAAGGGCCAGACGCCCGACAAGGGCGCCGATTCCCTCGGCGGCACGATCAATTTCAAGTCGCGCTCAACCTTCAGCATGAAGGAAGACAGCCGCACGACCTACAATTTTAGCGTGCGCATGGCGCCTCCCTTCTTCGAACAGACGCCGATCCGCTCGCAGCATCGCTCGCATCCCGTCATGAACCTCACCCACCAGCAGGTGTTCAGTGTTTTCGGCGGCCAGCGCAACCTCGGCACCTCGGTGAATATTTTCTACTCGGAAAACGCCGTCGGCAGCTACGAGACGATCTTCGACCGCACCAACCTGCTCAACGGCCCGGCCCCGGTCTTCAACTACCAGACCTGGGACAACGCGAACAACCGCAAGCAGCAGAGCATCGCCTTCAAGACCGACTACAAGTGGTCGGCCAACACCAAGTACTCCCTGTCGGTCACGGAAAACGATAACTTCGAGCGGCACCGCCGGCGCGTCCGCGTGAGCGCGTCAGCTTCCGGCAACAGCAACACCCAGGTTCCGAGCGCGACCACCGGTATTGTTCCCGGCGCCTTCACCAACCTGCTGACGGTGATAAAAGCCATCCCGAGCACGTCCGCCGCCGCTTCCAACACGAACAACATCGATGTGCAGATGGACGGCCCGCTCAATTACTACGTGCGCATGGGCCGCGCCGATTTCACGGGCGAGCACACCTACGCCAACCTCAACATCGAGTACACGGCAGGCATCGCCCGCACCACGCTGAACTCCGGTCAGGGTCGGGGCGGCCAGCTCAACATGCGCCTCTTTGACCCGGCCGCGCAGGTCCCCGGCCGCGCGGTGTACTTCGGCGGCGCCGGCTGGATTCTCGACCAGACCCAGAACGAAGTGTACCCGAAATTCATCCAGAATGGCGGGCCTGATTTCACCAACCCCGCCAACTATCTGCCCCGCGCCACCGATGGCCTGACCCAGGCGCGCAACGAGTCGGATCAATTGCAGAAGCAGTTCCGCTTCGATATGCGCTACAAGACCTCCTTGGCGGCGCCCACGTTCCTCAAGACCGGATTTCACTGGCGTAATGTCCAGATGGATCAATGGGGCAAAGACCGCCACCGCTGGGTGCCGAAGGGGGTCTTGGCCTATGACCCGACCCTGCGGTTCGCGCCCGACTCCACTTACGTGAGCTACGACATGATCAAGACCGGCCGGAAGATTCCGTTCTGGCAGGCCGAGGGCCTTACCACGGATGGCCGTCCCTCCAATCCCGCGCTTTGGACCGAGGATATGTACTATAATGAGAGCCAGAAATACGTCGGCACCAACGGCGTCAGCGAGGCGATCGGCGCGGTCTACCTCATGGCCAACGGCCGCCTCGGCCGTGACGGCTGGTTGGCCCGCACCGGCTACCTCGGTGGTATCCGTATGGAAGACGTGAAGACCAAGAGTTGGGGTTGGGTGCGCGCCCGGGTGGCCAGCACCGCCGCGCAACAGCTGGCCGATCCCATCGGCGCCGCCACGCGGGATTACGCCAACACCGACCGCACCCTTTACGGTGGCTTCCAGCAGCGGTTTCCGAGCATCCACGTGTTTCACGACATCACCCCGAACCTGAAGGCGCGCGTCAGCTACTCCACCAGCTACGGCCGGGCGGGGCTCGCCAATCTTCTGCCGGGCGAGTCGATCGATGAGGTCAATCGCCGCCTGACCGTGAACAATCCCGCCCTGAAGCCGCAGCAGGCGAAGAACTGGGACACCACCCTCGAATATTATTTTGAGCCGGTCGGCAGCCTCACCTTCGGTTGGTTCCACAAGGACATTAAGGACTTCATCATCTCCGGGCAGGACGTGCGCATCATCCCCGCCGGCCCGAACAATGGATACGACGGCGACTATGAAGGCTTCACGGAGCGGACCTCGCTCAACGCCGGCAAGGTCGTCGTGCAGGGTTGGGAGTTTGCCTACAACCAGCAGTTCACCTTCCTGCCCGGCCTGCTCAAGGGGCTCAGTGCGTCGTTCAACTACAGTTGGCTCGACCAGCACGGTATGCAGTCCGGCACGCAATACCTCACGCACCGCGACATCGCCGGCTTCATCCCCGCGGCGGCCAACGCCTCGCTCAACTGGCGCTACCGCCGGATCAGCGCCCGGGCGCTCTATAACTTCACCGGCGAGAACATCACGTCGTTCAACGCCGCCAACCCGGCGCTGAGCCAGTTCCGCTACTCCATGAAGACACTGAATCTGGGCATGGGCTATCAGCACCGGCCGAACCTGGGCTTCACGCTCGATGCTTCGAACGTCCTGAACGAGCCGCAGCGCTGGTACGTCGGCTACAAGGATCGCATGCGCCGCACGACGATCAACTTCGTCACGATCACCCTTGGCGTGAACGGCCGCTTCTAAGCCGGGTTTCGCGTTCCTCTC
This sequence comes from uncultured Opitutia bacterium, assembly GCA_903820035.1. Taxonomy (GTDB): domain Bacteria; phylum Verrucomicrobiota; class Verrucomicrobiia; order Opitutales; family Opitutaceae; genus ER46. Next base: position 9,391 of record CAIJFT010000068.1, read on the forward strand.
CTCCGGCCGGTGCACCCCGCGGTGCACCGGCTTTTTTTGGACCCAATTCCGGTGGGCCCCGATGTCCCCGGCGGGGCGGATCGGACGGGATGTCTTAACGAACTACCCCGATGCAGACATCGGCGCCGACCGGCGTCACCGCGGGCTCGCCCGCGGCAATTTTCCGTGCTGTCCTGCGCGCCTCGCCATGCCGCTGCGCTCCTATCCGCACACCCTCGAACTGCGCCACGCGTTCACCATCGCCAATTTTTCCCGCACGACCACGCCGGCGGTGATGGTCGAGTTCGAACACGAGGGCGTCACCGGCTACGGCGAGGCTGCCATGCCGCCCTACCTCGGCGAGAGCCAGGCCTCCGTCGCCGCTTTTCTGGCCCGCATCGATCCCGCGCTGTTGGCGAACCCGTTTCTGCTCGAAGACCTGTTGCCGGCGATCGACGCCCTTGCGCCGGGCAACACCGCCGCCAAGGCCGCGGTCGACATCGCGCTCCACGACTGGGTGGGCAAGCAGCTCGGCGCGCCGTGGCACCGCATTTGGGGCCTCGATCCGGCGAAGGCGCCGGTGACTTCGTTCACCATCGGCATCGATACGCCGGAGATGATCCGGCAAAAGACGCGCGAGGCCGCGCCGTACAAGATCATCAAGGTGAAACTCGGCCGCGGCTACGACGAGGACCGCGCCATCATCAACGCGATCCGCGACGTCACTGACAAGCCGATCACCGTCGACGCCAACCAGGGCTGGAAGCAGCGCGACGAGGCGCTCGCCATGATCGAGTGGGTCGCCGGCCGCGGCGTGGTGTTCATCGAGCAACCGATGCCGAAGGAATGTCCCGACGACACCGCGTGGTTGCGCGAACGCAGCCCGCTGCCGTTGATCGCCGACGAAAACGTCCAGCGCCTCGCCGATGTGGTGAAATGTCGCGGCGTTTTCGACGGTATCAACATCAAGCTCATGAAGTGCACGGGCCTCCGCGAGGCGCACCAGATGATCCTCCTCGCCCGCGCCCTCGGCCTGAAGGTGATGCTTGGCTGCATGACGGAAACCTCCTGCGCCATCACCGCCGCCGCGCAACTCGCGCCGCTCGTGGACTGGGCCGACCTCGACGGCGCCCTCCTGATTACGAACGACCTCTTCGACGGCATGACGCTCGCCGACGGCAAGATTGTGCTGCCGGACGAACCGGGGATTGGAGTACGGAAGCGCGGCGCGGCGCAGTTGAAAGTTCATAGATGAGAGGTGCGAGTTGAGCGCCGGAAACGGAACTTCTTCGCCGGGCGATTCCGCCCGGACCAACCGCTCCGCGCCCGAAACCGCCGAGTCCTCCGATCTCTCAACCCTCACCTCTCACCTCTCAACTCGGCCGCCGCCCGCCGGCGGCCGCGTTATCGCCATCGGCGACATTCACGGGTGCGCCGATGAATTTGAGGCGCTTTTGGCGAAACTCGCGCCGACTCCGGCCGACCGGATCATCCTGTTGGGCGATCTCATCAACCGCGGGCCGGACAGCCGCCGCGTCATCACGCTCGCCCGGGCGCACGCCCACGTGTCGCTCCTCGGCAACCACGAACTGCGGCTGCTAAATTACCGGAGCACCGGCGACACTGCGCACCTGAAGAAGTCAGACTTCGCGACCTTGGATCAACTCGGTGAGACGGAATGGGCCTACCTCAAGGCGATGCCGCTCACGTATCGCTGCGACGAGCACGCAACCGTCATGGTGCACGGCGGTTTTGTTCCGGGTCGGGCCTGGGACCGGCAGCCGGCGCGGGTCGTCACGCGGGTGCAGGTGGTCGACGAGCACGGCGAGCCGCGCAAACGCGCCGACTGCCCCGGCGCCCCGCATTGGTCGGAATTGTGGAGCGGTCCGCCGTTTGTGATCTATGGGCACACGCCGCGCGAGGAACCGCGGTGGTCGCCGTGGGCCCTCGGCATCGACACGTCGTGTGTGTTTGGCGGCGCGCTCACCGCGTGCATTTTGCCCGGCCGCAGTCTCGTGCAGGTGCGGGCGCGGAAAGCGTACTATGCCTGATTCGACCCTGGTGTAGCCGCGTTGCAGGTAGCCGCGTTGGAGCGCAGCGACAAGGTGGTCCCGGAACGTTCGACCGGCCGGTCCCCGCGTTTTCACCTGGGCTCAAACGCGGCTACGGGCCTGGCCTCATTTGCCCTGATTGTCACACAGCCGCCACGTGTTTGTAACAATCGACGGCCATGATGGGCGTGCCCGGTGGACTCCCCGCCGACCCATTCCATGAAAGTGACCCAAATCAAAACCTTCACCGCCCTCTGCGGGGCGCTGCTTTTTACCGCCGGTGCCTTCGCTCAGGACAGCGGGGCCCTCATCGAAGCCCTGATTCGCAAGGGCGTCCTGACCAATCAGGAGGCCGAGGATATCCGCGCCGATCTGGTGCGGGAGAATAACACGATCCCGGCCCACGCGATGGCGGGCGGCAAGACGACCGACCGGCTGAGCGTCGGCATGCGCATGCAGATCCAGTACGCGAGTCTCGATACCAATGTCACGGGCGCCGCGTTCGGTCCGGTCGCAACCGACCACTTTTTCACCCGCCGGATGTACATCACGATGAAGGCCGGCGTGGGTGCCGATTGGGGTGCGACGATGACCTACGATCTCGCCGGTGGTAGCTACGACGACGCGATCCTCGAGTGGAAGCCGACGCCCGACCTCTCCTTTAACTTCGGTCTCCGCAAGGTGAACGTCGTTAACGAAGAGCGCGGCTCCAGCGGCAACCTCAAGTCCATCGAGCGTTCCGGCGTCACGCGTTTCTTCGTCGAAACCAACAACGGCCGCCGCCTTGGCGCCGGCAGCTATCGCATCGGCGCTTTCCTGGACGGCAAGAAGGAGATCAATAACTCCGTGGGTATTGTCTACAGTGCCGCCATCACCAATCCCGAGCGCGACGAGACCTTCGCCGGTGCCTCCGCAGTCGGCACCAACGCCACGAATCGCAAGGCGTTCTGGGGTAATGTCGGGCTCAACGGCAAGTTCGCCGAAAACGCCGGCACGTGGATCGCCGGTTTCGGCATGGGCGTGCTGCCCGACCAGGGCGGCGCCAGCAACACGAACCTCGGCCGCGGCTTCGACCTGAACGTCTATTCCTACTACACGGATATCACCTACGGCCGCTTCAACCTCCTCGCGGAGTACCTGTCCGCCAATATCGAGAAAGGCTTTTCCGCCACGCGCGATTCGAAGCCTTCCGGTTACTACATTCAGCCCAGCTTCATGCTGACGGAATCCCTCGAAGCGGTGGCCCGGTATCAGCAGTTGGATAGCGACGGTCGCGGCGTCCAGCTGGGCGATGTCATTCGTTCCGCCCCCGCGGGTCCGACGATGAACAAGTTCAGTGAGTGGTACGTGGGCGGCAACTGGTACATTCGTGGTCAGGACCTGAAGTTCCAGCTCGGCGCCATCTCCGGCAAAACCAAGGACACCGTCACGGGTGGCCCGGCGGATGCCAAGACGGTGGGCCTGCGCTCCCAGATGCAGCTTCAGTTTTAACCGCCAGGTCACATCATCAATTTGCACTTCACCGCCATGAACAAAGCACTGTTCCTCTTTGCCGCGCTTTCCCTCGCGACTGTCGCTTCTGCCCAGAAGCTTGTCATCAAGGGCTCCGATACGTTGGGCGCCAAGTTGGTGCCGACGCTCGCCGAGGAGTACAAGGCGACTCACCCGGGGGTTTCCTTTGAAATCGCCGCCGAAGGTTCGACCACCGGCATTGCCGCCATCATCGACGGCACCGCGCAAATCGGCATGAGCTCCCGCCGCGCGAAGCCGACAGAAATCTCCGCCGCGACCGCCAAGGGCGTGACCCTCAAGCCCATCATTGTCGCCTACGACGGCATGGCTGTCATCGTGAACGCCAATAGCCCGCTCGCGAAGCTGACCCTGCGCCAGGTTGAGCAAATCTTCACCGGCGATGTTACCGACTGGTCGGCCGTCGGCGGCAAGCCGGGCAAGATTTCGGTCTACACCCGCAACACCTCCTCGGGCACCTATTCCGACTGGAAGGATCTCGCGATGAAGAAGCGCGATTACGCCAAGTCGTCCCAGAAAATGGCCGGCAACGAACAGATTGCTTCTGAGGTGGCCAAGAATCCTAACGGCATCGGTTACGTGGGCCTCGCCTACATCCAGGCCGAAGGCATCAAAGTGGTGTCGATCGATGGCGTGACGCCCTCCAAAGAGACGGTTTTGAATAAGACGTACGCCTATGCCCGCCCGACGTTCTACTACACCAACGGCGAGCCTGCAGGAGAGGCGGCCAAGTTCGTCGAGTTTGCACTAAGTGACGCGGGCCAGAAAGTAACCGCGAAGATCGGCTTCGTGCCGGTGAAGTGACTCAGTGTCACCGGATCGTGACAATGACCCGCTTGACCCTAGGTCGGCGGGTCACCCTTTTTCAACGGGTGTCACCTTGCGTTCAGCGCCTGGGTTTGGGCCAAACCGTCGCCGGCAGTAAAACTGCCGGCCGCCGGGTCGGTTTACCCGCGGTAGCAACGCTAGATCAAGCCCGCGAACAGGAGTCTTGCGCATGAGCCAGTCGATTCCGACGACGAAGCCGGATCATTTCGTCATCCAGAAGAAAAAGGTGCAATTCCTCGGCCTGACGGTCGACGATTGCATTAAGGTCTTCTTTGGCGGCAACGCGGTCGTCTCGATCGTCGTGCTCGCGCTGATCACCTATTTTCTTTTCCGCGAAGGCGCCGGGTTCTTCGGGCAAAACCGCCAGAATCTGATGGTGTACCGTCAGGCGGGGCTCGAGTACGTCGATTTTATCCGCGAGGAAACCGATAATCACACCGCGCTGACGCGGTACTTGTCCGACCTGCGGCTGCGGTCGCTGAATCATCTGGTGCAGCAAAAGGGCCTCTCGCCGGAAGCAGCCGGCGCGTCGCTCGCCAAGTTCGACGAGTTTGCGGGACAGTTCGGTGAGGCCGTCGATCCTGTGCGGGTCATTTTGTCGGACCTCACCGAGACCGCTACGGCCATCAAGACGAAGTTCATCGTCAATGAGGATAAGAAGGAGGAGCGCCGACAATTGCTGGCGGAGGGTAAGACCGTGGAAGCGGCGGCGGTCCGGATCGTGCCGGTCGACTTCAACGCGGAACTGCAACCCCTGCGCGGGACGCTGCCGGTCTTCAAGGCGGCCAACCACGCATTTGCCAACACGCTCACCGCGCTGCTGAACCAGGTGCCGGTGCTGCCGGCCCCCGAGCTGGAGCAACGGGCCCAGCGATTCCAGGCCCTGACGCGCGACTTTCTCGCCACACTTCCGTTGGTGGAACGAAATCTCGAGACGTGGGATCACCACCGCCCAGTCCCGGTTTCGCAGACGATCACGGCCTTTGTTTTTGGTCGTCAGTGGCTGACCGCCAGTTTTTGGCAGGATTGGTATGGCATTGTTCCCCTGCTCGTCGGCTCGCTCATGGTCTCGATCGTCGCTTTGGCCCTGGCGGTGCCGCTCGGGGTGGGCGCGGCGGTCTACGTCAACCAGATCGCCTCGCTACGGGAGCAGAAGATCATCAAGCCCTGCATCGAATTCATCTCGGCGATTCCGTCCGTCGTGCTCGGCTTCTTTGGTATCGCCGTCCTGGGTGAAGCCCTCCGGCTGCTGTCGCAGCAGTCGTGGCTCTCCTGGGTGCCCGGTTTTCCGTTCAGCGAGCGGCTGAACATCCTGACGGCCGGGTGCCTGCTCGCCCTGATCGCAGTGCCGACGATTTTCACGCTGGCCGAAGACGCCCTGAATAATGTCCCGCGTTCGTTCCGGGAAGCCTCGTTCGCGCTGGGTGCTTCGCGTTTGCAGACGATCATCAAGATCATCGTCCCGGCCTCGCTCTCGGGCATTATCTCCGCCGTACTGCTCGGCCTCGGCCGCGTGATCGGCGAGACGATGGTGGTCCTGTTGTGCGCCGGCAATCGCATCGCGATTCCGGACTTTACCAACGGCCTCGCAGTCGTCGTCGAGCCGGTGCACACGATGACCGGCATCATCGCGCAGGAAATGGGCGAGGTCGTGCGGGGCAGCATCCATTACCGGGCGCTGTTTGTGGTCGGCTTGGTGCTCTTCCTCGTTTCGCTGGGGATCAACTTCATGGCCCAGAAAATCGTGCGGCGGTACCGCATCTCCATCGGATGAATCTGGAAAACAGCGCTCACCTGTTCCGGGCGAAACCGAATGCCGCTCGTCGGGCCGAGCGGGGCATATTCTGGCTCTTCCGCCTCGCCACGTACGTCGTTCTGCTCAGCGGGGCCGCGGTTTTCGCCAACATCATCTTCAAAGGTGCCGGTACCGTGTTCAAAACCGAGGCGCCATTCATCAACACCACGTTTCTCACCGCCGCCCCCGAGTCCCTCTATGTGTTTGAGTGGCAGGGTCAAAAGCGCGAGATGGGCGACCACGCGTTCCGGGCGTTCAAGCAGCAGCATCCGGAGGCCGCGAACGTCAAGGCGGAGAGCTTCGTCTATTCCGCGGGCGGCATCTTTCCCTGCATCGTCGGCACGGTGCTGCTGGTGTTGGGCTCGATGGCAATCGCGCTTTCGTTGGGCGTTTGTGCGGCCATCTATCTCAACGAGTACGCCCGCGACGGTGCGTTCATCCGGTTTGTGCGGCTGGCGATTCTCAATCTGGCCGGCGTGCCTTCGATCGTTTTCGGCCTCTTCGGCTTCGGCATGTTCGTGATTTTCTTCGGCTGGAACGTCTCGCTCCTGGCCGGCTGGTTCACGCTGGCATTCATGGTCCTGCCCGTGGTCATCACCGCGAGCGAGGAGTCGCTCAAGGCGGTGCCGAAGGGCTTCCGCGAGGGCTCGCTCGCCCTCGGCGCCACCAAGTGGCAGACCATCCGCAAGAACGTCCTCCCGTACGCGCTGCCGGGCATCCTGACCTCGTCGATCCTCGGCATTGCGCGCGTGGCCGGCGAGACCGCGCCGATCATGTTCACCGCCGCCTACGTCGTGCGTGACAAAATGCCGTGGGAGGTTGAGAAGTTCAGCGATTTCTTTCTCCAGGGTGTGATGGCGCTGCCGTACCACATCTACGTCGTCAGTTCAAAGATCCCGCAGAACGAGTACACCGAACGCGTCCAGTATGGCACGGCTTTTGTGTTTCTCGTCATTGTCGCCGTCATCGCGATGGCTTCGATCCTCCTTCGCAATCGTCTCCGGAACCGCTACAAATGGTAACCGCCGTCCACGCTGTCATGGAACCACTTTCTCCTTCATCTGCCGCGGAAAAGCCGACCCCGCGGTTGGCGGCTGCCCAACCGGCCGCGGCCGCTCCGGCGAAACCCGGGGCACCCGCCGCCACGCACCTGATCGACATCGACAACCTCGACTTCTTCTACGGGGCGTCGCAGGCGCTCCACGGGATCAACCTCAAGATCGAACATCAGAAGGTGACCGCCTTCATCGGGCCCTCCGGCTGCGGCAAGTCGACCCTGCTCCGGTGCTTCAACCGCATGAATGATTTGATCGAGGGCACGCGGGTCGCCCGCGGGACGATCAAGATCCACGGCGTCGACATCTACCAACCCGACGTCGACGTGATCGAACTGCGCAAGCGCGTGGGCATGGTGTTCCAGAAATCCAATCCCTTCCCGAAGTCGATCTACGAAAATATCACCTACGGTTTGCGGCTGCAGGGGCGCAACAAGAAGTCCGAACTGGATGAAATCGTGGAGCGTTCGTTGCGCGGTGCCGCGTTGTGGGACGAAGTAAAGGACCGCCTCGACCAGAGCGGGCTCGGCCTCTCCGGCGGCCAACAGCAGCGCCTCTGCATTGCCCGGGCCATCGCCGTCGAGCCGGAGGTGATCCTCATGGACGAACCGTGCTCCGCCCTCGATCCGGTTGCGACCGCCAAGGTTGAGGAGCTGATCCAGGAGCTGCGCACGCGTTACTCCATCGTGATCGTGACCCACAACATGCAGCAGGCCGCCCGCGTCTCGGACCGCACGGCTTTTTTCTACCTCGGCAAGCTCATTGAGTACGCCGATACCCGCGATATCTTCACCAATCCGGCCAATCCCCAAACCGAAGCGTATGTTTCGGGCCGGTTCGGTTGAGGGGTTGAGAGACCAAACGACAACGAGGCCAAGGGACCGGGCGAACGAAGTACCAGGTGACAAGAGACTCAGGCCCGCCGCCCGCCGACCACCGATTAATTATTCCCGATTACCGCCGCTTTCGCACCATGACCCACTACAACGAGGAACTCACCAAGCTGAAGGAGAGCCTGATCTCCATGGCCAGCCATGCGGAATCCGCCGTCACCCGGGCCATGCGGGCATTGGTGGAACGCGACGAGGCGCTCGCGCGGCAGGTGCAGGATGATGACAATATTCTCGACCAATTTGAGATCGAGGTCGACGACACGGCCGTCCACCTCCTCGCCAAGGCCCCGCTCGCGACCGAACTGCGGCTCATCACGGTCGCGATGAAGATCTCCCAGAATCTGGAGCGGGTGGGCGATGAAGCGGTGACGATGTCCCGCCGGGCCGTTGACCTCAACGCCGAGCCGCAGCTCAAGCCGTACATTGATCTCCCGCGCATGACCAAGATGTCGCTGGAGATGCTGCGCGACGCGATCAGCGCCTTCGTCAATCGCCAGCCGGAGTTGGCCCGCAGTGTGATCCCCCGGGACCAGGACGTCGACGACCTGAACCGGCAGCTGCACCGCGAACTTTCCAGTTACATGGTCGAGCGGCCGACGACGATCACGCGCTGCCTGCACCTCATGGACATTTCGAAGGCCATCGAGCGCATCGCCGACCACGCCACCAACATCGCCGAGGAGGTCGTGTACCTTTACGAGGCGAAGGATATCCGCCACGCCGACCAACGCCGCCATGAAGCCTAAGATCCTTGTCGTCGACGACGAGCCGGACGCGTTGGAAATCCTCGGTTTCAAACTGAAGGAGGCCGGCTACGCGCCGATCTTCGCCAAGGACGGTGCCCGCGCGATCAGCATGGCGCGCGATGAGCGTCCCGCCCTGATCGTGCTTGATCTCATGTTGCCCGAAGTGGACGGGTTGGAGGTCTGTAAGATTCTCCGCCGCGATCCCGCGACGGCGGCGATTCCCATCCTGATGCTGACGGCGCGGGCGGCCGAAATGGATCGCGTGATCGGCCTCGAACTGGGCGCCGATGACTACGTCACGAAACCCTTCAGCCCGCGTGAGCTCGTCCTGCGCATCAAGAAACTGCTGGCCCGCGTCAAGATGGCGGAGGAGCCGATTTCGGTGCTGCAATTCGGGACTTTGGCCATCGATGTGCCGCGCCACCGGGTGACCGTCGCCGGCACCGCGATTGAGCTCACCGCCACGGAATTCAAGCTCTTGGAAATCCTCGCCCGGCGGCGCGGCCGCGTGCAGACGCGCGAGCGGTTATTGCAGGACGTCTGGGGCTACGACAACCCGATCGACAGCCGGACGGTGGACACCCACATGCGCCGGTTGCGGGAGAAAATCGGCGCGGCCGCCGATTATCTGGAGACGATCCGCGGCGTGGGTTACCGCTTCAAGGCGGGCGAGTGAGCGGGGTCGATCCAACGATCTTACGCTCAGTTCCGGTGCCGGGTTACTCCGGCGGGAGCATTAAATCCGCCCGCCCGGTTGAATTTCTTTGGCGTTTGCTTCACGGGGATTTGGACTTTCGTCCGCAATGACCCTTCTCGTCATCCTCCTTCTGCTCCTCGCGGTGGGCCTCGGTATCGGGGTCTGGTGGTACCGCGACCAGTTGCGGCAGGAGCAGCAGCGGCAGGCGCGGGATTTCGCCTCGCTCAGCGAACGGCGGCGGGAGGAATTGCATGCGCAGGCGGAGCGGACCTCGGCTCTTTTCGACCGGATGGTCGAAGGCCTCATCGTCCTCGGGGCCGATGGCCGTATCCGGCTGGCCAACCGGGCCGCGGGCGCTCTCTTTGATTTTGTTCCGCCCGCCGAGGGGCGCACGGTGCTCGAGGCCACCCGGCACCACGAGGTCGCGGCCCTGGTCGCGCGGCTTGAGCATGAACCGGAGGTGCTAAACCACGAACTCCGGCTCGAGAGTGTGGCGGAAACCCGCTACCTGCAGGTCAACGCCCTCGCCCTGCGCACCGCGGCCGGAACGCGCGACGGGGCGATCTTGGTTTTTCACGACCTCACCCGCCTCCGTCAGCTTGAAGCGGTGCGCCAGGAATTTGTCGCCAACGTGAGCCACGAGCTGCGCACGCCGCTCTCGCTGATCAAGAGCGCCGCGGAGACGCTCGTTGACGGGGGCCGGCACGATCCCGCGATCACGGTGCGGTTCTTGGCGATCATCGAGAAACAGGCGAACCGCCTCACGCTCCTCATCGACGATCTCCTGCTCCTGGCGCGGCTCGATTCCGGTCGGATCGAACTCAACCTGACCGACCTGCCGCTGCAACAGGCCGCGCAGGAGGCGTTGGATGACTCCGCGGTCGTCGCCGGCGCGCGTGGCGTGCGCCTCGAAAACCGCGTGGCCGCCGACGTGAGCGCCCACGCTGATCCCGAGCGCCTGCGGCAGGTCCTCATCAATCTCATCGACAACGCGATCAAGTACGGGCGCGAGGGTGGCACGGTTGTCGTGGGCGGGCGCGTCCTCGAACGGGGGCGGGTGGAGTTGACGGTGCGCGACGATGGCCCCGGGATCCCGGCCGAATCGCGCGAACGAATTTTTGAGCGGTTCTATCGGGCCGACAAGGCGCGGACGCGTGAACAGGGCGGCACCGGGCTCGGCCTCGCGATCGTGAAGAACGTGGTGCACGCCCACGGCGGGGAAGTCCGCGTCGAGAGCGCGCCGGGCGAGGGTACGGAATTCTTTATCACACTGCCCGCGGCGGGTTGAGGAAGCCTGGCGCCTGGTGTAACCGTCCAAGCGAACGTTCGATCGACCACGTCGGCGCTGCGCGGCGACGCGGCGACGAGGAAACGCGTCGTCGTCAGGCCACGGGTCTAAGGCCGGAACGTTGGCGGGGCGAATGCGCCGGGGCGTTGACCGGGCGGCCCGGTCTGCGACGACGGATTGTTGCCCAAGCGTAACCGGGCCGACGCGGTATTGCGACACGGGCGGGTTCTAATGAGCGAAAGGAATCCACCTCATCGCCCCCGTGAAACTCGCCCTCGTCACCGAAACGTTCCCGCCGGAGGTCAACGGCGTGGCGATGACGTTCGGGGTCATCGCGCGTGAACTCGGCCGCCGGGGGCATGCCGTCACGGTGTATCGGCCGCGGCGGGACGACCTGCCGGCGGGTGAGATCCGGCCGGAGTTTTCCGAGGTCCCGCTGCCGGGCTTCCCCATTCCCGGTTATCCCCAGATCCGGCTCGGGCTGCCCGCGGGGCGCCGCCTAAGGGCGCGGTGGCGCGACGAGCGTCCGGATTTGGTCCATGTTGTCACCGAAGGACCGCTCGGCGCTTCGGCCATCACCGCGGCGCGGGATCTGGGCATTCCGGTGACCTCGAGCTTTCACACCAACTTCCACACCTACACGCGGGACTACGGCTTCGCCCCGCTCGGCCGGCTGGTGCTTGCGTGGTTGCGCCGGGTCCACAACCGGACGGCCTGCACGTTTGCGCCGACTCCGGAACTGGCCGCGGAGTTGCGCGACGGCGGATTCCGGTCGGTCGGCCAGCTCTCCCGCGGCGTGGACACCTGGCAGTTTCACCCGATCCGGCGGCAACCCGAACTGCGGCAACGTTGGGGCGCGGCGCCCGACACACCCGTGGTGCTCCACGTCGGCCGCATGGCCGCGGAAAAAAACTACGGCCTGCTGTTCCGGGCCTACGCGGCCATGCGGGTGGCGAATCCGCGTCTCAAGTTTGTGCTCGCCGGGGAAGGACCGCTGCGCGCCCGGCTGCAGCGCGAACACCCCGAGTGCATTTTCGCGGGCTTCTTTTCGCGGGAGGAAATCGGTCGCTACTACGCCTCCGCCGACATTTACCTGCACGCGAGCGTCACCGAAACGTTCGGCAACGTGCTGACCGAAGCGATGGCGAGCGGGCTGGCCGTGGCCGGTTTTGATTACGCGGCCGCGCGCCGGTTTGTGCGACACGGCCACAACGGCCTGGCGGTACCGCTGGGCGACGAGGCCGCGCTGATCGACGCCGCGGTGCTGCTCGCGACCGACGACCTCCTGCGGGCCCAGTTGCAGGCGTCCGCCCGCGCCGCGGTGGAGGGGCAGTCGTGGTCCGCGGTCATCGCCCGCTTCGAATCCGATCTGGCGGCCTATGCCCGTGGCCAGAGTCCGGATACACCCAACGACCCCGTGACCCTTTCGCTGCCGCTGCGCTCATGAACCTCCGCCTGCTTATTCTCACCGCCGGATACGGCGAAGGTCACAACGCGGCCGCCCGGGCCTTGGCCACGGCGTGGGAGGCACGCAACGGCCGGGGGCAGGCGGTCGTCGTCGATGTTTTCGCCTTGGCCGCGCCGCGGCTGAACGAACTCACGCGGCGGGCCTATCTCGGTTTGATCAACCATGCGCCCAACCTCTGGCGGGCCGCGTATGGTTGGCTCGACCGGTCCGCGGCCGTGCCCCAACTGCTGCGCGGGCTGCAGGCCGAACGCAAAGTCCTCTCTGCGGTCATTGCCCGGGAGGACCCCGTCGCCATCTGCTGCACCTACCCGGTGTACGCCTTCCTCCTGCGGGTGTTGGCGGAGGAGGAGGGGATGGCGGTTCCTTTTTTCAACGTCGTCACCGACTCGATCAGCATCAATTCGCTCTGGTGGCGGGCCGGGGCGGCGGGGTGGTTTCTCCCGAACGAGGATTCGCGGCCCGCGCTGCTGCAGGCGGGCGTCGACCCGGAGCTGATCGCCGTATCCGGTTTTCCCGTGCCGCCGTTTTTCGCGGACAACGAGGGTCGACTGACGCCGCCGGACCTGGCCGCCGGCGCCGTGCCGCGGGTGCTCTACATCATCAACTCCGGCACGCGGGGTTCGGCGGAGACGGCCCGGCGCCTCCTGCAGGAAACGAACTGGGAAGTCACCTGCACCGTGGGCCGGAACGCCGGGCTGCAGACCGAACTCAGCCGGCTGGCGGCGGGCCGCCGGGCGCCCGCGACTATCCTCGGTTGGACCTCCGAGATTCCGCGTTTGTTGATGACGCATCATGTGGTCGTCAGCAAAGCCGGCGGCGCCACGACGCAGGAGGCGCTCGCGGCCGGCTGTCCAATGATTGTGAATCAGATCGTGCCCGGCCAGGAGGAGGGCAACTACGAGCTGCTCCGTCGGCACGGGGTCGGTGCCTTGGCCGAGACCCCCGACGCGGTTCTGGCCGCACTGCAGCGGGCCTTTGCCGACGAGGGTCGGGAGTGGCGGCGGTGGCGGCTTGCGTTGCGCCGGATCGCCCATCCGACGGCGGGCCCGGAGGTGGTGTCCGCCATCCTCGGAGCGATGGCCCGGCCGGCGGGTGAAACCGATGCCCCCTTCGCTTGGCCGCCGGCGGCTGCGACCGCATGAAATCCTGTTTCATCTTCAACCCCCACTCGGGGGCCAACCGCCGCCGGCCGGAGTTTGCGGGCTACATCCGTGATTTCATCCGGACGCGCGGAGTGGATGCGGACTTTGCGATCACCGACGGACCTGGACATGCGACGCAGATGGCCGCCCTGGCGGCGCGGGCCGGCTGCGCGGTCGTCGTGGCCGTCGGCGGCGATGGCACGGTCAATGAAGTCGCGCAGGGCCTCATCGGCACGCCGACGGCGCTGGCGCTGGTGCCGTGCGGCTCCGGCAACGGACTGGCGCTGCACCTCGGCCTGCCGCGCTCGCCCTTGGACGCCTTGCGGCTCGCCACCGGCGTGGGGGCCAGCGTCGCCACGATCGATACCGGCACGGCCAACGGCCGGCCCTTCGTCAACGCCATGGGTCTCGGCCTCGACGCGGTGGTGGGCGAGCGTTTCAACCGCCTGACCCGCCGCGGACTGCCGGGCTATACGCGGGCCGCGTGGGCGGCGTTCCGCAGCTTTCAGCCGACCCGGGTACGGATAACCGGCGGTGGTGGAGACGAAACGCTGGACGTGCTGCTCGTGGCCGTGGCCAACTCGGATCAGTACGGCAATCACGCCCGCATCGCCCCCGGGGCGCGCGTGGACGACGGCCAACTCGATCTCGTCGCCATCCGCGCGGTGGGCATCGCCGCCGCGGCCCTGTTGGTCCCGCGGCTCTTCCTCGGCAATCTGGACCGGAGCCGGCATGTGGTGCGCCTGACCGGCCCGCAGTTTGTCATCGAGCGGCCGGCGCCGGCGGTCCTGCACACCGATGGTGAAACGCACTTTGCCGCCGGCCGGGTCCAGGTGGCGGTCAAGCCGCGCAGCCTGCGCCTGCTCGTGCCGGCGGCGTCGCGGGTCGGCGCGGTCAAGCCCTTGCCGGACTCCGCCCGGTTTGCCCTTCAACTGCCATGAAACTGCACGTTCGCACGGTCATCCTCTCCGACGTCCACCTCGGCACTTCCGATTCGAAGGCGGAGGAGGTGAACCATTTTCTCCGCTCCGTGCGTTGCGAGAAGCTGATCCTCAACGGCGACATCATCGACGGGTGGCAGTTGCGGCGCGGCGGCCAGTGGACGAAGGCGCATACGCGTTTCATCCGGATCGTCCTGAAGAAACTCGAGAAGCGCGACACCGAGGTGATCTACCTCCGCGGCAACCACGACGACATCCTCGCCAGTTTCCTCCCGCTGCAATTCGAGAATCTGCACATTGTCGAGGACCACGTGCACGAAGGGCCGCGCGGTCGCTATCTCGTGCTGCATGGCGACATCTTCGATACGGTGACGAAGAACTTTGTGTTCCTCGCGCACCTCGGCGACTGGGGCTACCGGGCGCTGCTGACCCTGAACCGCCTCTACAACCGCTGGCGGGTCTGGCGGGGCAAGGAGTACTGGTCGTTGAGCCGCGCCATCAAGGCCCGCGTCAAGGAGGCGGTCAGCCATGTCTCCAACTTCGAGGGGCACATCGCCGATCTCGCACGGGCCCGCGGCTGCACCGGCGTGATGTGCGGCCACATCCACACCTCGGCCGACAAGATGATCGGTGATATCCATTATCTGAATTCAGGCGACTGGGTCGAATCGCTGACGGCGATCGTCGAGCACTGGGACGGCCGCTTTGAGTTGATCGACTTCAACGGCTTCCTGCGGGACTACCCGATGGACGTGCCGGCCTCGCCGGTCGAATTGCCGGAGGAGAGCGAGAGCGTGGTGGTTTGAGTGCGTTGACCGGCGTTGCGTGCGGCTAACCGGGCATTGCCATCCGTGCGCCGCACCACCGAGACATGAAGGGCCGCGTCATCGCCATCGGCGACATCCACGGCTGCGCCGATGAATTCGAAGCACTCCTGGGCAAGGTGGCTCCGGCGCGCCACGACCGCATCGTGCTGCTCGGCGATCTCGTCAATCGGGGACCGGAAAGTGCCCGGGTCATCGCGCTGGCCCGGCAGCACGCGCAATCATCCCTGCTCGGCAACCACGAGTTGCGGCTCCTCAACTACCGGCGCACCGGGGATCCCACCCACCTCAAGCGATCCGACTACGACACGTTGAAGCAACTCGGGCCGAAAGAGTGGGCGTACCTGGAGGCCATGCCGCTGACCGCGCGCGTCGAGGGACTGGCGACGGTGCTGGTCCACGGGGGATTTTTGCCGCGCCGGCCGTGGCGGGGGCAACCGGCCCGGGTGGTGACCCGCATCCAGGTTGTCGGCCCCGACGGTGAGCCCCACAAGCGCTCCGAATATCCCGCCGCGCCGCACTGGTCGGAACTTTGGCAGGGCCCGCCCTTCGTCGTGTACGGCCATACGCCGGGCCCCGAGCCGGTGCGGTCGCCTTGGGCGCTGGGCATCGACACCGCGTGCGTGCAGGGCGGGGCATTGACCGCGTGCATTCTACCGGGCCGCGAACTGGTGCAGGTGCCGGCGCGGCAGCGCTACGCGGGTTGAAGCCGGATTCAACCCGCCGAAGCGTGACGGATCGGTGGCGCAGGTTACGGCCGGGTCAATTCGAGGCCGGGCGGTGATCCGCGGCTTGAACGTTCCCCGCACCTCGTGCGTCTCTCTCCGCGTAGTTCATACACGTAGGTTCGACAGGTTGTGTGGGCCGCCCGCGGGTTTCGGGCGGCCCCTTTTTTTTGGCCGCCGGGCTATGGCTTGTTAACGCCGTCGCGAATCTCCCTGTAAGCCGCCGCAATCAGGGCGGGTAGGGGCTCACGCGCCGTCCAGCCACGCTCGGCGTAGTCGATGATCCGTTCGATCTCGCCCGCGAGGTGCGCGTCGTAGTCAAAGCCTTTCGCGGTGTAGAGTGCTTGCTCGGTGGCATAGGTGGCCGCGGGCGGCCGCATGCGCAGCAGCGGCACGGTCGGCTGCAGTTTTCTCCAAGTGAGAGCCACCCGCCGCAGCCGGGAGGGTGAGGCGACGCCGATCACGCGCCGGATGCCGGCGCCGAAGGCGCGGGCGGGATGATCACGCTGGAGCAACTCCGCCGTGAAACGGATGTTCTCCGCCGTGTTCGTGGATCGATTCTCCAGGATCAGGCACTCGGCCGGAATGTGGGGATGGCTCCGTTTTAGTTCAGTCCTCCAAGCATCGGCTTCCGGTTGGCCGAGATCCGCGGTGCCGGCCCCGATTCCGCCCGTGAAGATCAGCCACGGGGCGCAGCCGCGCTGGTAAAGGTCCCCGCAGAGTCGCGGCAGGCCGAGATCGAATGTGCCGAAACCGACAATCGCGTCCACCGGAGTATCCGGCAGCGGATCGGTGGCGGCGAGGTAGTCGAAGATCTCTTCGGCGGCGGGGCGTTTCATCGCGGGGTGGGCGGGCGAAGGGAGGGAGCGTGGCCGAAGTGCCGGCGGAAGACGCGGGAGAAGTGAAACGGATTCACGAAGCCGAGCGTCTCGCTGACTTCGCTGACGCGCAGCGAACTGTGGGTCAGCAACTCGGCGGCGCGCCGCAGTTTCAACTGGAGGAGCAGGCGCGCCGGAGATTGCCCGAAGAGGGTGCGGCAACGGTTGGTGAGGTGGCGCGGGCTCATGTGCAGGGCGGCGGCGAGTTCCCGCACGCCGGGGTTGCCGGCCATGAAGCCGGCGAGGGCGGTCGCAATTTCCTCCCGCTGGCGCTCGCGAGCCGGCAGCCGGCGCAGCTCGTGGCTGAGCGCGGCCGGGTTCAGGCCCCGGAGCAGCCGCCAAAACAACACTTCGAGCAGGCTGTCCTGCACCGCGCCGGCGAAGCGCTCCCCCGCCAGCGTTTCCCGGCGGAGTTCGCGCAGGACCCAGGCTTCGGAGGAGAAGTCGCCGGTACAAATTTGCTCGTCGGCCGTTACGCCGGGGCGGAACAGTTCCGGATCCCGCTTGCCGGCCTCGCCGGCGAGAATGCGAAAGTGGATCACGTAGTGCCGCTGGCCGTGCCGCAGATGATCCTGGTGCCAGTCCCCGGGTTTGATCACGAGCGCCTGGCCGCGTTTGAGCGAGAGCTCCACGCCGTTCACCTCGCAGCGGTACGGACCCCGTTCGACCAGAATCACCTCGTAGTTCGTATGCTGATGCCGGGGGTACTCGTACGTGCCCTCCATCCGGAGCAGGTGGAAGTCGTCGAAGACGGGCCGCAGCCGCACGGCGGCGTCGGCCTGTTGCGGGCGACGAAAACGATCCTTGTGAACCTTCATGGGCGTCGGAGGCGGGGCCAGGGCAGGGGACACCGTGTCGCGCGCAATCCCTGCGGTCAACCCCAGTGCCCGAAACGACAGGTCTTTGCGGGCGCGGATATGGCCAACGGCCCGACGCCCGCGTATGCTGAGGCCGTTTCCCCGCCTTGAACCCCTTCGCCCGTATTTCTGCCGCCGTGGTCGGCACCGGTTTTATCGGACCGGTGCACGTCGAGGGGCTGCGCCGCCTCGGGGTCACCGTGCGGGGTGTGCTGGGTTCGTCGCCGGAGAAATCGCAAGCGGCGGCGGCCACGCTGGGCCTGGCGCACGGCTATCCCGATTTCTCCGCGGTGCTCGCCGATCCCGCCGTGGCCGCCGTCCATCTCGCCACGCCGAACCGGCTGCACCGGGAGCAGGTCCTGGCGGCGCTGGCCGCGGGCAAGCACGTCATTTGCGAAAAGCCGCTCGCCCTTGATCCGGCCGAAACCGCCGAGCTCGCGGCGGCCGCGGCGGCGCATCCGCGGCAGGTCTGCGCGGTGTGTTACAACGTCCGTTTCTATCCGCTGGCCCTGCATGCCCGCGCGCTCGTCCGGCGCGGGGAGCTGGGCGACATTTTTCACGTCCACGGCAGCTACCAACAGGACTGGCTGCTTTACCCGACGGATTTCAACTGGCGGGTGGACGCCCAGGCCGGCGGAGAACTGCGCGCCGTCGGAGACGTGGGAACCCATTGGCTCGATTTGGTGACCTTCATCACCGGCCTCGAAACGGAAAGCGTGGTGGCCGATCTGCGCACGGTGCACCCGGTGCGGCGCAGCCCGTCGGTAGGCTCAAGCGAGACCTTTGCCGGAGCCGGCGCCGAAGCGCGCGGCGAGGGTCGCCCGGTGCCCGTGGCAACGGATGACGTCGGCTCGGTGCTGCTGCGGTTCCGCGGTGGCGTCCGCGGCGCGTGTACGTTTTCGCAGGTTTCCGCCGGCAGAAAGAACTGCATCCGGTTGGAGATTTCCGGCTCCCGCCGGTCGCTCGCGTGGAACAGCGAGAACCCCGACGAACTCTGGATCGGCGAACGCGACGAACCCAGCCGCCTGCTCCGGCGCGATCCCGCGCTCATGGATGCTTCGGCGGCCCGGTATTCCAATTACCCCGGCGGCCATGCCGAGGGTTACCCGGACACCTTCAAGCAAATGTTCCGCGCCATCTACACGGACATCGCCGCCGGCCGGCCGTCACCGGATTCCCCCTACGCCACCTTCGCCGACGGTCACCGGGAGGTTCTGCTGGGAGCCGCGATCGCCGAAAGTCACCGTCGCGGCGCCTGGATGCCGGTGACTGCATCCGCCTGATGGTTTCGCGCCCCGTCCCCATGCAACTCGGTTTCGTTTCCGCCCTCTTTCCCGACCTCCCGCTGGATGCGGTGCTGGCGCTGGCCCGCGCGCAGGGACTATCCACCGTCGAGCTGATGTGTTGGCCCGTCGGCAAGGCGGAGCGCAAGTATGCCGGCGTGACGCATGTCGACGTCACGGGCTTCACGGCGGCGCAGGCCGACGACATCCGGGCCCGCTGCACGCATCACGGCGTGACGATCAGCGCCCTGGGTTATTATCCGAATCCATTGGACCCCGACCGCGCGGCGGCGAAGCGGGCGACGGATCACCTCAAGCGCGTCATCCGGGCGGCCGCCCGGCTCGGGCTGAAGAACGTCAACACCTTTGCCGGCCGCGACTGGACGAAGACGGTCGACGAGAACTGGCCGCGCTTCCTCAAGACCTGGCGGCCGCTCGTCGCGTTTGCCGCCGACCACGGGATTCTGCTCGGTATCGAGAATTGCCCGATGCTGTTCACCCGCGACGAGTGGCCGGGCGGCAAGAATCTGCTGACGACGCCGGCGCTGTGGCGGCGTGCCTTCAGCGATATCTCCGCGGCGAATTTCGGCCTGAACTACGACCCGTCGCACTTCGTCCTGCAGGACATGGATGCGATCGCGCCGCTGCGGGAGTTTCGCGACCGGCTGTTTCATGTGCACGCGAAGGACGTCGCGATCCTGACCGACCGCCTGGATCAGGTCGGCCGGTTTGCGTATCCGCTGGAGTGGCACGAGCCCCGCATTCCCGGCCGCGGCGCCCTCGACTGGCCGCGGTTTGTCGCCGCGCTCCGGCGGGTGGGTTACGCGGGGGCGGTTTGCATCGAAGTCGAGGACCCGACCTTCGGTCCGACGCTGGCCGGCCGACGCCGGGCGCTGCAGTCGGCCGCCCGTTTCCTCCGCCCGCATTTTTCCCGCCGATGAAATATTCCTACGCCGAGCTCGCCAAGATGATCGACCACTCGCTCCTGCATCCGACCATGACGGACCGGGACCTCGACGAGGGCTGCGACCTCGCGGCGCGCTACGATGTCGCGTCGGTCTGCATCAAGCCCTACGCGGTCGCGCGGGCCGCGGCGCGGTTGCGCGGCACCGACGTGAAGGTCGGATGTGTGATTGGCTTTCCGCACGGCAACGCGACCACCGAGTCGAAACGCTACGAGACCGAATTGGCATGCCGCGACGGCGCCGTTGAAATCGACATGGTCATCAACCACGGCAAGGCGCTCGGCGGCGATTGGGATTATGTTGGGCGCGACGTCCGGGCGGTTTGCGACGAGGCGCACCGCCACGGCGCCAAGGTGAAAGTCATTTTCGAAAACGACTATTTGGCGAAAGGCGGCGCCGGCCTGGATGGCGACGATTTTAAACGGAAGTTGTGTCAGCTCTGCGAAAAGGCCGGGGCCGACTGGGTGAAGACGTCGACCGGCTACGGCTTCGTGAAGCAGGCCGATGGCAGCTACAACTACAAGGGCGCGACCGAGCACGATCTCGCGCTGATGCGCGCCAGTTGCTCACCCCGGGTGCAGGTCAAGGCGGCCGGCGGCGTGCGTGATCTCGACGGCCTGATCAAAGTCCGCGATCTCGGGGGCAGCCGTTGTGGCGCCACGGCGACGGCGGCGATGCTGGACGAGTTTCGCCGACGCGAAGCCGCCGAAATCGCCGGCCGGCCGGTTGCGGCCGATAATTCCGCCCTCGGGCGGGGCGGATACTGAGCTCCGCGAACGCGAAGCCTCCGCGCCCAGACTCCTCCCTTTTTTCACTGCAAACCCGCACCCGACTTAATCCCATGCAAAATCCCACCCCCTCCCGCCGCCTTTTGAAGGCCTTTGGGTTTACCCTTCCGCTTCTCCTGGCGTTTCCCCACGGCCAGGCCCAGACCGCGCCGTCGTCCACTGGTGTCGCTGCCCGTCCCGCGGCGGAATCTCCGGTGGAGCTTTCGCCGTTCACGGTATCGACCACAAAAGATACCGGATATCTCGCGTCGGGTACGTTGGCGGGCTCACGGCTGAACACGTCGCTGCTCGATACCCCGGCCTCGATATCCGTCATGACCAAGGATTTTCTGGGGGATATTGGCGCGACCAACGTGGCCGAGGCGTTGACCTATTCCTTGAATGCCGAGCCGGATCGCACCGATTCAACCGGCAATGCGAGCGGTTCGGGTGATTTGCCGGTCTCGATCCGCGGATTCGGAGGATCGAGTCTCGGGCGAAACTACTTCCAGTGGGGGCTGGAGAGCGACACCTACAACACCGAGCGGATCGACTTCTCCCGTGGACCCAACTCGATTCTCTTCGGCACCGGCGGTCCCGGCGGCATCATCAACACGACCACCAAACGGGCCGTCTTCGGTCGCGACATCCGCCAATTGGCCGTGCGTCTCGGGGCGGGGGACGAAAAACGGGCGACCTTCGACTATGGCCGGCAGGTGACGAAGGACTTCGCGGTCCGGCTCAACGGCGTGCTGCAATCACAGGAAAGCTGGCGCGACTTCGTGGCGGCGAAACGCAAGGGCGCGGCCCTGGCGATGACCTACCGGCCATTCAAGAATACGGAAATCCGCTTCGACGGGGAATACGGCGAGTATGATCGGGTCCTCAGCAATTCGTTCCTCCCCGGCGATTCGGTTACTCCGTGGCTCAACGCCGGCCGGACCGTCTCCGCCGCCTATGGTACCGTCGTCGCGGGTACCGCGCGCAGTACGTCCCGGGTTTATGTCCATGACGCGATGTCCGGTGCGGTCGCCAGCTGGTTCGGATCCGTCAACACGTCATCCGCCGGGACCGCCCTCTCCACCGGGATTCCGCGGGCTTTGACGAACTTCTCCGTCCTGCCCCTGAAGGCGAACGTCAGTGGCGACGGCAACCTCTCCAACAGCCGGTTTCTCGCGACCGGGGTTTTCCTGGAGCAGAAGGTCGGCCCGTTCTGGTTCGAAGGCGCCGTCAATCGCCAGGATTCGGGCCGAATCTGGCTCACCAGTTCCAATTGGGGCGATGCGGTGGTCCGCGCCGACCCCAACGCCCAGTTGCCGGGCGGCCAGCCCAACCCCAACGTCGGGAAACTGTATATCGAATCCAACGCGCAGCAGCAGACCTTCGATACGACCACCGACGATTTTCGCGCGACCGGCGCCTACACGCTCGATCTGACCGGAAAAAATCCCTGGCTCGGAAAGTACTCGGTCACCGGGTTGCTCAGCCGCCGCATCAACCGGTCCCGGAACGACAATCTGTTCGAGGTCAACACCACGCCGGCGGGCGACGCCAACTACCCGCGCGATCTCACGAACGCCAACAACCGGCTCTACCGCCGCGCTTATCTCGATCCGTTCGGCTCCGGGGCGAAGGGTGGCGTGGATGCGCGGCACTTTCAGTTCAGCCAAGGTGGCGTGACGTCCGGATTCCGCCGGATCCAGAACCAGGGGCTCGCCACGCGCGACGAACTGGATTCCCGCATGGTCGCCGGTCAGGCGAACCTGCTGAAGGACCGGCTGGTCGTCACCGGCGGGATTCGGCATGACGAACAGAAGAATTTCGGCGGCACCGCGACCCAGGATGCGGTGACGCGGGAATTTTCGTTCCAGACGCTCAATGCGGCGTCGACGGACTTCGGCGGTGACACCCGCACGTTCGGCGCGGTGCTCCACCTGACGCCGTGGGTGTCGGCGTTCTACAACAAGTCGAATAATTTTGTGCCGCAGAGCACGCCGACGATCAACGGCAGCCAACTCGGCCCCAAGGGCGGCAAGGGCAAGGATTACGGCCTCAAGTTCCGGCTGATGGGCGGCCGGCTCTACGCCAGCCTGACGCGCTACAACACCAGCGAGGTCAATCGCCAGGTGTTTGCGGACGGTGGCCTCGTCAACGCGATCAACGAAGTTTACGAAGCGATCGGCGACCCCACGCGGGTCGCGGGCCCGACGTCGCGCGACGGTATCGATACCGAGGGTAAAGGTTATGAGTTGGAGGTGACGGCGAATCCCACGAGCCAATGGCGCTTCACCTTGAATTTTGCCCAGACGCAGGGGACCCAGGCCAACAATCAACCGCGCAACCGCGCCTATATTGCCGAGCGCCGGGCGGGCTGGCTCGCGCAGGGATCGCGTCCGCTCATCGCACCCATCAGCGGCGTGCCCGCCACGGACCCGAAGACCGGCCAGCCTTCGACGGTGGCGACGGCGGTGGATACGATCGACAATTTCGTCACCACGATCCTCGGCGCCAATGGCGTCACCCGCCGCCAGCTGCGCGAGTACACCGGCAGTGCTTTTTCCGCCTATACCCTGAAGTCCGACACCTCGTTGCTCAATCAACTGACCATCGGAGCCGGACTACGGTACCGGAGCCAGCCGGTGGTCGGTTATATCGGAGGCATCACTCCGATATTTGCGCGGGGTGACACCTTCGTGAACGTGCTCCTGCGCAAGCCGGTGACGGTTCTCGGACGACGGGTCCAGCTGCAGGCGAACTTCGACAATATTCTCAACGTCAACGATCCGGTGGTCGCTGATGCCGATGCAATCGGCCAGTACCGCTTCCTCTACCCCACGCCGTTCCGCTGGTCGCTATCGGCGACCGTCGGATTCTGATCATTCGCTCCGGTGAGGTGCGCCGTCCAGCGTCTGAAGCAGACGGCCACCTTCATCAACTCCGGCTCCGCCATGCATCCATTTTTTCTGGTCGCCGTCGGTTTGCTACCGTTGCTCGCGGTCCGGATCCATGGGGCCGGGGTGCCGTCCCGGCCCAACGTCCTCTTCATCGTCGCCGACGATCTGTGCAACCACCTCGGCACGTACGGCGACCGCGTGGTGCAAACTCCGCACCTCGATGCGCTCGCGGCCCGGAGCGTGCGTTTCGATCGCGCGTATGTGCAGTACCCGGTGTGCAATCCGTCCCGGAACTCGTTTCTGTCCGGACTTCGTCCCGATACGACGCGGATCTACGGCAACGATACGGCGCTGCGGACGACGCTGCCGGACGTCGTGACGTTGCCGCAACGGTTGCGCGAGAGCGGCTACTTCACCGCGTCGATCGCGAAGATTTTCCACGTCAGCCAGTGGGACCCGCGCCGGCCGGAGGAGAAGCCCGGCACTTGGAAGTTGGACGACGCGCGGGCGTGGGACTTCCGCATCAACACGAAGCCCACCGAGCGCGGGCTGAAGGGGGACTATCTGCACCTCGAAGGGGCTCCTGCCCCCAACGACAAACTCAACCACCGCATCATGGCGGAAGGGGATGACGACGATCAGGAGGACGGCCAGGCGGTGCGCGACGCGATCGGGTTGTTCGAGACAAAGCGCGACAAGCCGTTCTTCATCGCGGTGGGCTTTCGCCGGCCCCACGCGGCGTGGATCGCCCCGAAGAAATACTTCGATCTGTACCCCGTCGAATCCCTGCGCTTACCCGACCCCGGTTCGCGTCAGGGCGTGCCTCCCCTGGCGTACACCAACCCGGAACCGAATTACGGGGTGCCCCGGGAGATGTTGAAGCTGCTCCAAGGTTATTACGCCACGACGACCTTCATGGACGCACAGCTCGGCCGGCTCCTCGCCGCGCTGGGCCGCCTCGGCCTCGCGGAGACGACGATCATCGTCTTCCTCGGCGACAATGGCTGGCATCTTGGCGAGCACGGGGTTTGGCACAAAGGAACGATCTTCGAGGAGAGTGCCCGCGTGCCGTTGATCGTTCATGTGCCCGGCGGTCAGGGCAACGGCCGCGCGTCGCCGCGGGTGGTGGAGCTGGTCGACTTGTTTCCCACCCTCGCCGATCTCTGCGGCGTGGCGGCACCGCTCGGCCTGGCCGGGGTCAGCCTCCGGCCTCTGCTCGATAATCCGAGCGCGGTGCACGACCGGCCCGCCTACACCCAGGTCTTGCGAGCCGGCAACGTCATGGGCCGGTCGGTCCGGACCGAGCGTTGGCGGTACACGGAATGGGACGACGGGCGCGCGGGCGTTGAGCTGTATGACCACGACGCGGATCCGCGGGAGTATCAGAATGTCGCGCACAACACCGGTCACGCCACCACGGTGGACACCCTTCGTCGTCTGCTCCGGTCGGGCGGGACGGCGGCGAAGCATTCGGAGTAACCAATGAGAATACTTGTCCTGGGATTTGTTCTTGGCGTTCTGCTCTGCGCACGACCGCTGCCGGTTGCGGCGGCGGACCTCCCGGTGCGCACGACGGTCAATCGCGTCGGGGAATGGAGCCTTTCGTCGAACCGCGACCGCGCTGATCCGTTTGCAGAGATTACGTTGGATGCGGTGATCCGTGATGCGGCGGGCCGGGAACTGCGGCTGCCCGCCTACTGGGCCGGTGGCCGCACCTGGCGCTTTCGTTTCGCCGCGCCGACGCCGGGCACCTACCGATTTGAGACGGCGTGCTCCGATGTCACCGACGCCGGCTTACACGCGCAGCGCGGCACCATCGACGTCGTCGTCGCGGCGGAGAAGGGCAATGAATTGATGCAGCACGGCCCGCTGCAGCTTGGCGGGGACCGCCGGCATTTTGCCCATGCGGACGGCACGCCGTTCTTCTGGCTCGCGGATCAGTGGTGGTTCGGGATGTCGAGCCGCCTGCGCTTTCCCGAAGAGTTCGGGCTGTTGGTGCGCGATCGGGTGGAGAAGGGATTCTCGGTGGTCGGCTTTGCGATCGCTTTTCCCTGCGACATTGCGCCGTTCGATCCCCGGGGCGCCAACGAGGCGGGGCATGCCTGGACGAAAGATTTCGGTGCGATCAATCCGGCCTATTTCGACGCGGTGGACCTGCGCGTGCGCGCCCTGGTCGAAGCGGGGTTGGTGCCCAACATCGTCGGGGCGTGGGGCTATTACCTGCCGTTCATGGGCATCGAGAAAATGCAGCGGCACTGGCGGTATTTGATCGCCCGTTACGCGGCCTATCCCGTTGTGTGGACCGTCGCCGGGGAATCCACGCTCGTCTACTATGACCACCGCGCGGGGACGCCGGCGCACGCCGCGGCCCGGGCGGCGCAGGTCCAGGGGTGGTCGGACGTGGCGCGCCGGGTGCGGGAGACCGATCCGTTTCACCGCCTCCTCACGGTGCATCCCGGTCCGGAGTCCGGACGCTTCCAGCCCATCGCCGACATGGGCCTGCTCGACTTCATTTTCCTCCAGCCGGGCCACTCCGATTGGGAAACGCTGCCGCTGGCGCTCGCGCATCTGGCGACGGCACGCGAGCGGTTTCCCCGGCAGCCGGCGTTGATGGGTGAAGTGTGTTTTGAAGGCATGCACGGTGGTGGCAGCGGTCCGAAGATCCAGCGTTACCTCTTTTGGAGCACGGTGCTGTCCGGTGCCCCCGGCTTTTCGTACGGCACTGACACCACCTGGCAGTTTAACCGCCGCGGTGATCCCTTTGGCCCTTCGCCCCACGGGATGGCGTGGGGCAACCTGCCGTGGGAGGAGGGCTATCGCTGGGCGGGTTCGACCCACGTCGGACTCGGCCGGAAGATCCTCTCCGGGGTCGAGTGGTGGCGCCTCGCTCCGCATCCGGAATGGATTTCGTCCGCGGCCACGCCGTCCGATGTGATGAAACCGTTCTGCGCCGGCATCCCGCGGGAGCTGCGGGTCATCTACCTGCCCAAGGGGCAGCCGCGTTGGGCGAAGGCGTTCAAACTTCGCGGCTTGGAGCCCGGCGTGCGCTACACGGCGCACTACGTCGATCCGATCACCGGCACCGCCGAAGCGCCACTGGCGGTGGTGGCGGATGAAAGTGGCGAGTGGCCGCTCGCCTACCCGCCGATTCTGCAGGACTGGGTGTTAATCGTCCGGGCGGTACACCCCTGAGCCGGATCGTTTGGTTCAGGGGTGAGAGCTGAGAGCTGAGAGAAAAGCCAAAGAGTTCGCGTTGCCGGGCCGCCTGCAGATTGCAGGCGGCGCCACCGCGAACGGATCAGTTCCCGCGCAGACTGGCCGGCACGTCCGGAATGCGGGCCACCACCACTTCCGCCGTCCGCCGGATAATGCCATAGATGATACGCGGCGCGGTGGGATCCCAGGCCCAGGACTGGCCTTCAAACGGCACGTCGA
>CAIJFT010000069.1 GCA_903820035.1 uncultured Opitutia bacterium
CGCTTGGTCGGCTTGCGACTGCCGGCTGAGACCAGACCACCAGACGGAATTAGAGCGGTTTCTCGATTTCTGTAGCCGCGTTTTCTCTTAGCGCCAACGGGGCTACATTATTTCTGGAAACGCTATCGCCCCGAGCGCGAGGAGGATTTCACGCGGAGGCGCGGAGACGGCGGAGTTCAAGCGGAGCCCACTGATCCTAGGCGCGGTAGGTCCCGCTGGGCGCCCGCCGGACACCGGTCGGGTCGCCGGCGTCCTTCAACCCGGAGCTTTCAACGCGAGGTCTCCGCGGGAGAATCAATACCGGAAGTGAAACCGGCTCTGTGGCAGCGGCATTTCGCTGTCGGCGCCGCGGACGCTCTTCCAGATGACTTCGTTGAGCGCGAGCATCGGCGCGCGGTCGTAGTCGGAGAAGTCCATCGACAGCGACACCTTGGCGCCGACGGCGTTCACGCCGTTGCGGGCGTTGACGTCGACCAGCGGCATCACGTGCGTAAACGGCGCGAGGTTGGGCTTGGGGTCGAAGGACGCGTACAGCGGCATCGCAGCGGCGTCGAACTGCGTCATCGGCGGCAGCCCGAGGAGCAACTCGATCGTGCGCACCATCGACGACGTGGTGTAGAGCGTGGAGTCGACGGCGTGGCGTTTCGTGTAGGGGCTGACGACGAGGCCGACGGTGCGGCGGGCGTCGACGTGGTCGGACCCGTTTTGCGCGTCGTCCTCAATCACGAAGATCGCGGTCTCCGGCCAATACGGGGAGTGACTGACGCGGTCCACGAGCTGGCCGAGGGCCCAGTCGTTGTTCGCGACAGCGGCGACCGGCGTGGGCGCGCGCGGCGTGGTGCCCTGGGTGTGGTCTTCGCCGAGACTCATCACGATGTAGTTGGGCAGGCGCTGCTCCGCATCCTTCGAGGCGAAGTTCTTTTCATAGGCATCGAACTCCTTGAAGAACGCCTGGAGCTTCTCGGTGTCGCGGCCGCGGAAAAAGTCGGGGCAGACGTGATTGACGAGGGCCGGGACCCGGCCGCGCGCGGTCAGGTTGGTGCCGTCGCTCACCCGTTCCGCCATCTCGCCGTAGGAGCGGTAGGTGAGACCCTTCTTCGCCGCGAGATCCCAAAGGTGACCGGAGGAGGGAATGTCGGCCGGACCCTTCACCGCGGCGCTGTGGCCGCCGTACTGTGGCGGCCAGCGCTTCTCGTTGAAATCGGTCGCGTAGGCGGAGTTCGACCACGAATGGCCGTCGACCGACACCTCGGCGTCGCAAAAGAGGTTGTCGAGCAGGACGAATTCGTTGGCGAGCTTGTGGGCGTTGGGCGTGACTTTTTCGCCGAAGAGGCAGAGTCGGGGATCGCCGTTGCCGCGCGGGACGTCGCCGAAGACCTGGTCGTAGGTGCGGTTTTCGCGGATGATGTAAATGATGTGCTTGATCGGCGAACCCGCGCCCACTGCGCGCGGCACAAGGGATGTGCCCGAGGCGGGGGGGCGGGCGAGGGCGAGCATCTCGTCGTTGTAGGGGGAGTTTGCCAGAGCTTGGCGAGTGAGGGCCTTGATGTTGGTCCGAAGATTCCGGAGGTCGATTGCGCTCACGCTGCCGCGTTGGAGCCGGGCAATGTGATTGCCGCTGGCGCCGCCTTTGGTCCCGCTCTTCTTCTCGAGCAGCGGACTCGTCGGTCCGTACTCGTTCGCGTAGCTGCCGAGGCCCTTGGCGGAGCCGACGTAGAGGGTCGTTTTGTCGGCGGAGAGGGCGAGCGAGGCCGGGTACCAGGTGGTGGGAATGAAGCCGAGGACGTGCGAGATTTCGCGCTCGGCGATCGAGATGACGCCGACGTTGTTGTTGTCGGCGTTGGCGACAAACAGCACGTGGCCGGCGGGGTCGAGGGTAAGGGCGTTGGGGGTCGAGCCGACGGGGGCCAGGCGGTGCAGCGCGGTCGAGATGACCTCGATCGGCTTCAGCGTCTTGGTGTCGATGACGTAGATGGAGTTTTCATTGGAGCAGGCGACGAAGAGCCGGTGGTCGGGGGCGAGGGCAAGGTCGCATGGATTATAGCCGACGGGCACCGTGGCCAGCACGCGGCCGTCGCGCGTGTCGATGGCCGTTACGGAACGGTCGCCCCAGTTTGAAACGAAGAGCGTGTCGCCGCTCGCATCGAGAACGACGGTGTAGGGGTTGATGCCGGTCTTGTATTCGGCGAGGCGCTCGCCGGTTTCGGCATGAAACACCACGATGTGGCCGGGCGTCGGCTGCGTGCCGCGGTGGGCGGCAAAGAGCCATGGCTTCTTCGGGTGGTGGACGAGACCGCTCCAATAAATCTGGTTGGCCGGCAGCCGGTGCTTGAAGGCCGGCACCGGCGCGGGGCTCAGTTTGCCGTCAGCGTAGGTGAAGACGTAAATGGGGGCGGCGGTGGGATTGGCCTTACTCTCGGCGTTGCCGCCGGACACGAAGAGTCGCTTGCCGTCGGGCGACCAGGTGAGGCCGAGCCACGCGGACTTTAGCGGAATCTCCTGGGTGATCGCCATCGTCGCGGGATCGATGACGGCGAGGCCGTGCGGGCTGTGACCGCAATGCAAGGCGATCAGCCGCTTGCCGTCCGGCGTCGGGCTGACGTTGAGCACGTAATCGGGCAGGGTGACGTGGCGCCCGGTGGGCGTGATCTGCCAGCCGTTGGGCAGCAGGAAACCGTCGTCCGTCTTGTGCGGAACTTGGGCGGCGAGCGGGCAAACGAGGAGGAGGGCGACGACGAGGACGCGGTGCATGGTAAGCAGAGTGAGACGGTGGCCGGCCGGTGGTGTTTCAACGGCAGCACATTTAATGGATAGGTCGTTTCTGCCGCGAATAGGTTGCGCGGCGGCCGTCGGCCTTGCGTTACGTTTGGGCGACGAGGTGCAGGCGGGGCCCAAACGTTACGTGGAGGCGGACCGGCGCGCGACCCAATCGATGATGGCGTCGTCGTTGTCGCCGTGGCGCCAGACCAGTGAGAGGAATTCGGCGGGAAGGATGTCGTGGGCCTTGAAGAACCGGCGGTCGCCGCCGCAACTGTACATTAATGACGGCGGGAGTTCCCCGCGCAGTTTGGCGCGCGCTTTCGGCAGCAGCCGCGGCAACCAGGCGATCCCGCGGATCGCCTCCGTCTTGGCGGGCATGGTCGTATCGTCGAGGACGCCGCCGGAAGGGCGGCCGCCCTGAACATTCAGGAAGTAGTCGCGGCGGACCAGTTCGATGCCGAGGGCTTGCTCGAAGCCGGGTTCGCCGCCGTAGCCGTTGTGATCTTCGGCGTAGTCGTAGAGGTTTTGCGCGCTGAGGCCGTTGGCGGCCAGAAACGCCTTCTCCTCGGCGGTGCAAAACATGTCGGCGCCGCGGTGACCGGCGGCGTGGCGGGCGACGGCGGCATCATATAAGGCGTGGAACCGGGGAGCAAAGTCGTAGTGTGGCATGGCGAATGGAGTGAGTTGAACCGGCGCAAGGGAAGCACGGCTCGCCGCGGTTTCAACGTGGATTCCGGCCGCGGTGAACGGTGGTCCGTGGTCGAATCTGCAACCGGCTCCGGCGCGAACCACACGGCGATCCACCATGGCTTTGCACCGGCTCCGGCGTAGGCAGCGCGCTCGCGCGCGCCGAATCACGACCGCAAGCGCGGGGGCGAGGCGTGCGCCGGAGCTTTTTCGGATGGAGTCGCCGGCCGCCTGCGACCTAAGTGAGCCCGCACCCAAGACGGGTTGAAACCATGCGCGGCCTGCTCCTCTTTCTCCTCGGGTTCGGATTTGCCGACGGTCTGGTCCGCGCGGCGGAACCGACGGTGCTCGTGACCGACGCCGACCCCGGGCGCGCCGAGCGTTATGGACTGGCCCGTTTGGCCGGCGTTCTGGCTGAGCGTGGCATTCGGGTGCAAACGGTCACGGCGCTGCCGGCCGGTGCGCCGGCCGCGATTCTCACCGGAGCGGCGGCGCGGTTGCGATTGGCGGCGGAAAAAAATCGGCTGCCCGATGCGCCGGAGTCGGTCGTGATCCGTCGTCTCGAGGCCGGCGCCAGGTCGACGCTGGCGGCCTGGGGGGCCGACGACCGTGGTGCCATGTACGCGTTGCTGGAGGTGGCCGAAGCGGTCCGCCACGCGCCGGCCGGGGACCCTGAACCATGGCTGCGCGTTGCGCCGGTGGCGGAATCGCCGGCCGTGCGCGACCGGTCGCTGTCCGTGTACACCATGAACCGGGCGCAGTGGGAGAGCCGGTTCTACGACGAGCGTTACTGGGTACGCTATTTCGACCTGCTCGCCACCAGCCGCTTCAACCGCTTTCTGATCGTCTTCGGCTACGAGAACGGCGGCTTCCTCGCCCCGCCGTACCCGTATTTCTTCGACACGCCCGGCTTTCCCGGGGTGGCGATGGAGGGACTCGGTGGCGACCTGCAGGCCCGCAATCTCGCGGCGTTGAACCGGCTCATTGAACTGGCCCATGACCGCGGCATCGCCGTTTCGCTCGGGATCTGGGATCACATTTACCGCGGCGCGGTTCAGGCCGGCGGGGCCGAGTGGGTGGCGGACTACCGGGGGCGGACCGTGCCGAATAGTGTCACCGGCGTGACGACCGCAAACCTCAACGCCTACACCCTGGCGTCGCTCAAGACGCTACTCGAGCGCGTGCCGGCCCTCGATGCGCTGCAGTTTCGGGTGCACGAGGAATCCGGCCTGAAGCGCGAGGAGATGGCGGGCTTTTGGCGCGAGGTCTTTGCCCACGTGCAAAAGGTGAAGCCCGGCATGTTGATCGAAGCCCGGGCCAAGGGAACGCCGGACGCCATCATCGATACGGCGTTGGCGCAGGGGGTGAACCTGCGGATCGAGACGAAATACTGGATGGAGCAGATGGGGCTGCCGTACCACCCGACGCACGTGAATCCACCGAATCAGAGGGACCGCCGCCACGGTTACGCCGATCTGTTGCGTTATCCGCAGCGCTACCAGATCGCCTGGCGCCTCTGGAACGGCGGCACGACCCGCGTCCTCCTCTGGGGCGATCCCGACTACGTGCGCCGCTACGCCGCGAGCACGCAGCTGTATGCCAGCCCGAATTTCGACGTGCAGGAGCCGCTGGCCACGAAGATGGAGGCGCAGCGACCAGATATGCCGGTCTTCGACCTGATGCCGGCGCGCTACCGGCACTACGACTACGAATTTGAGCGGTACTGGCACTTCTTCCAGGTGTGGGGCCGCGTCGGTTACAATCCGCAGGTGTCGCCGGAAATCTGGCGGCGCGAGTTTGCGCAGCGCTTCGGCGCGACCGCGGGGGCGCACCTTGAGGCCGGGCTGCACCGCGCCAGCGGCGTCCTGCCGATGATCGTGGCCGCCGTTTATCCCTACAAACAGTTCCCCACGACGCGTGGGTGGGCGGAGCGGCAGTCGTTGGGAAAAAATCTCGCGGACTACGCCAACAACGAGGGCACCGACACCGAGCAGTTCGAAAGCTTTACGGAAGCGGCCAAGCGTATTCTAGCCTCCGGTACAGGGTCCAAGCGGGCGCCGGACGAGACCAGCCGCTGGCTCGACGCGGCCGCGGCGGCGATTCTGGCGGAAGTGGGAGCGGCCGAGCGGGCGGCGGACGCGAAACGGGGCAACGAGTTCGATGCCACCGTGACGGATCTGCGGATTCTGGCGCAGCTGGCGCGTTTCCATGCGCGGCGGGCTTTGGCGGCAGTGCATTATAACTTATTTCTCCGGAGCCAGAAGCTGGCGGAATTGGTCGCCGCGACCTACGCGGAAAAGGACGCGGTGGGGGCCTGGCGCGACTTGGTGGCGGCGGCCGGCGACCGGTATGCGTTCGATCTTGCGATGGGCGCGCGGGATTTTTCGCTTTGCGGGCATTGGCGCGACGAACTTCGGCGGCTGGAGGCCGGCCTCAAGGAGCTTGAGGACATGTGTTGTCCGCCCGACGAGGCTGTCCTGAAGGAAAAAGTCTGGACCCCGGCGCGGGAGGGTGACCGGACGCCGCCGCAGGTGGAGCACGCACGGTTACAGGGCGCGCGGGCGGGGCAGTCGCTGCGCATCGCCGCGCGTGTCACCGACGAGTCCGGCGTGCAGAGCGTGCGCCTGCGGTACCGGCGGGTAAATCAATTTGATGACTACGCCACGCGGCCGATGACGCCCGGGGTCGACGGCCTCTATGCGGCGACGGTGCCGGGCGACGCGGTGGTTGCCGGCTGGGATTTCATGTATTTTATCGAAGTGATCGATGCGCGCGGGAACGGCCGCAACTGGCCCGACCTCGCGGCGGAGATGCCGTATGTGATCGTGCCGGTCGCGCCTTAGCCCCGCGGGGTGCGGCCCGGGAGCCGCGGGGAATTCGTCCCATGCGGAAATTGCGCTCCACCGTGGAAGCGCGCTTTCGCCCGCGCCCTGGGCGGCGGCGTTCGTCCGGTGCGGTTGCTTTGCGTCTGGCGTTGGGGCGGGGGATGGCGACATCCTACGTTGCGCTGGTTCGCCACCTGCTTGATTCCGGTCAAGGGCGTCCGCGGCGAAATCATCTATGTTGGTTGCATCCATGGAACAAAACGAAACCGCACAACACCGCGCCCCGGCCATTATTCAGGGCGGGATGGGTATCGGAGTATCGAATTGGCGGCTGGCCCGCGCGGTTTCCTGCCAGGGGCAGCTGGGGGTGGTTTCCGGCACCGCGCTGAACACCGTCCTAATCCGTCGCCTCCAAAGTGGTGATGCAGACGGTGCCGTGCGGCGGGCGCTGGCGGCGTGTCCGCTGCGCGCGGCGGCCCAACGCATCGGGGAGCGTTATTTCATCGCCGGCGGCAAGGCGGCGACCGCACCGTACCGGCTGGCGCCGGTTTTTTCCCTGAACGCTTCGGTGGAGCTAAACGAGCTGACGATCGTCGCGAATTTCGTCGAGGTGTTCCTCGCCAAGGAGGGGCACGACGGCGTGGTCGGAATTAATCTGTTGGAGAAGATTCAGCTGCCCACGTTGCCGTCCCTCTTCGGGGCGATGCTGGCCGGGGTCGATTATGTGCTGATGGGGGCGGGCATTCCGCGGACGATTCCCGGCGCGCTGGATAACTTGGCCGTGGGCGGGAAGGCCGAACTGCGCATTACGGTCAGCGGGGCAGCACCGGGTCAGGAGGCCACGACGGTTTTTGATCCCGCAACCTATTTTGCGGGCGGGGCGCCGGCGTTGGCGCGACCGAAGTTTCTCGCCATCGTTTCGTCGTACACGCTGGCACTGACGCTGGCGCGCAAGGCCAACGGTCGGGTGGACGGCTTCGTGGTCGAAGGGCTTTCCGCGGGTGGGCACAACGCGCCGCCGCGCGGTGGCATGACCTTGAACGACAAAGGCGAGCCCGTGTACGGACCGCGCGACGAGGCGGATATCGCCGCGATCCGCGGTCTGGGGCTTCCGTTCTGGATCGCTGGTTCGTATGCGCATCCCGATAAATTGCGGGCCGCTCAGGCCCTCGGGGCGGTCGGGGTGCAGATCGGCACCCCTTTCGCGTTTTGTGCGGAGTCCGGAATGGATGATGCCATCAAGACCGCGGTGCTCGAGCGCAGCCGGAACGGCACGATCGAATTGCGCACCGATCCGCGCGCCTCGCCGACGGGACTGCCGTTCAAGGTGGTGGCGTTGCCCGGCACGGTTTCGGATGCGACGGTGTACGCGGATCGGGAACGCGGCTGCGACCTTGGGTATCTTAGGCAGCCCTACCAGAAGGAGGACGGTGCGGTGGGCTACCGGTGTCCGGCGGAGGCCAGCGACGACTACGTGCGCAAGGGCGGCGACGAGGCCGAAACCTGTGGCCGGAAATGTCTGTGCAACGGCCTCATGGCGGCGATCGGGCTCGGGCAGGCCACCGCCGGGGAGGGCACCGAGCCGCCGATCGTCACGGCGGGTGCAGACATCGCTGATCTCTCACGTTTCCTCGGCCTCGGGCAAAAGGTGTACGAAGCGGCGGATGTGCTGCGCCACGTGCTCGGGCTGCGCGTCGTGGGGAGTTGAAGCCGCAGGGAGGGCGACGGTAGCCGCACTTGCGCCGGAGGCGAACGCGCGGTCCGACCGGTGTGCGGAACCACGTTGTCGTTGGGCTCCAACGCGCCTGCAAAATGCGCGCAATCACGACTTCCCTGCGCTGACGCGCAGGGCTACACGGTCAAAGGGCTACATTTTCAGCGTGAGCTGGAAATTGTAGCTGATCGGCTGCTTCAGAGCGAAGGTGAGCGGGTAGGTCTCGCGGGCCGGGCTGGTGTAGTCGTTGTTCT
Organism: uncultured Opitutia bacterium; assembly: GCA_903820035.1. Lineage (GTDB taxonomy): Bacteria > Verrucomicrobiota > Verrucomicrobiia > Opitutales > Opitutaceae > ER46. The sequence goes on from CAIJFT010000069.1 coordinate 8,241, forward strand.
TCGGGCGCAGGGCGGAGGCCGTCTGGGCAATCGACGAGTACTGCGGTCCGCGGTCGTTGAGTAGATTGTTGATGACGAGGTTCGCCTGGATTTCGCGGCGGTTCTTGAAGCGCCAGGTGTAGGCGAGCGTCGCGGTCACGATGTAGTAGTCTTCGGGCGTGTAGACCGGGGTGTACGCGTCGACGGTCGGATCGTCGATGGCGCGCGTCGGGTTCGCGGGGTCGGCGATGGTGTCGGAGCCGCGGGAGCCGATGATCTGTTTGCCGCGCCAGCGGACGCCGGCGCCGGCGCGCAGACCCTTGAGCCGTCCGGTCTGGAACGTGTAGTCGCCGAAAATATTCATCACGGGCTGGTCCTGCGCGAGGCGTTTGCCCTCGATGATGTTTTGGCGGAAGGAGACGATGTTGTTGTAGGCGTTGGTCGCGTTGGTGGCGTCGGGCGAGCGCTGGTTGATCGGGATGGCGAGGTTCACGCTGGCCACGTTGTTGGCGTCGATCAGCACGCCGGCGTCCTGGGCGATCTGTTTGAAGAGATTCATGTTCTTGTCGATGTACGCCTTCACGTCGGGGTACAGGTTCGACTCGTAGACCTTCGGGAACGCGATGCTGCCGGTGAGGCGGAAGGCGCGGGACGGATTGAAGACCACTTCGAATTCGGTCCCGTCACCGGAGCGCGTGCGGATGTCGCGGTACTGCACCGGCAGCGTGCCGGCGCCGCGGATGTTGCGGCCGACCGCGCTCTGGTCGCCGACGACGTTGGCATCATAGAGCGTGTTGAAGAAGTTGGGGCCGTCCTGGGAAATAGCGCCGTTGATCTCCTTGGTCCGGTAGTAGGTGAAATTCAGATTCAGCCGGTTTTGGAACAACTCCATGCGCAGGCCGTAGTCGATGCCGGTGGCGATGGTCGGCTTGAGCTGGCTGGCATCGATGCGGACGATGCCGCCGGGCGGGTTGAACGTTTCGGCAAAGTTGACCGACGGGTTCAGCCAGCTCGCGAGATGGGCGACGGAACCGACCGAGCGCGTGATCTGGCTGCCTTGCACGGGCGGCGGGTTGAAGTCGTCCTTGAACCGGTCGTTGGCGTAGAGCGGATCGCGGTCGCCGTTGGGTGCGATCCGCGGGCGGATCGCGGCCTCGAGGGGTTCGCCGATCGGGTTGCCGCGGGCGTCGCGCTGGCGGTAGGTGAGGGTGTTGAAGTCGGCGGGCGCGGAGGTGCGCATGATGCGCGTGAGGCCGTCCCAGTTGAGCGGGTAGTCGCCCTTGTCGAGCTGCTGCACGGTCTGGAAGAAGTAGGAGTCCTTGCGCACGGCGCCGAGGACGACGAAACGGTTTTTGAAGAACTTCGCGTTGAGCGAGGCGAGGACGTACTTGAAGTTCGAGGAGTCGATGCGCTCGGTGTCGCGGCGCGCGATGTTCACGGCCCACATCGGCTGAATCTGTTTCGTCGTGCGCGTGTTCGGATCGACGTAGGTGATCGTGCTCAACGACAGGTCGGGGATCGGCCGGGAAAAGTCATTCCAATAGCGCCGGATGCGGACCGTCTGGAGCACGGTGGACTCGAGGAAGCCCCAGAGCCGGTGGTCGTCGCCCTGGGCCACGCTGAGGTAGCGGTAATCCTGATCCTCTTGGCCGCGGTTGATGCCGCCGAGCAGGTTGAACGCGAAGTTGCCGAAACGCGTAGCGTGCACGTAGGCCGCCGCGCCGCGGAGGTTGTTGTAGTCGAACTTGCGATCGGCGCGCATCAGCGAGCCGTCGCCGTAAGCCTGCTTGAAGTGCGGGTTGGGCGCCCCGTTGGGCAGGACCTGGTTGATGTCGATGTAGGTGTCGTTGCTGCTGCGGTTCTGCTCGCCGTTGATCTTGGCGCGGGCGCGGTTGAAGTCGCCGGCGACCTCAAGATAAAAATCGCCGAACCGCTGGTTGAAGGTCACCTGCAGGTCCTTGAAACGTTGGGCGAGGACGGGGGCGTCGGGCGAGATGGTGAACTCCTCGGACGGCACGCGGAAAGAGGAGTTGGCGGAAGCGGTATTAAAACGGCCCGCGGGTACACCCATCGCGTGGAGGAACGTCGCCCCGTTGGTGTTGAAGGTCGGCAGGCTGCCCTGCAGGTAGCCCGCGATCGGAGTGGTGGTGCTCGCACCGCCGGCGAGCGTCACCGGATCGTTCTGATAATTCATGATGGCGTTGGCGCCGGAGAACGGATCGAAGACAAAGTAGTTCGCGCCCCGGCGGCCGATGCCGAGGGCGTTGGCGTTCGACGGCAGCGTCGTGGCCCCGGCGGCGGCGTTGAACACCGTGCGGCCGTCCCAACCGGAGAGACGGTCGTCGAGTGTGGTAAATCCCGACTGACGCGACGCGACGCCGTATTCTCCCTCGACGCGGATTTCCGTTTGCCGGAAGGGCTTGAACGTCGTCGTGAGGAACGCGGCCTTGCGCTTGTCGAAATCCTTCAGGCGCCACCCGCTGCTGTCACCCCACACGGCGGAGGTGCGCAGGGCGACCTTGTCGCTCAGTGGTTGGTTGGCGTCGATGGTGGCGCGGTAGTTGCGCCACGAGCCGACGCTGAGTTGGACGCTCTCCGACGGGCGGTTGGTCTGGGCGCGCTTCGTGGTGGAGGAGCTGACGCCGCTGAGCGAGCCGTTGCCAAAGAGGATGGAGTTGGGCCCGCGGCCGAAGTCGTAGCGCTCGAGGTTGTAGCTGTCGCCGTTGTTGTACTGCGGGAAAAAATTCCGCTGCGGCCGCGTGTTGCCGGTGCCGCGGGTGGTGTAGTTGATCGGGGAGGCGAAGAAATTCTGCATGCCGTTGTCGACATTGAGCGTGCTCGCCGTGGTCCACTCGGCGGCGGTCTGCAGGTCGGTGATGCCCAGGGCGTCGATGAAGTCGCGCGTGATAACCGAGTACGCCACCGGCGTGTCACGCAGGTCGCCGGCGAGGCGGCCGCCGGCCAGCGAACTCGCGGCGGCGAAACCGGTGTCGCGTTCCGTGCTGACCTCAAACGGCGAGAGCATCACCGCCTCGCCCGGTCCGGGCTTGGCCGCCGGTCCGGACGGCGTGGTCGGTGTGGGGGAAAGCACCTGCGCAGAGAGTGAGCCGGACCCGAGCGCCGAGGTCAGCAGGCCGGCCGTGAGGAGGCGGAAGAGAATAGCGGGGATGGTGGTAGACATGGGCACGAGATCGGTCGCGGACGCCGTTCGGGGGTTGGGTTGGTGGGGAGGAGCGCGGCTTGAGACCGGCGCCTAGGATCGGCAGAGGTTGACGGTTTCCGCCGGGGGGCTTGCGAGCTTTTTCCGGGGAACGAAGCCCGCAGCAAGGTGGGCGTTGCGGGCAACCTACACCGCGGGCGGCGGGAAACTGGCTTTCCAGTGCACGTAAATCTCTTCGACGCGCGCGCGGGCCCAGGGGGTCTTGCGCAGGAACGTCAGGCTGGACTTGATGCTCGGGTCGAAACGGAAGCAGCGCACGGGCACGCGGTCGCCGAGTTCGTCCCAGCCGAATTCGGCGACGATTTCGGTGAGAAGTTGCTCCAGGGTGACACCGTGGAGCGGATCGCGGGAGGCGGGGGCCGGCATGACGCGCGGACGTTCGGGGGAACGCCCGTCGGTGGCAAGGCCGCGAGCGCGGTTTTCGCGTGCCCTGGTCGCCGCCGTGCGTTTTGCTGGCCCCATGCTCGTCAGCCCGCTGCAACTTGCGCCGCATCTCGGTGACCCGTCTTGGGTGATTTTCGACTGCCGGCACGACCTCGGCGACGTGGCCAAGGGAGCCCGGCTTTATCGGGAGGGCCACCTGCCTTCGGCCCACTTTGCCGCCGTCGACACCGCTCTGTCCGGAACGAAGAACGGGGCCAACGGCCGGCATCCTCTGCCCGCGCCCGGGGTCTTCGCCGCGTTTCTCGCCGCCCACGGCGTCTCCGTGGACACGCAAGTGGTGGCGTACGATGATGCGGGCGGGTTGTATGCTTCCCGCCTCTGGTGGATGTGCCGCTGGATCGGTTTGACCAAGGTCGGAGTGCTCGACGGCGGGTGGAACAAGTGGACGGCGGACGGGCGCCCGATCGCCACCGAAATTCCCGTGCCGCGGCCGGCGGAGTTGCGGGCGCGGCCCGATCCGAGCTTGGTGTGGAGTGCCGACGAAGTGTTGCGGCGCCTGCGCAATCCCGCCTCGGCGTTGGTGGACGCACGGGCGGGCGAGCGCTATCGCGGCGAGGTGGAGCCGCTGGATCCGGTGGCGGGGCACATTCCGGGCGCGCTCAACCGGTTCTACAAGGCGAACCTCAACGGCGACCTGACGATGCGGCCCGCGGCCGAGTTGCGCCGTGAGTTCGAGGCTTTGCTGGGTGGTCGCCACGCCGCGAACGTCGGTCACCAGTGCGGGTCCGGCATCACGGCGTGCGCGAACCTGTTCGCCATGGAGTATGCAGGGCTCGGTGGCTCCAAATTATACGCCGGCTCCTGGAGCGAATGGGTCGCTGATCCCTCGCGGCCGGTGGCGAAGGGTTGAGGGCCGCCGCGGTTGGTTCGGTCACCCGCGCGGTTTGCGGGCGGTGACGATACTCCGGTCGATGGCGGTCGGCTGGTACCGCACGTCACCGAAGCCCGCCGCACCAAGGAACGTTTCCATCTCGGCGAGCGAATAGCATTTTCCCTCGGTGATATTCATCAACAGCGCGGAGTACTCGGCCACCGGCAGCGGACCGTCCTTCGCCGCGTTGAGGTGGGCATCGTGGACGATGAGCATTCCGCCCGGGGTGAGCGCGGCAAACGAGGCGGCCAGAAGCTGGCGGACTTTGGGGGTATCCCAATCGTGCAGGACATTTGAATACAGGTGAAGATCGTGACCGCCGGGCAACGGGTCGGTGAACATGTCACCCGCCGCCACCTCGACCGCGCCGGCGCAACCGCGTTCGGCGATCAGGGTCTGCGCGATGCGATCCACCGGCGGGCGCTCGAAGACCGTGGCGCGGAGGTGCGGATGGCGCGCGGTCAGCGTGCAGGCGTAAATCCCCGAACCGCCGGCGATGTCGAGGAGCCGCGAGAACCCGGCCAGTTCCAGTTTGGCGGCGAGGACCCCGCCGAGGTAGGCTCCGCGGCAATCCATGGCGGCGGTGAAATGGGTGGCGAACTCCGCCGTGAGCATGGCTTCGCTCCAGGGCTTCTCCCGCTGGGAACTGCTCCAATTGGCCGTGCGGCCGGTGCGCAGGACCGTGACGAAGTCGCGAGCCACCGGTCGGTCCTTCAGCGTGGCGTAGTAGGGACCCACGAAAAAAATCGAGCCGCGCACGAGGTAGTCGCGGGCGACAGCGGTGAGTTCAAAGCCGACGTCGCTGCGGCGCAGGAAGCCTTGGGCGCAAAAAAGCGTCAGCATCACATCGGCCGGTCGCTCCTGCAGGCCGAAGGTGCGGCACACCCCCGCAAGGTCGGTTGGCTGGGCCGCGAGGCGGGTGAAAAAATCAAACTCGACGAGCGCGGCGGCCAGCAGGTCGACCGCGTAGAGGCCGTCGCGCGGGCGGTAAACAGACGTCGGATCGGTAGCCGGCAGGCGGGTCAGGTCCATGGTAAGTGAGAGCGGAGTCCGACGCCGGGCCCTGCCAGAGGCGAGCGGGAATCACGCGGCGGCCGGGGCGAATTGCCGCTTGCGGGGCGGCCGGCGCCGACATTTTCTCCGCGCGATGGCTTCCGCCGCAGAACCCCCGGCCTTTGCGCCCGCCCGTACCGCGGAGCCGGGGTCGTTGTCGCAGTGGGCGTTGATCCGGCGCGAATTCGGCCGGCACCGGCTGGCGGTCGCTTCACTCTATCTGCTCGCCGTCCTGTACGTGCTCGCGTTGGGCGCGGAGTTTTTTGCGCCGCATTCCCTGCAGTGGCGCGACCTCGACCGCGCTTACTGTCCGCCGCAGGTGCCGCGATTTTCGTGGGCCCGTGGTCTGCATGTCACCGTGCCGACGGTTACGGTCGATCCGCTCACGTTCAAGCGTCGCTACGTCGACGATCCGGCGCGGGTGGTGCCGCTGGGCTTTTTCGTCCGCGGCGAACCGTATCGGCTTTTCGGCTTCGTCCCGCTCGACCGTCATTTCTTCGGCGTGTCGCGGGAGTCGGCGGGCACGGCCGGCGGGGTCTCGGGCTTTTGTTTTCTGGGGGCCGACAAGTACGGCCGCGATGTGTTCAGCCGGCTGGTTTACGGCTCCCGCGTGAGCCTGTCGGTCGGGCTCGCGGCGATTGCCGCGACGTTTTTCTTCGGCGTCACGATCGGTGGTTTTTCGGGTTACCTCGGGGGCGCCACCGATACGGTGATCCAGCGCGTGATCGAGATCGTGAACGCGTTTCCGCAAATCCCGCTCTGGCTCGCGTTCGGGGCGGTCCTGCCGGCGGATTGGTCGCCGCTTGCGACGTACTTTGCGATCACGCTGGTGCTGAGTCTGCTCGGCTGGACGGGACTCGCGCGCGTGGTGCGGGGGAAAATCCTGGCGCTGCGCGAGGAGGATTACGCGATGGCGGCGCGACTGCTCGGCGCGAGTCACACGCGGATTCTTTTCCGTCACCTGCTGCCGGGCTTCGCGAGCCACGTCATCGTGGTGCTGACGATGAGTGTGCCGGCGATGATCCTCGGCGAAACGTCGCTCTCGTTCCTTGGCCTCGGCCTGCGCGCGCCGGTTGTGAGCTGGGGCGTGATGCTGCAGGACTGCGTGAACATCCAAAACATCGCGAACTATCCGTGGTTGCTCATGCCGGTCGTGCTGATTGTGCTGACCGTGCTTTGCTTTAATTTCATGGGTGACGGGCTGCGCGACGCCGCTGATCCCTACGCCCGCAAATGAACTTTCCGCCTGATTCCCCTCTCTTGGACGTGAAGAACCTCCGGGTGTCGTTTCAGACGCCGGAAGGCGAGGTGGGCGCGGTGCAGAATGTCTCCTTCTCCATCCCGCGGGGTAAAACCCTCGCGCTCGTGGGTGAGTCGGGCAGCGGCAAGAGCGTGACGGCCTACGCGCTGCTTCGCCTTATTCAACCGCCGGGCCGCATTTTGGGCGGTCACATCGTACTGCGCTCACGGCGCGAAGGCGAAATCGACATCGCGCACCTCGATGAGCAATCCGGGCTGCTGTACAAGGTGCGCGGCGGGTTGGTGAGCATGATCTTTCAGGAGCCGATGACGGCGCTGTCCCCCGCGCACACGATCGGCAGCCAGATCGACGAGGCGATGCTGGTGCATCAGGAGGTCAGTCGCGCGGCGGCGCGCCGCTACACGCTGGAGATGTTGCACAAGGTCGGCCTGACCGACGCCGAGCGGCGTTACAGCCAGTATCCGCACGAACTGTCGGGGGGAATGCGGCAGCGCGCGATCATCGCGATGGCGCTGGTTTGCCGGCCGGAATTGTTGATCGCGGACGAGCCCACCACGGCGCTCGATGTGACCATGCAGGCGCAAATTCTCGGGCTGATCAAATCGCTGCAGCGGGAGATCGGTTGTGCGGTGCTGCTGATCACGCACGACTTTGGCGTGGTCGCGCAGATGGCGGACGAGGTCGCGGTCATGCGGCAGGGTGAAATCGTCGAACGTGGCACCGTCCGCGATGTTTTGAAACGGCCGCGCCATGCCCACACCCAGGCGCTACTCGATGCGCTGCCAAGCCGGCGGGCGCGTGTAACATGAGCGCCGTCGTCGAGGCTCCGCTGCTTTCCGTGCGGCACCTGAGCCGGCATTTTCCGGTGCACGGCGGCGGTTTTAGCCGGAAACCGATCGGCGTGATCAAGGCGGTCGACGACGTGAGTTTCGACCTGCCCGCGGGCGAGACGCTCGGGCTCGTCGGGGAAAGCGGGTCGGGGAAAACGACGGCGGCCCGTTGCCTGTTGCGGGCGATCGCTCCGACGGCGGGTACGGTGCACTTCCGGCTGCCCGACGGTCGGGTGGTGGATCTCGCGACCTTGCCGGAACGCGCCCTCAAGCCGGTGCGGCAGCACGTGCAAATGGTGTTTCAAGATCCGTTCTCCTCGCTGAACCCCCGCATGACCGTGCGTGATATTGTCGGCGAGCCGCTCGTGATCCACGGGCTCGCGGCCGGCGCGGAACTCGACGACCTCGTCTCGGCGGTTTTGGCGCGCGTCGGCCTCAGGCCGGAGCACCGCTCGCGTTATCCGCATGCGTTCAGCGGCGGTCAACGGCAGCGCATCGGCATCGCCCGGGCGATCATCATGCGGCCGTCGCTTTTGGTCTGTGACGAGGCCACGTCGGCCCTGGATGTTACGGTGCAGGCGCAGGTGCTCGACCTGTTGAAGGAGCTGCAGCGGGAGTACCGGCTCACATATCTTTTTATCGCCCATAACCTCGACGTCGTCCGCGGGTTTTCCGATCGCGTGGCGGTTATGCGCAAAGGCCGGATCGTGGAAATCGCGCCGACGGCGGAGATCTTTCGCTCGCCGCAGCATCCCTATACGCGGATCCTGCTGTCGGCGATGCCTTCACCGGATCCGGATGTCCCGCTGAACTTCAGCGTGGGCGAGGAATTGGCGCGCCTCGATGCGATGAGTGAGTCAGGCGCGGAGTGATGGCGGATGCGCGACCGCTTAATTCCCGTTCGACCATGCTGGAGTTTGCCGTTGCGACGCGGCGGTGAAATCCGCAATTCCTTGGGTCCACCATGCTCGTCCACACCGTTTACTTCTGGCTTAAACCTGAACTCACCGCCCAACAGCGCGCCGACTTCCAACGCGGGGTTGAATCCCTGGGCGGGATCAAGGCGGTTGAAAAAATGTATGTCGGCACGCCGGCCGCGACCGAGAAGCGTCCGATCATCGACTCGTCCTACTCGGTCGGCCTGACCGTAATTTGCAAGGATGTGGCGGGGCACGATGCCTACCAGATCGACCCGATCCACCTGTCGTTTGTGAACACCTTCAAGACGTTCTGGTTCAAGGTGCAGATTTACGACGCGGCCTAAGCCGTCGTCCGGCCGTGGGCCGCGGAACGTGGCAAGCCGCAGTGCTTGCCACGTTCGGCCCGGGAGACGTTCCGTCCCGTCGGGCTACTTGGCGTTGACGACGAAAGGCGCGAAGAACGCGGCCTGGGTGGGCGGAAAGCGGCCGAAGAGCCGCACGCCTTCGTCTTCCTGCTCCTCGCTCTGGACGTGTCCGACGGCGTGGAGCCGGGCGATAACGTCGTAGCGGGTGTGCGGCACGAGCAGTTCGGTCGCGCTGTGCGCTTCGGCGATCAATTCGAGACAGCGGCCCTCGAGGGCGTCGAGCCCTTCGCGGGAGATTGCGCTGACAAACAACGCGTCGGGCACCAGGCCGCGGGCGCGGGCGATCATCGCGGGGTTCGCGGCGTCGACTTTGTTGAACACCGTCACGATCGTCTGGTCGCTGGCACCGAGTTCCGCGAGCACGCCGAGGGTGGTGGCGTGGTGCTGTTCGAAATTGGGATTCGTCACGTCGACGACGTGCACGAGGAAGTCGGCGACAATGACTTCCTCGAGCGTGGCCTTGAAGGCCTCGACGAGGCCGTGCGGCAGGCGGCGGATGAAGCCGACGGTGTCGGTTACCAGGAGCTTCTGATTTCCGCGCAACACCAACTGGCGCGTCGTTGGGTCGAGCGTGGCGAACAGTTTGTTGGCGGCGAGGACCTGGGCGCCGGTGAGGCTGTTGAGCAGCGTGGATTTGCCGGCGTTGGTGTAGCCGACGATGGCGCAGGTCGGGATCGGCACGCGCTGGCGTTTGCGGCGCTGGATGTCGCGCTGTTTCACCACGCTCGCGAGTTCGACCTTCAGGTGCGTGATGCGATCGCGCACGGTGCGGCGGTCGTTTTCGAGTTGGGTCTCACCTTCGCCGCCCATCGCGCCCTTGCCCCGTTGGCGGGAAAGATGCGTCCAGGCCCGCGTCAGGCGCGGCAGGGAATACTCCATGCGCGCCAGCGCGACTTGGAGCATGGCTTCGCGCGTATGGGCGCGATCGGCGAAAATTTCGAGGATGACTTCCTGCCGGTCGATGACGGCGAGGCCGGACAATTCCTCCCAATTGCGTTGCTGCGCCGGCGAAAGGGCTTCGTCGAACACGATGACGTCGACCCCGTCGGCTTTCGCGAGGTCGACCAACTCCTGGGCCTTGCCGCTTCCGAGGAGCAGCGAGGGCGTCGGACGACGGAGATTCACAAGGGTGGAACGCTCCACCTTGATCCGGAGATTTTCGACCAATTCCTTGAGCTCGAGCAGGAGTTCGGCGCCTTCGCCTTCGGCCATGCCATCGTTTTGGACGCCGACGAGGAAGGCGCGTTCGAGCTTCGAGGGCTTGTCGGTAAGGAAATCGGCCATGCGTGGTTTGATGAAGGCAATCACCCCTTGCCGCGTAGTCAAACGGGGAGGGGGAGGCGGCTAAGGCGGCCACCCGCGGCCCGGCGGGTGGCCGTCGGGGCCGTTGCGTCGCGAAGTGCCCGGCTTTCCGTGCTAGGCGGGGATGCGGACCGTGAAGCGGGCTCCGCCGCCGGGGTTGTCGTCGACCGAAACCGTGCCGCCGTGGGCTTCCGCGATCGCCTTGACCATGCTCAGGCCGAGGCCGAGCCCGCGCTGGGAGCGGCTGGCGTCGCCCCGATAAAGGCGGCGGAAAATAGCCTCGCGCTCCGCGGGAGGGACCCCAGGGCCGCTGTCGGCGATGATGATGACAGCGGCGTTGGGCTCGTGGCGGACGGCGACGGTGACCCGGCCCTCGGGCGGCGTGTACTTCAGCGCGTTGTCGACGAGGTTATTGATCGCCTGGCCGAGGCGGATGGCATCGACGGCGGCCTCGACCGGCTCGGGCTGGAGGAGCGTGACGGCGATACGTTTCTCCTCCGCCACTTCGCGGTAAAGGTCGATCGCGCGTTCCGTAAGTGAGCGCACATCGCTCCGGTCACGATTCAATTGGAGCACGCCGGCTTCGGCCGCGGAGATGTCGAGCAGGGTTTCCAGCAAGTGCAGCAACCGGTCGGACTCGTTCACGCAATCGGCGAGGGCGGCGCGGGCCTCGGCCGGATCGCCCGAGTCCTGTAACGCGAGCTCGGCCGAGCCGCGCAGCCGCGTGATCGGGGTGCGCAAGTCGTGGGCGAGGTTGTCGAGCGTCTCGCGGAGTACACGCACATGCGCGGCGTTTTTGTCGAGGAGGGTGTTGAGCTGGAGGACCAATTGCGCGAGTTCGCCGCGGCCATTCGGACCGGGGACCCGCGCGGTGAGGTCGCCGGTCTCGAGGATGCGGCGGGCGGTGGCGGACACCGCGCGGAGCGGTCGGGTGGCGCGCCAGGCGAGGAACGTGCCGGCGACAAACGAGAGGATCAGCGCGGCGGCGCCGACACCGGCGAACGCGGTGCGTAAGGGAGAAAGCAGGACGGCACGGCTGTCGAGGAGCCGGCCGACCTGCAGTTGCCACTCGTTGGGCCAGCGGCGGGTGGCGATGGTGTAGTCGCGCAGCGCGTTTTGCGGGAGCCGCAACGTTTGAATCTCGCGCTGGTAGGTAAAGGCGCCGAGCGGGATTTGTTGGATCTGGGTCTCGACCCAGTCGGTGGGCCACTTCTCGTAGACGGCGACCCCGTCGGGGCGGATGAGGCGGACAAAAAACGAGCGCGAGTTGGGTGACGAATCGCTGTCAGCCCGCGTGCGCAGGGCCGCGAGGTTGCCGCGTTCGAAGGTGGCGGCAAGTTCCTCGGTCTGCTGGACCAGGGCTCCCCGCTCGCGTTGATCAAGGGCGTCGGCGAGGAGCCAATACAGGGCGCCGAAAAGAAGCGCCGAACAAAACGCGAAGACGGCGGCGTATTGCAGCGCAAGCCGCAGGGCGAGGGACTGGCGCAGCCGCTCAAACATGGCCGTGGGGGCGGAACGTATAGCCGACGCCGCGCACCGTCTCGATGCGCTTGTGGTCCGGGTCGATCTTGGCGCGGAGGCGGGACATCACCACGTCGACGACATTCGTTTGCGGATCGAAGCTGTAGTCCCACACGTGCTCGAGGATCATCGTCTTGCTCACCGGCCGGCCGGCATGGCGGAGGAGAAAGCCGAGGAGCGAGAATTCGCGCGGCTGGAGTTCGACGAGTTCATCGGCGCAGCGCACTTCGCGGGAGACCAGGTCGAGGGAGATATCGCCGGCGACCAGCCGCGTCGACTCGGGGGCGGAGGTGGCGCGGCGGATCAGGGCCTGGACGCGGGCGAGCAGTTCGGAAAACGCAAAGGGCTTCGTGAGGTAGTCGTCACCGCCGGCTTGGAGGCCTTTGATGCGGTCGTCGACGGAGCTCTTGGCGCTGAGAAAGAGGACGGGGAGCGGCCGCCGCGCGGCGCGGAGTCGTTTGACGAGGCTGATGCCGTCCAGCTGCGGTAGCATGACGTCGACGATCGCGGTGTCGTAATCAGTCGAGTCGGCGAGGGCCAGCCCGGTCTCGCCGTCGGGCGCATGATCGACGGCGTACCCGGCCTGTTTGAGTCCGCGGACGACGAACGTGGCGATCTTGGCATCATCTTCGACGACGAGGACGCGCATGGTGGGGAGCGATGGTGAGGGTGGTGGCGGTTGGAAAAGACGGGACGCGCAAGGGCCCCGGGTTCCACAACGAACCCGGGGCCGGCGCCTAGACACACAACCAAACCAAATGAAGCGGGGATTACGAAGCGTTCTTTTCCGTCTCGTCCACGACGACGAACAGGGTGTTGCCGCGGGAGAAGAGGCGGAGGAGCGTCTTTTTGCCCTCGGCCTTGGCGCTCAATGCGACGGCATCCTGCGCTGAGTGCACGGGCTGCTTGTTGATCTCAAGGATCACGTCGCCCTGTTTCAGCCCCGCTTTGGCGGCAGCCGAGTCGGCCTCGACGCTCGTGATGACGGCGCCCTTGAGGCGGGCGGGCAGGTTGAGCTGCTGCCGGAGTTGCGGCGAGAGGTTGTCAACGGCGACGCCGTTGAGGACGCCCTCGTCGTTGGCCGCCACTTCCTCGTTCTCGGCGCGTTGATTCAGGCTGTCGTCGGCTGCGATCCCGGCACGATCCGCCACGGTGACCTTGATGTTTTGGCGTTGGCCGTCGCGCAGGACCGCGAGGTCAACCTTGGTGCCGGGAGCGACCGCGCCGATGGTAAAGGTGAGCCGGTTGGAGTCTTCGACTGGCTGCCCGTTGACCGCGGTGATGACATCGCCGTTTTTCAGGCCGGCCTTGGCGGCGGGGCTGTTCGGCCGCACGTCGGCGATCAGGGCGCCGCGGCGGGAGTCGAGGCCGAGGGATTCGGCGAGGGTGATCGTGAGATCCTGGGCGCCGACGCCGAGGTAGCCGCGGACGACCTTGCCGTTCTTCACGAGACCGTCGGCGACCTGGCTGACGAGGTTGGCGGGGACGGCGAGACCGACACCCTGGAAGCCGCCGCTCCGGCTGAGGATCGCGGTGTTGATGCCGATGAGACGGCCGTCGACGTCGACGAGCGCGCCGCCGGAGTTGCCCGGGTTGATGGCGGCGTCGGTCTGGATGAAGTCCTCATAGGCGAGGCCGAGGCCGGCGCGGCGGCCCTTGGCGCTGACAATGCCAGTCGTCACCGTTTCTCCGATACCGAAGGGGTTGCCGATGGCGAGAACCCGATCGCCGACTTCGATCTGGGTGGAGTCGGCGAACGTGATCGCGGGCAGATCCTTGGCGTCGACCTTGATCACGGCGATGTCGGTCTGCGGGTCGCGGCCCACAACCTTGGCCTTGAGTTCACGGCCGTCGTCGAGGGAGACGAGCACTTCGTCGGCGCCTTGGACGACGTGGTTATTGGTGGCGATGTAGCCGTCGGCGCTGATGATCACGCCGGAGCCAAGGCCGCTTTGGGCGGGCTGCTGGAATTCCGGGACGCGGCCGCCGAAGAACTGGCGGAAGGCGGGGTGGTCGAAGCCTGGGAGCTGTTGGGCGTCGGCGGCGACGCGGCGGGCCTTGGTGGTCGTGGTGATTTTCACGACGCTCGGGGCGACGCGTTTCACGACGCTGGCGAAGCTGCTGCTTTCCATCGGACCGCGGTGGACCGCGTCGGAGTCGCGTTTGACCGCGATGGCGGTTTTGGCGGTGGCCGTGGAAGATTGCGCGCCGGCGGCGAAAGCGCCCGCGAGGGCGACGGCACCTGCGGCCCAAAGGGCCTTCCGGCGGTTGAAGAAAGCGAGATCGAATTGGTTCATGGTGGTTGGAAGTGAGACCATGATGCCATGGGGGGATGGCGGGATCCTTTCTTGGGGATTACAGAAATGTAAGGTTGAGCGTCGGGCGCGGTGGGGCCACGCAGTATACGGAACGACACGGAACGACACGGAACGAAGACGGGGTCGGGTGTTCCGTCGGAGTGGAGGCCTGGGCGCCGCCTGCGCGTCTCCGAAGCCCTGCCCGTGAGCGCACGGATGACATTATGTGCGCGGGATCCCTGTGCTCACGGCAGGGCCACGGGGAAATTCGGGCACAAAAAAGCCCCGTGTCTGGGGGACGCGGGGCTTGGAAGGTTAGACTCGATTTCGCTTAGCGCAGCTTGGCGAAGGTCGACTGGAGGACTTGCAGGTCGGTTGCGCCCTTCGTGCGTTCCTTGGCCTTGGCGATGATGTCGGCTTCGAGCTCGTTCTTCGTCTTGCGCTGGTTGGTCTCGTAAAACACGCCAAAGGAGCCCGGCCAGGATTCGCTCGCGAGCTTGAACGCGGCGACTTCGTCGGTGACGTCGTGGCGGTTGGCGTCCTCAGGGGAGCCGTCGTGCTTCTTTTCGTCGACGAGTTTCCAGGAGCCGCCCTTGCGGGGGATGGCGGCATCGAACGCGCCCTCGAAGAATTCAACGCACTCCGACAGAATTTCGACGACCGAGAAGCCCTTATGCTTGGCGGCGCGCAGCATCATTTCGGTCATGTGATTGACCTGCGTGGCGTGGCTGCGGGCGATGAAGGTCGCACCGCTGTTCAGCAGCGTGCGCATCGGGTTGATCGGCTGGTCGATCGCGCCCCAAGGGTCGGTCTTCGACTTGAAGCCGATCGGCGACGTCGGGGACGTCTGCTTCTTGGTCAGGCCGTACACCGAATTATCCATAATGACGTACGTCAGGTTTGGATTCTTGCGTGCGGTGTGGACGAGATGGTTGCCGCCGATCGAGAAGCCGTCGCCGTCGCCGCCGAAGACGAAGACGTGGAGGTCGTCGTTGCCGAGGCTAATGCCGGCGGAGAACGGGAGGGCGCGGCCGTGGATGAAGTGACCGCCGTGGGTGTTGACGAAGTACGGGAAGCGCGACGAGCAGCCGATACCGGCGAACGTCACGATCTTCTCGTGCGGGTATTGGAGCTTTTCGAGGGCGCGATAAAACGACGCGAGCACCGCGAAGTCGCCACAGCCGGGGCACCACGTCGGGTGGTCGGCGGTGAGGGCCTTCTTGGTGAGGGGAGCGCCGGGCGCCGGGGGCGGGGAGACGAGAGTGGCGGAAGACATTTTCGTACGTATTTTGAAAGGTGGTGATTCCGGAGTGGGCGCGCTCAGCGGGCCGCGAGGGCGCTGGGGCGGGAGGTGGCAAGCGTGGCATCGAGGGCGGTGCTCTCGATGTGCTTGGCGACGCCGGCGACGAGCTCGCTGACCTTGAAGCTCAAGCCGTCGGTTTTGGCCACGCTGACGATCGCCGGATTGGCGTACCGCCCGCGTAGCATCGTGGCGAATTGACCGAAGCCGTAGACGCCCTCGTCGTTGAGTTCGGCGACCACGATCTTGTGGTAGCGCTTGAAGATTTCCTCGAGGCCGTTTGGCAACGGATGCACATGGCGGATGTGGAGGTGCCCGGCCTTGATGCCGGCGGCGCGCACGCGGACGAGTGCTTCCTTGGCGGGACCCCAGGTGGAGCCCCAGGTGACCAGCAAGACTTCGCCGGCGGAGTCGCCGTTGAGCTCGGGCGCGGGGAGGCTGGCGGCGAGCGTCTTGATCTTCTCGCGGCGCTTCGCGTTCATCTGGGTGTGCAGCTTCGAGCTGCCGGTCGGGTGGCCCATTTCGTCGTGCTCGAGACCGGTGACAGTCGGGTACTTGCCAGTGAGAACCTTGGAGCCGGCCGGCGCGTGGTGCGTGATAGCGTCGAGCGGGTAGGGCTTGAAGGTGGCCGGGCGGTCGGAGAGGTCCGCGCCGGGCTTCTGCATGAGCTTGGCCAGATCGGGTTCCTCAAAGACTTCGATGCGGGACGATAGACCCTGATCGGTCAGGATGAGCACCGGCGTGCTGTATTCGCGGGCGATGCGGCAGGCCTCGATGGCGATGTAATAACAGTCTTCGACGTTCTTCGGGGCGAGGACGACGCGCGGCGTGTCGCCGTGGCTGCCGTAGATCGCCTGCATGAGATCGGATTGCTCGACGTTGGTGGGCATGCCGGTCGAGGGGCCACCGCGCTGTACGTTGACGACGATGAGCGGCATTTCCGCCATCGTGGCCCAGCCGAGGGCTTCCATCTTGAGCGAAAGGCCCGGGCCGGAGCTGCCGGTGATGGCCAGGTTACCGGTGAACGAGAAACCGAGGGCCGTGGAGATGGCGGCGATTTCGTCTTCGCACTGCACGAAAATGCCACCGTATTTCGGCAGTTCGGTGCGGAGGGTCTCCATGATGGAGGACCAAGGGGTGATCGGGTAACCGGCGCCATGGCGCACGCCGGCGGTGAGCAGGCCGTAGGCGATGGCGGTGTTGCCATCGAGGGTGACCTGCGGGCGACCGGTGGCGATCGCCGCCTTTTCCACCGCGTCAAAACGATAAAAGAGGTCGCTGAGGTTATTCTGCGGCCAGGCGTAACCGGCGTCGAACGCGAGCATGGCGTTACGGACGACGTCCTCGTTCTTGCCGCCGAAACGCTCCTTGATCAGGGTCGCGAGCTTCTGGACATCGAGGTCGAAGATGCGGGCGATGACTCCGAGCACGTAGATATTCTTGCCCTTGTCCTTCGAGGTGCCGCCGACGGCCTCGACGGTGCCGGTCGTGATGGGCACGGCGATCTGGGTGAAGCGCTTGTCTTCGGCGTTCGGCGTGACGTGATCCGAATCGTACAGAAGTACGCCGCCCGGGCGCAGGGAAGAGATATGGGCGTCGTAACTGTGCTGGTAAAACGCCACCAGCATGTCGGAACGGTCGCCCGCCGACAGGATGTCGCCGGTGCCCATGCGGACTTGGAAGATGGACGGGCCGCCCGAAATCGTGGACGGAATCGTCATGTACGTCATGACGTCCTGGTCGCTGCGACCGGCGAGACGCGCGAGGAAGCCGCCGATGGATTGGATACCGTCTTGCGAGTTACCGGCGAGTCGGATGACTACGTCTTGAATGGACCGGGGGGCGCTGGCGGAACCGGCGGAGCCACCCTGAGTTTCGGGAGTATTTGGGCTGACCATGAGATAGAAGGGGAAGAAGGTGCCTGGGTGAAATCAGGGAGTCAACGGGCCGCATGCCCTATCCGTGTTGATAAGAACAAATAAGGACGCTGGGCCGCGGCAGAAGCGGTCATTATGTTGAACGCAAAATAGGCCCAATCGAAAGACAAAAGGATCCCGGCTGCGATTTTAGGCATCTTCCGCCAGAGCTTCGGCCGTCCCGCCTTTGGCCCATCTAATAACCGGCGCCGAGCAACCCGGCAGCTAGGGCAGGTGTCCGGTCCGCGGCGACCCACCTCCTCACCCGCGCTCCTGCGCGGGCCTCGGGCACGGGCTTGCCAACGTGCAAGGTGGAGCGTGCGGCGGAATGACTCCGCCCTAGTCGCAAAACAGCACGCACACGCAACTCGACACGTCCGCGGTGTGCGGGGTCCGGCTCAGCCGGCCGGTAGTCGGGTCGATGCGGAAAACCGTCAAGAGCGGAGTATCCTGATGGCCGCACACCAGCCATCTGCCGTTCGGCGAGAGCGCGAAGTTGCGCGGGCTTTTCCCGCCGGTAGGTACGATTGCGATGGGCTGGTGCCCGCTGACGCCGCCGGCTGGATCGAGGGCAAAAACGGCGATGCTGTCGTGTCCGCGGTTGGAGCCGTAAATAAAACGGCCGTTAGGGTGGACCCGGATCTCGGCGGTCGTGTTCGCTGCGGTGAAATCGGCCGGAAGTGTCGGCGCGATTTTGACGGGGGTCAGCGCGCCGCGGGCGGCGTCGTAATCGTATGCGGCAATCGTGTTGGCGAGTTCGTTGATCGCATATCCGCGGCGCCCGTCCGGGCTGAACTTGAAGTGCCGCGGGCCGGCGCCGGGCGCCGTGGCGACAAAGGGCGGCACGGCGGGCGACAGCCGGGCGTGGGCCGAATCGAGCGCGTAACTGTAAACGCGGTCGAGTCCGAGATCGGCGACGATGACAAAGCGGTTGTCCGGAGCCAATGTCACGGAGTGCACGTGCGGTTTTTCCTGACGCGTCGGGTGCGGGCCGTGACCTTCGTGGCGGATGATCTGGGGCGCACCAAGCGAACCGTCGGGTTGAATGGCCAGAGCGGCGACGAAGCCGTCGCGGTAGTTCGCCGCGAGCAACACGCGGCCGGTCGCATCGACCGCGAGATGGCTCGGCGGGTTCGCGGCGGGCGCGGCGGGGGCCGGCAGCGGGGTGAGGTCGCCGCCGGTGGAGTCGACGGCAAAGCCACGGGCCTGGGCGGTGGTGCCGTCGATGGCGTAGAGGTATTTGCGATCAGGAGACAGCGCCAGCCAGGCGGGATCGGTGGCGGTCGCGGCGAGCTGCGGCACGGAGAGTGCGCCGGTGTCGTCGTCGAGCCGGACGCGGTAGATGCCTTTGCTCGGGCCTTTCGCGGTGTAAGTGCCGAGGAAAATCAAGTGGGAGGACGCCATGCAGGAAGTGAGGACGAGGAGTGAGGCTGACGCACCACCCGCGAGGTGGCGGAGGAGGCGGATCATGGGCCGGGACCGGAAGGGGGGAACGGATGCCCGGTCTGGGCGGTCGGGGAGGGGGGCAGGGCGATGATGTGGCCGGCGCGGGCCTCCTTGAAATGGCGGCGGCACATGGCGACGTAGCGGTCGTTGCCGCCGACTTCCACCTGGGCTCCCTCTTGGATCGCCTTGCCGTGGCGATCGACCCGTAGGTTCATCGTGGCCTTCCGGCCGCACTGGCAAATGGTCTTCAGCTCCGTGAGGTCGTCGGCCAGCGCCAACAACGCCGCGCTGCCGGGAAAGAGCTTGCCCTTGAAGTCCGTGCGCAGGCCGTAGCACAGCACGGGAATGTCGAGCGTGTCGGCGACCTCGGTCAGTTGCCACACCTGCTCTTCCGAAAGGAATTGGGCCTCGTCGACCAACACGCAGGCGATGGAGTTGGCGTGGTGTTCGTGCTGCACGCGCAGCAGGATATTTTCTCCGGCGGAGACCGGTAGCGCGCTCGAACGCAGGCCGATCCGCGACTCGATCCGGCCGGTGCCGTAACGCGTGTCGATCGAGGGGGTGAGCAGCAGCGTACGCATCCCCCGTTCGCGATAATTGTAGCTCGATTGGAGCAACACGGTGCTCTTGCCGGCGTTCATCGCCGCATAGTAAAAGTAAACCTTGGCCATGGGAAACGGGGGCACCGTAGTGACCCCGGAACGAAAATCGATATTTCCCTGCGCCGGTCGCCGGACTTTTTCGGGTTTTGATTTGCCACTGCGCGTCGGTCGCCCGTGTTTCCCTCCCCATGAAGAAGACGTTTTATCCCCTCCGTCTTTGGTTCCTCCTCGCCGCCCTGGGCCCCGGGTTGCCGGCGGCCGAGACCGTGACCGCGCCTGCGCGCGCGACCGGGATCGTGCGTTCCCAGTGGAACGGTTTCGAACGGCTCGATTTCACCGTCGAGGGGCGCGCCTGCCTCCTGGTCCTGCCGGCGAGCCCGGCCCCGGCCCGGCCCTGGATCTGGCGCACCGAGTTCTTTGGCCACGAGCCGCAGACGGACCTGGCGCTGTTGGCCCGCGGGTGGCACGTCGCCTACATGGACGCCAGGAATATGTACGGCGGGCCCAAGGCCATGGCGTTGTTCGGCTCGTTCTACGCGCACCTCATCGCGCACTATCAACTGTCACGCCGCACCGTACTCGAGGGCTTCAGCCGCGGCGGACTTTATGCGGTGAACTTCGCCGCGACCCACCCTGCGAGGGTGGCCGCACTTTATCTCGACGCGCCGGTGCTCGACATCCGCAGCTGGCCCGGGCGCAACCGAGCCGCCAAGGAATGGGCCGAGTGCCTCGAAGCCTACGGTCTGAACGAAGCCACGCTGCTGAAGTTTCGCGGCAATCCGCTCGACCGTCTCGTCGCGCTTGCCGGCGGTAAGATCCCCGTCATTTCCGTTTGCGGCGATGCCGACAAGGTCGTGCCGCTCGAGGAAAATACCGCCATAATGGAGCGGCGTTATCGTGAACTGGGCGGCACCATCGAAGTCATCCGTAAACCCGGCGTCGACCACCACCCGCACAGCTTGAAGGATCCGACGCCGATCGTGGAGTTCCTGGTCCAGCACGCGAAGTTCTGAGGCTTGACGCGTGAAGGGTTGAGGGAGGTGGGGCGGAACCTGTCGGCTCCGCCGGTGGCCGGGCTTTACGTTTCGCCCGACGGTCGGAAGCGCCCGCCCCACGGGCGGGTCTGCAGCGGAGAGCGCGATCCCGCCTGCCCTTACGTCGCTTCGTTCTCGTGCGTGCGCTCCGGCAGCCACCACGAGCAGACGGCGGCCGCGACGGCGATGACGCTGACCCAAAGCAGGGCGAGCCGGAAGTCGCCGACCGGGGCCAACAGCCCGAAGACGATCGAAGCCACGGCGGCGGCGATGCGGCCGATATTGTAGCAGAAGCCGGCGCCGGTCGTACGCAGCAGCGTCGGAAACAGCGGCGGGAGGTACATCGTGAAGAGACCGAACACGCCGCCGAAGAAACCGCCGACCGGCAGCCAGAACCAGGCCAGCGCGCCGAAGCCGCGGGGCACGACGTACGAGGCGAAGATGCCGCCGGCGAGACCGATGAACATGATCACGATCGCGCGACGGTTGCCCAGACGTTGCGCGAGCCAGGCGGCGCCGAAATTACCCAAGACCGAAGCCGCGTTGAAGACGAAGAACGCCGCTGAAACCAGCGCGGTGACCTCCACGGCGGGCGTCTGGGCATCGGCGAGCACCTTGCGCAGATGCTGGGTCTGCCAAAAAAGAAACAGCCACCACGCCGAGAGCCCGAGCGCGCAGACCAACGTGGTGCGGAGGGTGGTCGAGAGGACCTTGCCGCGGAAGAGTTCGGCGGCTCCGGGTTTTTTCTCCACGGTGTGGCCGGCCCGCTGCCAGGTTTCCGGCTCGGGCACGTGCTTGCGGATCCAAAACACGAGCAGCGCGGGGAGCACGCCGATCAGGAACACCCACCGCTCCGAACCCGCGGGCATGTACGTCATCAGCAGGCCGACGAAAACCGCGCCGCCGAGCACGCCGACATTGACGCCGGTCTGGAGGACCGCGGCCATCCAGGGCCGCCAGGCCTTGGGCCACGTTTCCGTGAGGAGCGATGCGCCGACGGCCCATTCACCGCCGATACCGAGCGCGGCAATGAAGCGGAAAATCATCAGCTGCCACCACGTGCCGGCAAAACTGCACAGTCCGGTACACAGCGCGTACGTGATGATCGTCAACGTCAGCGCGCGACTGCGCCCGAGCAGATCGCCGAGTCGGCCGAAAAACGCGCCGCCGAGCGCCCAGCCGATTAAGAACGCGGCCTGAATGTAAGCCTTCTTCTCGTTGACCTCGGGGTTCGAGGCATCGGTGGTGGCGAGTAACTGCATCACCAGCGGACCGGCGACGAGGGTGTAGAGGTGCAGCTCGAGTCCGTCGAAGGTCCAGCCGAGCCAGGCCGCAATGCCTGACTTCCATTGTTGCGGCGAAAGCTCGCGCAGCGTCTTGGCGTCGGGTTTGGCGGGCGGGTTCGCGGACGCGGGGCCGGAAGGGGAGGGCGGCAACATGGGGCGAACCGGGAGTGCGACAGGCGGCGCGCCGGCGCTCAAGCGAAATGCTCGGCCGCCGGGCGCGTCATGTGACGCGGAGGAGTAACGGCCCCCCCTTGGGGAACGTCTCTCGCCGGGTGAGCTTCGCGTGTCCGCATTTTTGTCCCGACGACGAGTCCTGCGTGCGTCTGAAGACCGACTGCGTTCCCGGCCGGCGCGGCTGCGTGCTCGAGGGGAAGTCGGTCTTTGCGGTGCCGGCGGAGGAGCGGGTGCGGTTGCTCGAGGCGGAAAAGCGGGCGAAGTCGGGGTTGCCGAATCTCAACGCGCCGCGGAAACGCAGGTAGGAGGCGGGGTGGGCTTACTTCAGCCGCGCACACACGCGGTGCCGAGGACATGAGACGAGGTGGTCGTTTACCATGCCGTTGGCCTGCATGTAAGCGTGGCAGATCGTCGTACCCACGAACTTGAAACCGCGCTGGAGGAGATCCTTGCTCAGCGCGTCGCTCTCCGGCGTACGCGTCGGAATTTCGCTCATCGTGCGTCGCTGGTTTACGAGCGGCTTGCCGCCGGTGAACCGCCACAGGTAGCGGTCGAAGGAACCAAACTCCGCCTGCACGGCGAGGCAGGCCCGGGCATTGGCGATCGTGGCGGCGACTTTGAGGCGGTTGCGGACGATGCCGGGATCCGCGAGCAGGGATGCGACCTTGCGTGCGTTGTAACGCGAGATCTTGCCCGGATCAAAGTTGTCAAAGGCCCGCCGATACGACTCCCGTTTCGCGAGCACGATCGACCAACTCAACCCGGCCTGCGCACCTTCCAGCGTGAGCAACTCGAACAGCGTCCGGTCGTCGTGGAGCGGCACCCCCCATTCCGTATCGTGGTAGGCGATGTCGCGCGGTTGCTTGGGCCACGGGCAGCGGCCTGCGTGCGGGGAGTCGGGCATGGGTACAAAAAAGGCCCGGCGGTGGACGCGGCTGCGTCCGCCGCCGGGCCCGGGAGGGGAGTTTATTGCGTCTTGAGGAACGCGGCGACGTTCGCCACGTCCTGCGCGGACAGGCCGAGCTGCTCCGCGCTCAACATGAGCGAGCGCCCGAGCGGCTCGGGGCGACCGCGGTTCACCATGCTCGCCGGAATGAGCTGCGTGAGGCCGCCCATCGACTGCACGACGAGGGGATCGCCGTTGCTGTGCAGGATGCCGTGGATCTTGCCGCCGTCCTTGAGGCTTACAATCACGCCGTCGTAGCCGTGGGAGATTTCCGCCGACGGGTTGACGATGGCGTTGATCACGACTTCGGCGGTCTGGGCGCGGGCGAAGCCGTTGAGCGTCGGGCCGTATTCATTGCCCTGGGTGCCGATGCGGTGGCAGAGCAGGCAGGCCTGGGCCGACGCGGCGCCCTTGGTGACGTCGCCCTTGAGCTTCGCGATTTCGGCCACCGGCGGCATTTTCGACGGCTCGGGTTCGGGTACGACGCTCGGGGAAATCGAAACCGTGGCGGGATCGTAGAGCCCGCTCGACTTCATGGCCTCATCGACGCCGGCATCCTTCCAACGGATATTCTTGTAGTTGAGAAGCCACCACATCGACTGGGCCTTGACCATGCCGGTCGATTTTTGCGCGAGCCCGAGCAGGGCCTGCGCGGAGGCGTTGGTCGGAATGAAACCGAGCGCGGTCACCGCGGCGATCCGGTCCTTGTCCGGCAACGCGGGTGCGGCGGCGCGGGCGGCGAAGGCGCCTTCGGCTCCGACCGGCGTCAGGCGCCAGATGAGGTTGGCGTAACTGGCCGGCCACTTTGCGGCATCGGCGCCCGGCGCCTGCTTGGCCAGTGCGGCGTAAACTTCGGCTTCCTTGCCGGAGCAGCCGGTGCCCCAGGCTTCGAGGTAGGCGCGGTCGGTGCCGTCGTAGCCTTGGGCGACGGCGAGTAGAATTTCGCGGGCGCCGTCGACCGGCACATCACGAAGGGCCAGCGCCACTTCGCGACGCACGGCCGGAGAGGAATCCTTGGCGAGCACCTTCGCATGTTCGAGCACCGGCTGATTTGCACGGCGCAGGGCGCGGAAAGCCGCGACGCGCATTTGGGCATCCGAATTGCGCAACTGCTCGACGGCCTTGGCGACGCCTTGGGGCCCGAGTTGGGCGAGGAGGAAGACGGCGCGTCCGCGGATGTAGGGATTTTCATCCTTCAGGAGTGCGACCACGGGAGCGACTGACGCCGCGCCGCCGGCGCGGAGCTTGAGGAAGCCGAGCGCGCGGACGTTGACCGCAGGATTCTTCAGCGCGGCGATCTGGCCCGCGGTGGTGGAAACGTCGATCTTCGGCGTCGTGAGTTTCTTGCCCTTGGGCGTGATGCGATAGATCGCGCCGGCAAAGCTCGAGTCGAGGGCGGCATGGCCGCCGGTGCGGGGATCGAACCAATCGGCGACGTAGATGGCGCCGTCGGGACCGACGGCGACGTCGGAGGGGCGGAACCAGGTCTTCAGGTCGTCGCCACGCACTAAACCGCGCTGCGAGTCGATGCCGCCGAAGTCGCGCTTCGGATTGGTGGTGAGGAAGTCGAAGCTATTGAGCTCATACCCCGCGCCGACGGCCTTCGGGAAATAACCGAAGACGACGTTGCGCGAAGTCTCGCAGCTAAGGAGTACACCGCGCCACTTCGGACCGAAGGCATCGCCCTCGTAGGAAACGATGCCCGTCGGGGCGCCGTTGCCGTAGACGTCGCCCGCCGGCACCGTGCCGGGGTCGTCCTGCCGCCACTCGGCGGTCGCGGTGACCTGGCCGGGGCGGCGGTCGGCGTTCCAGGAACGGCCGCCATCACGCGAATTGAAACCGAGGTTGCCGTATTCCTGGAGGTAGGACGTGCGGGCCGCCGGCGGATCGTCGTTGTCGTTGTGAAACACGTCGCCGAACGACGTCACGGTTTGCTCGTAGGAATTGCGGAAGTTGAAGCCGATCGGTTCAACGTTCGTGCCATCGGGGTTCATGCGGAACGCGGTGCCGCCGACGTACACGTGGCCGTCATCGCTCTTCTGGCCGGCGTAATCGGGCGGGCGCTGGTCGTTCTGCGGGATGCCGCCGCCGCTCTTGGCGGGATCGTAGTGGCTGCCGTCGCGGAAGGTTTTGCCCGAGCGGTCGGTGAATTTGGCGCCGGCGTTGCCGTGATTGAAGTACCACTTGCCGTCGGGGCCGAACGTGACGGAGTGAAGCGAGTGGTCGTGGTTGCGGCCGTCGAAGCCGGTCAGGAGCACTTCACGCTTGTCGACCGCGGGGTCGAATTTGCCGTCGCGGTTGACGTCGGTGTAGACGATCAGGTCCGGCGCGCAGGAAACAATGATCTGGTTGTCGATTACCGCGACGCCAAGGGGCGCCAGCAGGGATTTTTCCTGCACGAAGACCCAACTCTTGTCGGCGACACCGTCACCGTTTGTGTCCTCGAGGACCATGATGCGATCGCCCTCCGGATCACGGCCGGCATGGCGGCGGTAGTTGAAGGCTTCGGCGACCCAAATGCGGCCCTGCGAGTCGATGTCGATGTTGGACGGATTGCGGAAGAGTGGGGTGCGCGCCCACAGCTTGACCTCGAGATCGTCGGGCAACGAGAAGAGACCGGGCGGGATGAACGCCTCGGGCGGGTCGATCATGGTCTGGCCGGGTGCCTTGCTTTTCGGCGACTGCGCGAAGAGCGGGGTAACGGCGGCGGTGATAAGGGCGGCGATCGCAATGGCGCGGCGCCGAAGTCGTCGGGGGTGGGAGAACATCGTCGCGGAGAAAAAGCGGCGGATTCGTCGGTGGCAATGACGGCTTTCGGTAAAACCTCAGAATGCCGGCGGGACCCGATGTCCCCGTCGGGTCAAGCCGCTTCGCCCGCCGCTTCCAACCAGCCCGAGGGGGAGAACCGGCCCCACCGGGCGCGAACTTCCAGCGCTGATTTACCCGACGAGTGCCGGATCGACGCCCAACGTGCCGGTGAGCTGCTGCAAGTACTCGGGCTTCCGCGCGGCGGCGGCGGCGGCCAGCGTCGCGGCGAGGCGATCCTTGATCTGAAGCTTGGCGGCGAGGTCGGCGTAGTTCGGGCGGGCGAGGAATTTCTCCAGATAGACCGCTCGCTCTTCCCACTGGGCGGCGTCGCGCCGCTGCTGGGCGACCAGCCGGGCCCGATACCAGTCGCTCGCCAGCAC
The DNA here is from genome assembly GCA_903820035.1 of uncultured Opitutia bacterium. Lineage (GTDB taxonomy): Bacteria > Verrucomicrobiota > Verrucomicrobiia > Opitutales > Opitutaceae > ER46. The sequence goes on from CAIJFT010000069.1 coordinate 34,256, forward strand.
GTTCTCCTTGTTAAAGAGCGTGCGGAAAGACGCGGCGGAGGCGTCGATGCCGTTCCAGGTGCCGTCGCGCATGAGGTGCAGCAATGCCTGCAACGGCGGCACGGCCTGGGCGATGGAACCGTCGGCGAAGTAGCACTCCGCGGCGTTACCCATCGCGGCGACAATGTTGGTCATGCCTTCGGCGAACACGGCCCGGTCCTGCAATTCGGGCCGGAGCAATTCCTCGTCGAACAGCGTGCTCGGGTTGCCCAGCACGCGCCCGCAGAACGTTTGCACGAAACGCGAGGTGACGCGCCAGCCGAGCCGGCTGGCCAGCACGGGTTTCCCCTCGTGCACCCAGTCGGTGCAGCGTTCCAGGTAGCCGTGTTCGATCAGGAAGCGCGGGGTGCGCTCCTCGGGCGACATGCGCGCCCAGATTTCCGGGACGAGCAGGCTGATGTCATGGTCGACGCGGCACTTCGGGCCGACCCAGCCGGCGGCCGACGAGAAGACGGGTAGGTCGGTGAGTGCATACGACACGAGCGCGGCGTTGAGATCGTGGATCGGCGGCAGGGCGTTGAACGGACCCTTGGTCAAGGCGCCTTCGGAGCCGGCGCCGGTGGTCGACGGCGACTTGCCGGTGAGGCTGGCGATGAAATCCATGAACGCCTCGGGCAGTTCCTGATAATGCACGGGGCCGAAGACGCACATCGGCTTGACGCCGGGTTCGGGCGGATTGAGCCGGCGGCCGGCGAGCACGGCGCCGACGGGGAAGAGCGCGGGCGCGCCGCCGGAAATGCGGCGGTAGAGTTGAGCCCCGACTTGGGAGAGGTAGGTCGTGCGCGGATCCTCGAGGTCGGGGCGCAGCTGAAGGTAGCGCGGGTTTTTGGAGGGCTTGCCGTCGACCAGACGCGGATGCGCGGGGGAGGCGAGGAAGGTCGGACCCTGAGCGGTGACGAACGACTCAAACAGCTTGCGGACCGGCTCGGTAAACGCGTCGAAACCGATTGCGTCCTCGACGATTGTACGCGCGGCTTCGCGTTGCAGCGGCTCGTAATTCGAGAAGAAATTGCCCGGTCGCGAGAAGTCGCGCTCCGTCCGCTTGTCGTAGCCGCGGTGGATCGCCTCGTCGGGCCGCTGGAAGAGTGCGGCCTCGCAATTGTGGACAAACTTGAGGGATCCGGCGCCGCCCGCCGACTTGGACAGGCCGGTGAGGCCGGCGGCAGGCACGACAATCGCCGCGGTGATGTCGTCCTCGGCTTGGATCTTCACCGCCGGGTGAAAGTCCTTCCGGAGGCTGAAGGTCCGCCAGCCGCCATCGGGCGTGAAGCCGACGCGGAGGAAGTGAGTCATCGCCTTTTCGCCGCCGAACTTCAGCTCGTTGCCGGGCCGGCCGTTGATGGTGTCGACGGTGAAATGCTTGCGCCAGTCGGTGTCCCACTCGGGCTTATACACGCGCTTGATCAGCAGCACGAGGTCGAGGATGTAGCGCGGGATGGTGCCCAGCCAGGTGTTGTAGTCGTCGGTGTAGTCCGGGCTGCGGCTGAGCAGCTTGACCACGGAGCCGAGGGATCGCTCGGGGCTGAGCAGCGGGCGGCCCTTGGGCTTGTTGCGGGCGGCCTCGCGGAAGCGTTGGCCGAACTCGCGCTTGAGGATCGTGTCGATGGCGTCGAAGTCGCGGGTGAAGTCGCTGATGAAGTTCGGCGCGGTGAAAATCGCATCGGCGATCGACTTTGAAATCTCGGACTTGCCGCCGCCGGAAACGGTGCAGGGCTTGTGGCAGAGTACGCCCTCCGCGGTCGTGCCGCGGAGCCGCCAGCGACGGCCGTCCTCGGGTTTCACCATCTCGACCTTGTAGCCCGACGGCAGAATGTAGGTGTGGCGCGGCACCAGTTTGATCCGCTGGCTCTTGCCGGCTGCATCGGTCCAGGAAATCGTCTGGGCCCGGAGCGCGAAGAAGGCGTCCTGCGGCACGTAACAGATGTCTGGGTACTGGCGATCGCGAGCCCAGCCGCCGGGCTGGACCTCCACGCGGTCGCCGAGTTGCGCGATGGCCTCCGCGAAGGTGTGGTCGACGATCGCAAGGTGTTGGCTGAGCTGGAAGTCCTCGCCGAGATCGTAGCTCGGAAAGACAATCGCGCCCCCCGCGTGCTCCTCCTCGCACTGGCCGAGCAGGTTGGCCGCGAAGCTGATCTGGGCCTTCACGTCCTTTTTGCAGTAGCCGAAATAGTTGTCCGAAATCAGCGTCAGGATGACGCCGCTGCTGTCGCGGCCGGTGAGTTTGAAGGCGACACCGTCGTTGTAGAGTTCCTCCGGCTTGCGCCAGCACATGCCGTCACGGCGCTGGCGCGGCGTGGCGGCATCCCAAGCCGGCAGCCCGAGTTCCTTTTTGGTGAAGGTGTTCAGGTGCGTCGCCAGAATGACGCAGCCGGTGTGGCCGGTCCAATGCGCCGGATCGAGGGCGGCGTCGTTTTCCGGCAGGTGCGGATCGCCCGCGTTGCCGAAGATCCGCTCCACGAAATCGAGGTTGGCGACGAGCGCGCCGGGGACGAAGAAGCGCGTTTCCATCGACCGCAGCGGGGTGAAGCCGGGGACCTCCGGGCAGACCACGGGCCGCATGAGCACCGTGACAAAGCATTCGGCGGGGGTGGGGGCGTTGGCGGTGAACGGCAGGCGCAGGAGCGACGCCGGCGGGTTCAACGCGTGGCGGAGCAGGCGGCCGAAGACGGCCGCGGGCACGGCCTTTTTGTCGTCCGGAATCGGCAGACCGAAGTCGGCGATATGGAAAATGCCCTGGGTCGTCCGGCGGTCGCTGCGCGGATTGTGCAGCACGCCCTGACGCACGCGGTGCGATGCGAGGATGTCGCTCTGGTGTTTGTCCGCGTCCGGCGGCAGCGAGAGGACGCGGGCCAGGCCGGGTCGGTCGAGGACCAGGGTGGTGGCGGGCAGGCGAGGAACGTCGCCCTGCAGCCCCGGCGCAGATTCGAGATGGTCGTAGAGGAAATTTTGCAGCCGTTGGTCGACCGGGCAGAGGTGGCGGGCCAGGGCGCGGTCCTTTTCCCGACTGACCGAGAGAAAATGGTCAAGTAGCGGGACCAGGCCGTCCGCCTGCTCGGGTACCGGCACCCCAGGCTGGCCGATCTCGCGCAGCTTAAGGTTCAGGTAGGCGACGAATTGAGGGTCCGACTCGGCGGAATAGCACTTGGCGAGCGGAGGAGTGGCGGTGGAGGAAGGCATAACCGGTGCTGGAATTGCAGGGATTAGATGCAGAAATCGGACCAACCAAGCGGCCGGACGTAAATCGGGCAATGCGCAATGCTCCGCGTTGGTTTGACCGCAGTTCACAATTGATGCGCAGTCGCTGCGGTCCGTCCTTTCGCCTCCTGCGAAACCGGTTCGGGCCGGCAAACTCCCCTCCGTTTATGACGTATTTCTACTGTCGGCTGCTCGGCGTTGGTCTCGTCCTCGGCCTTTGCGGCGCGCCTGCCGCGCGGGCCGCAACCCCGGCGCCGCGACCCAATGTGCTTTTCATTCTCGCCGACGATCTCGGCTGGGGCGATGTGGGTTTCCACGGCAGCGAAATCAAGACGCCGCACATCGACCGGCTCGCGGCGGCCGGGGCGCGGTTGGAGCAGTTTTACGTGCAGCCGGTGTGCTCGCCGACCCGGGCCTCGCTCATGACGGGGCGCTACCCGATCCGGTACGGACTGCACCTCGGGGTCGTACGTCCTTGGGCCCAGTACGGGTTGCCGTTGGATGAGCGGACCCTCCCGCAGGCGCTGCAGGAAGCGGGCTACGAGACGGCCATCACCGGCAAGTGGCACCTCGGGCACTTCGAGCCGGCCTACCTGCCGACCCGCCGCGGCTTCACGCATCAGTACGGACACTATAACGGAGCGCTCGACTACAACACCCACGAGCGTGATGGCGGCTTTGACTGGCATCGCGACGACAAGGTCAACCGGGACGAAGGCTACTCGACGCACCTGATCGCACGGGAAGCCTCGCGGTTGATCACCGCCCACGACCCGGCGAAGCCACTCTTTCTTTATGTGCCGTTCAATGCGGTCCACGCGCCCCATCAGGTGCCGGAGCGTTACACGGAGCCGTATGCGCAGCTGAAGGGCGCCCGTCGCACGTATGCGGGGATGCTGGCGGCGATGGACGAGGCGATCGGGCAGATCATCAGCGCGCTCGAACAAAAGGGCCTGCGTGACAATACCCTCATCTTTTTCTGCTCCGACAACGGCGGTCCGAACCCCGGAGTCGTCACGAGCAACGGTCCGCTTCGCGCGGCCAAGGGCACCGTCTACGAGGGCGGGGTGCGCGTGCCTGCCGTCGCGGCGTGGACCGGCAAGATCAAGCCGGGCTCGGTCGTCGCGGCGCCCCTGCACATGGTCGACTGGTATCCGACGCTGCTGACGCTCGCGGGCGTTTCCCTGGCGCAGAAGCACCCACTGGATGGCCGCAATGCGTGGCCCGCGATCACGCAGGGGGCGCCGTCGCCTCATGCCGACATCTTGCATAACGTCACGCAGAACGGCGGGGCGGTGCGGGCCGGGGATTGGAAACTCGTCGTGAACGGCAACGTGGCGGACTCCGAAGAGGGCGGGGGAGAGGCGGGCGCCGCCCCGAGGAAGAAAGCCAAACGGTCGGCCGCCGCGGGCGGGGCGCGGCTGATTGAACTCTTCAACATCCGGACCGATCCCTACGAGAAGAGTAATGTCGCCGCACAACATCCCGAGGTCGTGCAGGACCTCCGCGCGCGCCTGACCGCGTACACGCAGGCCGCGGTGCCCTCGAAGCAGGCCCCCGCGCCGGCTGGTTTCAAAGTGCCGGCGGTCTGGGGCGAAAAGTGATTTCGTGTCCTCACTCGGGGCGCCCGCCCGCAGGTCGGGGTTGAGCGATGCCGGTCTGCGTGGGCTGCGACACCGCCCGCCGCAGAAAAAACGCGTTCGCTTTCCGGTCGCCGTCCGTCTCACTCGTGACATCCCCCTGACCTCATGCGCATCCTCTCGCTTGCCCTGATTGCCCTCTCCCTTTGTCTCGGCCGCGGCTTTGCGGCGGGGAACCCCAAGCCGCTGAAAGCGCTGCTGATTATCGGCGGCTGCTGCCACGATTACGGGGTGCAGAAGGATATCCTCAAAAAGGGACTTGAGCAGCGCGCGAATCTGCAGGTGGACATCATCTACACGCCCGACAAGACCACGTCGCCGGTGCTGCCGATCTACGGTAACCCGGATTACGCGAAGGGCTACGACATCGTCATTCACGACGAGTGTGCGGCCGACATCAAGGATCCGGCGGTCATCAAGGCCGTGGTCGCTCCGCACCGTGCCGGAATGCCGGGCGTGAACCTGCATTGCGCGATGCACTCCTATCGCATCGGACCGCCGGCCACCGCGGCCGAGGTCGGGACCGAACGCGCACAGTGGTTTGAATACCTCGGCCTCCAATCGAGCGGGCACGGCCCGAAGCTGCCGATCGTGATTTCCTATGCCGCCGGCGTGAAGAGCCCGATCACGCAGGGTTTCGCCGAGTGGACGACCGGCCCCGAGGAGCACTACAACAACGTGCAGGTGCTCAAGACCGCGACCGTGCTCGCCCGCGGCAAGCAAGTCGTGAAGGAAAAGGAGAACGATTTCGCCGTCGTGTGGACGAACGATTTCCACGGGGCCCGCGTGTTTAGCACCACCATCGGCCATTTCAACGAGACGGTCAGCGATGCCCGCTATCTCGACCTCGTGACCCGTGGCGTGCTTTGGGCCTGTGGCAAACTCGACGCGTCCGGTCAGCCGGGCAAGGGTTACGGCCCGGCCGCGAATGCAACTCTTGATCGGGCTGGGAAGTAAGACCAACCGCCCTTACCCGTCGGACCTGCGGGCGGCAGACCGCCCGCGGTCAACGCGCCCGCCGAGCGGGCAGGCGTTGACGTTGCGCGACTCGACGATGCCCGGTAGCGCCCGAGTCCACCGCCGGGCGGATTATCGCGTTTCCAGAAATAGGGTAGCCGCGTGGGAGCGCACCGACCATGTGGTCCTCAGACGTGACCACGTGGTCGCCTCCGGCTCAAGCGCGGCGACAGAGATCGTGGAACCGCTTTAGAACGTGCCTTTGACGCCGATCGTCCAGAGCGAACCGTAGCGTTCACGGCTGCGGAGTTGGGCGAGGTACGGGGTGTGCGGTCCGACGGTTGTGCCGTCGTTCGGCACGTCGCCGACGTTCCGCAGGTTCGCGAAGACGGCGACCTGCTTCCAGACGAGGTACTCCGCGAGGATGTCGACGGTGTTTCGTGCCGGCGTGTAGTTGAACGTGTCCGCCTCGATGCCCAGGCCGGATACCCCGCCGAGCCGTTGCGCGGCGCGGAGGCTGACGTTGAGGCGGACGCTGTAGCGCGGACGCGACAGGCTGAGACCCCAGGAGCCGCTGTGCGGGATGTCGTTGAAACCGAGCGCGCCGAGGTTTGTGGCCTTGGTGGTGCGCACGCTCCAGTTGCCGAACACCTGCACTCCCCGGGCCCAGTGCGGCAAAAAGGTCAGCGCCTGCTTGTAGCTGAAGTCGTAGCCCTCGGTGCGGACGTTGCCGGGGAGGTTGTACTGCGTCGCTACTTCGTAGCGGCCATAGTCGTCGGCCGCGAGGCCATAGAGCGCCAGAAACTCCGGGGTCGTGGCAAAGACCGTGTTGCCGAAGAAATTCTTGTAGTCGCGGCGGAAGACGCCCGCGGAAATCTGACCGACGCCCTCGAAATAGTATTCGAGCCGCACCTTCACCGAGTTGGCTGACCAGGGTTTGATGCCGGCGTTGTTGACGGAGATCCGGTTGGCCGGGCCGGGCAGGTTGTCGGTGTTCGGCAGCGTGACGCCACCGGTGTACTGGTCGTAGTCGGGCCGGCCGATCGAGGTGGAAATCCCGGCGCGCGCGATGAGATTTTCGCGGAGATTGAAGCTGCCGTTGAGGCTCGGGAAGGCGCGGACGTATTCCTTTTTCACGAACGCCGAGCGTTCCAGCAGGGTGAGCTTGGAGGTCTCGAGCGGGTTGGTCGTGATGGCGATCGGCCGGCCGGCGGTGTCGAGCAGCGGCTTGCCGCTGGCATCGCGCCGGACGTTCCTCGCCGGATCGGTCAGTGGTCCCTGCGCGTCGACGTTGGTCTGCTCGAACCGCACGCCGCCGACCAGAAGGAGGCGACGGTTGAGGAGCGCGAGGTCACCGCGGACATAGGCGGACGAGATGCCCTCAATGGCGTGCTTGGAGCCGCTGGCGATCGCGCGGTACTTCGCGTTTTCGTCGAGCGTGAACAGGCCCGGATTGGCTTTGAAGTAGTCGAAGGTCGCCTTGAAGTCGGGGAACTGCATCCGCGGGAACCCGTAGGGCCCGAGGCGTTGGGCGATCAGCGTGTCGAGCAACGGGCCGGCGCTGCCCGGAAGGTTGCTGCCGGCGAAAGCGTAGGTGGACGCGCCGGCGCGGACGTCGCGCGTCGACTGGTGGAAGTCGAGGCCGGTCCGGAGCGTGAACGGCACCTGCCAAACGAAGTCGCGGCGCGCGTTGAGAAACGCGGTGAAGTTCACGTCGGAGGCCCGCTGCGGATTGTCGGTGACGTTGATCAGCGAGTAATTGTCGAGGCGGAATGGATCGACCGGCGCCTTCGTGGCGTTGTCGATCACGGTGATGATGCCGGGGCGGGTATCAATGACCTGGTCAAAGTTCACCGTCACATTGCTGCGGCGGGCGGCGATCGTCAGCAGCATGCCCTGATCGGTGCTGCGGATCGCATTCTTGCCGTATGCGCGGCCCACGCCGCCGTCGGCCTTCCAGACCGGGCCGTCGTGGCGCCAGTTCAGGGTCGGCATTGAAGTGCGGTTTTCGCGGACGCGGCCGTTGTTGCTGTTTACCTGGATGGTGCCGGCGCCGGCGACACCCTGGGCCGAGGTGAGCGAGAAGCCGCCGGGCACGATCTGGTTCGGGTTGAACTGCACGTTGCGCGTGGCGGTCCAGCCGTCGAACGAGGAATACTGATACGACAGGGATAGCCGGTCGTAGTGCGAGAGTCGGAAGTCGAGGGTGACGCCAAGCGAGTCGCGCGACGACTCCTTCGGGGCGTCCTGCACGGTGTAGGCCGAGAGGTAGGGTTGGTCGACCGTAGTGTGGGGGAACGCCGCGCCGTTGGTGGCGGCGTTGACGCCGCGCCAGGCATTGGTGTGGCCGACCTGGTGCGAATACTGGGTCGAGGCGCCGGTCGCGATGGAGAAGCCGAAGGATTTGTTGACGGGCACGATCCAGGAGAGGTCGGCGCCGGGGTTGATCACCTGCCGCGGATCGCGGTAGAGCGCGGCTTGCCGGCCGAACTTGATCAGGTCGTCGCGCATCATGAGGTAGAGCGAGCCGTTGAACACGGGCTTGCTGCGCTCAAACGAACTGCGCGGGACCATATTGACCGAGCCGGCGAGGGCGCTGCCGGGCGAGTCGGGCGTCGGTGAATACGAGACCTCGATGCGCGAAATATTGTTGAGGTTGAAGAAACCGACTTCCACGGCGCGGCCGGTACCGGTCGGGCTGGAGAGGTTCAGGCCGGAGAGCGTGACCGGCGTGTTGGCGGCGGGCGCGCCGTCGACGGACACGGTGCGGGCGTCGCCGCCGCTCAAGTCGACGGTGATGCCTGGGAGGTAGCGCAGGAATTCGGCGACATTGCCCTCGGCCACGGCGCCGAACTCGTCGGTGGAGACGACATTCTTCACGTTCGGAGCGAAGCGTTGTTCGTTGATCGCGACGGCGGCGCCGGACATTTCGCGGGAGGCGGCGACAACGAATTGGTCGAGTTTCACCGTCTTGTCGTCCGCCGTGCCCGCGTCGGTCTTGGCGCCCGCAAGGGTCACGTCGAGTTGAACGGTCTCTCCGGCGCGGACGGTCACGGTCCTCGTTTGCGCGGTGAAACCGGTGAAGAAGACCCGCAATTGCACAGGGCCGGCCGGAAGTTGGCTGAGCCGGTAGTTGCCGTCGGCGTCGGTGAAGGTGACGAGGGCGGTGCCCTCCACGCTGACGCGGGCCCTTTCCGCGACCGTGCTGGTCAGCGGGTTGAATACCCGGCCTTCAATCTCACCGTTAGATACGGCCGCGGGGGTGTTGGCCGCTGGCGCGGACGTCGGCGCACCGGCAAAAGCCAACAGGGCCAAGGCGACGAGCGGTCGCGCGGGAAAACGGCAGCGAATAGTGAATACAGGCATGGGGTGGAGGAGCGGAGGGGACCGCGGTTTCCGGACGGGGTGACGAGGCGAGGATGCGCGTTGCTCGGCGGCAAGCGCAACCTTTCCGCATCGAGAGCAGCGGTCAGAGCGGAGAACGCGGGTGGCAATCGCCGTTCTTCCGACCTCGGGATTTCCCGGGCAAGACGGCGGGGTCGGCTTCCGCTGGGCCGCGTTCTATTTATGCCACTTTTTCTCGCCAGCGGTGACCGCGAGATCGAGCCGGTCCTCCTGGCGTGGAATCGCGCAGCCGTACGCCGTGGAGTAGGCGCAGTACGGGTTGTAGGCGGTATTGAAGTCGATCCGGTAGAGGTGGTCCGGGTCATCGACCGGCTCGAAATCAAGGTATCGGCCGACCTCATAGGTGGTGTCGCCGGTCGTGCGATCCGTGAACCAGACCGCGTGATAGAACCCGCCCCCGGGAGTGGTCATGCGGTAGACCCGGAGCGTGTGGGTGCGTCCGTCTCGAACCAACGTGAGGAAGCCGTGGATCACGCCGCTGCGCGAGCGTCCCTTCGTGTCCAGAATCGTGACGGGCACCTGCTCCGGATAGCGTTGGAATTTGCTGGGGAAGACCCAGGACGCGTCGGGCGGAAAATAGTTCAACGGCGAGAACCCGACCTTGGGCTCGTGGTTGAAAGGGGAGGTCGGGTGGTCGCGCAGCGCAGCGTCTTTGCGGGCCCGGGCGGCGAGCGTGGCCGCGGGGTCGAGCGCGGGTGATTCGGCGGCGAGCAAAGGTCCGATCAGGGCCAGCAGGGAAACCAGAAGGCGGGGGAGCGAGATCACGCCGGAGGGATTACGCCATCGGGTGCGGGTGCGAAAGCGAATTGTCCGGCCAGGGGGCGCACCCGGATAACGGTGGGGCCCGATGGGACATCGGGCCCCACCGGGATGGGTATCGGGCCGGCTTATACGGCAGCGAGGATCGCGTTGAGCGTCGGGCTCGGGCGCAGAGCGGCGGCGGCCTTGGCGTCGTCGGGCTGGTAGTAGCCGCCGATGCTGGCGGGCTTGCCCTGCACGGCGATCAATTCGGCCACGATCTGCTGCTCGGCGGCCGTGAGCTTCTCGGCGATCGGGGTGAACCGCTGCTTGAGGTCGGCGTCCGCGTTCTGCGCGGCGAGGGCCTGGGCCCAGTACAGCGCGAGGTAGAAATGGCTGCCGCGGTTGTCGATGCCGGCGCCGACTTTGCGCGCGGGCGACTTGTCGTACTCGAGGAACTTGCCGTTGGCCTCGTCGAGGGTGTCGGCGAGGACCTTGGCCTTGGCATTCTTAAAGGTGAGGCTCAGGTGCTCGAATGAAGCGGCGAGCGCGAAGAACTCCCCGAGGCTGTCCCAGCGGAGGAAGTTTTCCTCGGTGAACTGCTGGACGTGCTTGGGCGCGGAGCCGCCGGCGCCGGTTTCGAAGAGGCCGCCGCCGTTCATCAGGGGAACGATCGAAAGCATCTTCGCGCTGGTGCCGACCTCGAGGATCGGGAAGAGGTCGGTGAGGTAGTCGCGGAGGACGTTGCCGGTGACGCTGATGGTGTCCTGGCCGGCCTTGAGGCGCTCAAGGGTGGCGAGGCAGGCGGCGGCGGGCGGGAGGATCTTGATGTCCAGGCCGGCGGTATCGTGCTGCGGCAGGTACTGCTTCACCTTGGCGATGACCTGGGCGTCGTGGGCGCGCCGCTCGTCGAGCCAGAAGATGGCGGGCGTATTCGAAAGACGGGCACGCGTGGCGGCGAGTTTGACCCAGTCCTGGACCGGGGCGTCCTTGGTCTGGCAGGCGCGCCAGATGTCGCCGGCCTCGACCGGGTGCTCCATGAGCACCTGGCCGGTGTCGTCGACGACGCGGATCGTGCCGTTGCCGGGGGCCTGAAAGGTCTTGTTGTGCGAGCCGTATTCCTCGGCGGCCTGGGCCATGAGGCCGACGTTGGGCACGGTGCCCATGGTCTTCGGATCGAAGGCGCCGTGCTTTTTGCAGAAATCGACGACGGTCTGGTACACGCCGGCGTAGCAGCTGTCGGGGATGACACAGAGGGTGTCCTGACCCTTGCCGGCGGCGTTCCACATCTGGCCGGAGGTGCGGATCATCGCAGGCATCGAGGCGTCGACGATGACGTCGCTCGGGACGTGGAGGTTGGTGATGCCCTTGTCGGAGTTGACCATTGCAACGGCGGGGCGGGCGGCGAAGACGGCCTTGATGTCGGCTTCGAGGGCGGCCTTTTGGTCGGCCGGGAGTTTCTCGATTTTGCCGAGGAGGTCGCCGAAGCCGTTGTTCAGATCGACGCCCAGCCCGGTGAGGGTGGCGGAGTGTTTGGTGAAAAGGTCCTTGAAGAAGACGCGGACGCAGAGGCCGAACATGATCGGGTCGGAGACCTTCATCATGGTGGCCTTGAGGTGGAGGGAGAAGAGGGTGTCCTCTTTCTTGGCCTTGGCGATTTGCTGGGCGAAGAAGGCGCCGAGGGCCTTCCGGTTCATGAAGGTGCCGTCGAGGATTTCGCCGGCCTTGAGCGGGGTCTTCTCCTTCAGGACGACGGTTTGCGCGGCCTTGGCTACGATCTCGGCGGAGGCTCCGGCGGGGGCGGGAGCGGGGACAAATTCAATGCGGACGGTGGTCGCCGCGGGAACGGTGACGGACTTCTCGTTGGAGAAGAAGTCGTCGTGGCCCATGGTGGAGACGCTCGTCTTGGAGGTCGCGGACCAGGCGCCCATCGAGTGCGGGTGCTTCTTGGCGTAGTCCTTGACGGCCTTGGGGGCACGGCGGTCGGAGTTGCCCTCGCGGAGGACGGGGTTGACGGCGGAGCCCATGATCTTGCCGTAGCGGGTGCGGGCGTCCTTCTCGGCGTCGCTGGCGGGATTCTCCGGGAAGTCGGGGAGGGCGTAGCCCTTGGCCTGGAGTTCGGCGATGGCGGCCTTCAACTGCGGGACGGACGCGGAGATGTTGGGCAGCTTGATGATGTTGGCCTCGGGCTTGAGCGTGAGCGCGCCGAGTTCGGCGAGGGCGTCAGGGACGCGTTGGGCCGGCGGCAACAGGTCCGAGAAGGTGGCGAGGATGCGCCCGGCGACGGAGATGTCGCGCGTCTCGACCGCGATCCCCGAGTGCTTGGTGAAAGCCTGGATGATCGGGAGGAGGGAATAAGTCGCGAGCGCGGGGGCCTCGTCGGTCTTGGTGTAGATGATGGTAGGCGTGGCGGACATGTTGGAAAAGAGTCTGCGAGCTAAGAGGGCGCGGCGGGGTGGTCAAAGGGAAAGGCGGCGCAATTCTTGCGGTAAAGGGAAACTGCGGGACGGGGAGACGCCGGATCAAAGCGAGGTAGCTACCACGAAATACACGAAACACACTAAAACCGGACCAAGGCAGGTGTCTTGTCTGGGGTCCGTGGGCGGGCGGTTTGGGTTTCGTGTATTTTTTGGTTTTGAATTCCGGGGGCGGGGATTTGTGGTTCTGATCCAGGGACCATGTTTTTACCCCTCTTGTTGGCCGCGGCGGTGAGTACGGCGGCGCCGATCGATCCGTCCGGGTTTTATGACGCCACGCACCACTGGCGCAAAATCAAGGAGCCGGAGCGGGTGATGCAGCCGTTGCCGGACCAGCCGTCCTACGATGCGAAACAGGTGCGCGAAATCGCCGCCAACGTGCTGCTGTTCCAGCGGGCGAACGGCGGTTGGCCGAAGGACTACGACATGCTGGCGATTCTTACCGAGGACCAGAAAAAGGCCCTGCGTGACTCGCACCCGAAGACCGACACCACCTTCGACAACCATACGACGCACTCGCAGGTCGACTACCTGGCGCGGGCGTACGTCCTGCTCGGCGACCCCGCTCACCGCGCCGCGTGTGTCCGCGGTTTCGACTACATCGTGGCGCAGCAGTATCCGCATGGAGGATTCCCCCAGCGCACGCCGGGGGCGAAGGGCATCGCGGGGTTGATCACGTTCAACGACGGCGTGATGATCGGGTGCCTCACGGTGTTGAAGGCGGCGGCGGAGCAGCAGCCGCATTTTGCGTGGCTGGACGACGCGCGGCGTGCGCAGGCGGTCGACGCGGTCCAGCGCGGCCTCGCGTGCCTGTTGTGCTGTCAGATTAAGGCGGACGGTCGGCTCACGGGCTGGGGGCAGCAGCATGATCCGGTGACGTTCGAGACGGTGGGGGCGCGGACCTTCGAGCTCGCGTGCATCGCACCGGGGGATACGGCCGAAGTGGGACAGTTTTTAATGAGTGTGCCGGCGCCGTCGCCCGAAATCGTCCGCGCGGTCGACGCGGCGATGGCATGGTTGACCAAGGTGAAGCTGACGGGGATCCGGGTGGACCGCGTGCCGGCGCCGCGCGAGGAGTTTGTGCGACATGCTTCGGACTATGATGTCGTGGTGGTGGCGGATGAGAAGGCGCGGCCGCTGTGGGCGCGGATGGTGGAGGTCGGGAGCGACCGCCCGATCTTCGCGAGCCGCGACGGGATCAAGCGGTATTCGCTGGCCGAGGTGGATCGCGAGCGACGGACGGGATCGGGTTGGTATCTGCTTTCGCCGGTGCGGGTGGTGGAGCGGGAGTATCCGAAGTGGCGGGCCGGCCTGCGACCGGCGCAGGGCGGCCTCCTCCGATAGGCTCCGCTCGGGCGTTGTCGCCCTGCGCGTGGGTGTAGGTCGGTGGCGGGGAAGGCCGGGTCGCGGCGCTCAGCGCCGGCCTGGTGGCTCGCACATTAGACTCTTGGTGGGCGCGTCGGAGTTTCCGGGCATCCGCACGTTGCCAGATTGCACGCGGAGGCGCGGGGGATGCGGAGACCAAGCCAGCTCCCTCTCCGTGTCCTCCGCGCCTCCGCGTGAACCCATCTTCCCTTCGGGCAGCCGAAGGACGGCCCCACGGGGTCAGGTGTATATATTGCTCAGCGCCGGCCTGGTGCCTCGCACAGAAAACACCTGGCGGGCGCGTCGGAGTTTCCGGGCATCTGCGCGTTGCCAGATTGCACGCGGAGGCGCGGGGGATGCAGAGCCAAGCCAGCGCCCTCTCCGCGTCCTCCGCGCCTCCGCGTGAACCCAGCTTTCCCTTCGGGCAGCCGAAGGACGGACCCACGGGTTCATCTGCACATAGTGCTCAGCGCCTAAGCCGCGGATTTTTATTTCGCGCGGCGGGTCGGCGGGCGCATGGTGGAGCGGATGAAACGACGTCTTTGGGGCAAATGGGCCGGGCTGTTCCTCCTCTCGAGCCTCGCGGCCATGGCGCAGATGCAGGTGCTGGACTTCGGGGCGCGCGGTAAGGTTACGCTTTTCCTGCTGGGTGAGTGGAAAGCGGCGACGACCGACATGGCCGGACAGTATACACTGACGCTGTCGCCGAAGAGCGAGGCGGTGAACGCGTCGTGTGTGATCTCGGTGGCGTTTCCCGAGGAGGACCGCTTCGACACGAAGGCGCGGCTCAAGCTGCGCGTCGAGGCGGATTGCCACAATGCGGCGGAGGAGTCGGTCGAGCGCAAAGCGTACGCAAAGGAACTCACCGTGGGGACGGGGTACGGTTTCTACTGCAATTTCACGGATCCGAATCTCCGCGGGAAACCGTCGGAAAAGGGCAACTACAAGGTGACGAGCATGGGGAAGGTGCGACCGCATGCATCGGTCGTGCTCGATGTGCAGATCCTGTCGGACGGTTTTGCTTCGGAGCCACACCAGCAGTTGCTCGGGGCGATCGAAGGGATGGAGTTCACGCCGCCGCGCGGGCGGTAAGTCCACGAAGGGCCGCTGGAACCGGGAGCCGGGCGCGAAAGGTGAAGGCGGGGATGCCGCCGGCCGAAGCTGCAGCGCGACCCGAGTTCCCCATCGTTTCGAACCAGGATGGGCGGCGTTTCGAATCGGCCGGAGGCGGGCGCGTCTCTGGCTCACCCGAGGAGGGTGAGGGCGATGCCGGCGATGATGCCGAGGACGGCGGGGATTTTTTTGCGGCCGTTGATCTCGCCGAAAAAGAGGAGGCTGCCGGCGAAGGCCACGAGGAGGCTGCCACGACGGAGGCTTGCGACGATCGACACCAGCGCGGCGGGATCGCGCAGCACCGAGAAATAGATGAAATCGCAGACGAGCAGCGCGAGCGACACGAGCGGGATGCTCCAACGCCAGGTGAAGGTGTGGCGCGGCCACCACCGGAACTTCCAACCGACGGCAAGCGGCAGAAACAGCAACGCGAGGTAGATCGAGAACCAGGCCTGCACCGTGGCGGCGCCGAAGCCCACGCGGCCGAGGAGGAACTTGTCGTAAAGTCCGCTCACGGCGCCGAACAGCGTGCCGGCGAGGATCCAGCCGATCCAAGGGTTGCGGCGAAAATGAATGCCTTCGGCGCTACCCGCGACGGACAGGCCCACGAATGACGCAAGGGTTGTGGCGATGCCGAGCATTTCCAGCCCGGACGGGCGCTCGCCGAGCACCAACAACGCGCCGATGAGCGTCCAGATCGGACCGGTGGCCCGGATCGGCGCGGCGATGGAAACCGGGAGGTGTTTGACGGCGAAGTAGGAGCAGGTCCAGGAGGAGGCGACGATGACGGACTTCAGCAGGAGTTGGCCGTGCTCCGCGATGCGCAGCGGAGCGACGACGAAGGTGGCGGGCAACGTGCCCGGGTGCAGGGCCTGAATCGCCATCAGCGTGAGCCACAGCGTGGCACTGCAGAGGTTGGCGAGAAACAGGACGGGCAGGACCGCGTTGTCGCGGACGGCGTGCTTCGTGAACAGGTCGTAGCAGCCGAGGAAGAAGGCGGAGATAAGGCTGGCGGCGATCCAAGGCATGAACGGGGGAGCGAGAGCGCCGGGGTGGATCGCCGCGGGATGGCCGGCGCCAAGCCGGTCCGCGCCGACCCTACCGCCGGATGGGGCGCGTTACTCGAGGACGGTGAGCGGGCGGCGGACGACGGTCGTGAACAGCTTGCCGGGCAACAGGTGGCGCTCCCAGAGCGGGAGGACAGCGTCGCGGCGGCGGAAGCGCGCTTCGTCGGCGGCGCGGGCGATGCGTTCGATTGAACCCGGGGCGTCGGGCGTCGCGACCGTCTGATCGCTGAAGAGTATCGTCTTTTCCACGACGGCGAGGCACACCCCGTCGGTCGGCCGTTCGTCGCGCATCGCTTCGAGGTAGGCGTCGAAGCTGCGTAGTTCCGCGGCTGAGATCAGCCGCGGGCGGCCGGTGAGCAGATCCAGGGCGCGGCCCGGGGCGAGGATGACCTCGAGTTGTTTGCCCGCCCAGGCCGGATCGAGCACGAGGTTGATCACCTGCCGTTCGGTCTCGCCCTGCCAGTTGCGCCACGCGAGGGTCGCCTGGATGGTTTCCCCGGCGACGGCCTTGGTGCGGGACAGTTGGAAGAGGTCGAGCGTGACGGACGGATTCGTGTCGAGCGGCTCGACGTTGAAAGCGACGCGGTCGGGAAAGGTCTTTGCGTACGGATTCTGCAGGTTGGCCGCGAGGCCCTGGACGAATTCGTTCAAGCCCTGCATGAAGCCCTGCGGGCCCGAATAGAGCGAGTGAAACGAGAGCTGCGCGGCGCCGGGGAACGCGATGTTGCTGGTCAGACGAAAGCCGTTGGCGAGGCCGGCATCGTTGGAGCCGAGGATGGCCTGAGTGACGCCGGCGGCGACGAGGGCGGGCGTGAGGGTTGGCTGGCGGACGACGGCGAAACGCAGGGTGCGGGCCGGGCCGCGCGCCACATTAACGGTCACCTCAACCTCCGTCATCGCCGGGCCGGCACCGAGGGTACCGGAGACGGCGGAGAGTCGGTCTTGGTTGATGGTGCCGATGATCGCGCCGGTGTTGGCGACCTTCACGGAGCTCATCTGCGAGGGCAGAATGGTGACGATCTCCGCGGCGCACATTGGGAGCGCGACGTCGCCGAGCGTCATCAGCGGGTGACCGAACGCCGTCACGCGGTCGCCGTCGCGACGGGAAACGGTGCCGGTGCCGGCGAGCGTGATGTCGCCGGTGGTCAGCGCGACGGCGACGGCGCTGCCCGGTTGCAACGCAGCCGTCGCGGTGGCGCCGCGGGGTTGGGCCAGACTGGCCGCCGCCTCGGTCGAACCGCCTTGCGTGCTGCCTCCGACCGCCGTCGCGGAGAGGCCCATGGCGGCGAATTGCGGGGCGAAGAGTTCGGCCACAAGCGGGCTGAGCCCGCCCAAAGTGAAGACGGGCGCCATCGCGTGATACGGCGATTCCGAGCCAACGGCGGGAAGGCTCGTTTGGACGAGTCCGCTGGCGGGCGAACGTTTTTGGCGCACCTCGTCGAGGTCGGCGGCGGGAGTGAACCCGGCGTGGCGGACCGTTTCAAAGCGCTGCATTTGGTAACTCAGGGCCCCCGCGAAGCGGCCGTCGATGTAGAGTGGGCTGCCGCTCATGCCGGCGACGGCGCCCATCGTTTGGACGCGCGGATCGGTGAGCTGGCAAATGATCAGCGACTTGCCCGGCCCGAGGGCGTTGCGCACGACGCCCGTGACCTCAACCGCGAAGGGTTCGGGCTGCGTCCCCTGAAAGACCGTCCACACCACGCCCGCCTGGCCCGCCTTCAGTTCATCAACGCCGATCGAAGCCGCCGCCGCCGGCGGACCCGCCGGCACCGCGGCGCACGCGGCCGCTCCGGAAATCAATAGAGCGGCGGCGAGGCGGAGAAATTTCATGGTGTTGGTCGTAAGTCCGGTCGCTGCGAGCGCCAGCGAGTGGAGGTAGGTCGACGCGCCACTCGACGGCGCGCGCGGCTAAGGGCAAGTGAAGGTTGAGATATTATCAACGGCGCGCGCGGTGCGCCTCAGAGCCGCGCGATTGCCAGCGAGAGGATGTCGCAGGCCCGGGAAATCGCAACCCCGTCATGCGCGGTGCTGAGGAAGCCGGCCTCGTAGGCGCTCGGCGCGAGGTACACGCCCTGTTCGAGACACGCGTGGAAAAAACGGCCGAAAAGTTTGGCGTCGCTCTGGAGCGCGGTCGCGTAGTCGCGCACCGGCGTCGGGCTGAAGTAGATACTGAACATCGAGCCGCACTGCGGCACCTGCACGGGAATACCTTTTGCGGCGCAGGCCGCGGTCACCGCATCGCGCAGTTGGCGGCCGAGGGCGTCGAGGCGGGCGTAGGGATTCAGTTCCTCGAGCAGGCGCAGGCCGGCGATGCCGGCGGCCATGGCGAGCGGGTTGCCGCTGAGCGTGCCCGCCTGATAGACGGGACCGAGCGGGGCGAGATAGTCCATGATGTCGCCCCGGCCGCCGAACGCGCCGACGGGCAGGCCGCCGCCGATGATTTTGCCGAGGCAGGTGAGGTCGGGGATGATTTTCTCGCGCTCCTGCACGCCGCCCTTGGCGATGCGGAAGCCGGTCATGACTTCGTCGAAAATGAGCACCGTGTCGTGTTGCGCCGTGATTTCGCGCAGGTACTGCAGGTAGCCCGGATCGGGCATGATGAAGCCGACGTTGCCGCAATAGGCTTCGATGATGACGCCGGCGATCTGACCGGGGTTCGCCGCGAAGGCGGCGGCGAGGGCGGCGCGGTCGTTGTAGGGCAGGACGACGGTCTCGGCGGCGAACGAGGCCGGCACGCCGGCGCTGTCGGGGTGGCCGTGGGTGAGGGCGCCGGAGCCGGCTTTGATCAGCAGCGAGTCGGAGTGCCCGTGGTAGCAGCCGGAGAACTTGATGATCTTATCGCGCCGGGTGAAACCGCGGGCGAGCCGGATGGCGGACATCGTGGCCTCGGTGCCGCTGTTGCACATGCGGACCTTTTGAATCGAGGGCACGAACTGCACGATGAGTTCGGCCATTTCGACTTCGAGCGGATTGGGCGTGCCGAAGGAGGTGCCGTTTTCCAGGGCGGCGGCGATGGCGGCCTTGATCTTCGGGTGGTTGTGGCCGTGGATCGCCGGGCCCCAGGTGCAGACGAAGTCGATGAGTTCGCGGTCGTCGGCGGTGATGAGGTAGGCGCCCCGCGCGGCCTTGACGAAGAACGGCGCACCGCCGACCGAGCGGAAGGCCCGGACCGGCGAGTTGACGCCGCCCGGAATGAGTTCCTTGGCCCGGGC
>CAIJFT010000070.1 GCA_903820035.1 uncultured Opitutia bacterium
CACGCTCTCGCATCCGTCCCGTTGACAGCCCATACCCGCTCTCTACTTTTTTAGTATGCCAGCGACTACCATAAAGCTAGAATCCGATTTGGCTCAAAAGGCATCCGATCTAAAACAAGAGGGACAAAGCATTTCTGCGTTTGTGCGCAGTCTGATTGAGCGGGAGCACCGTTCGCGCCGGCTCCAAGAATCAGCCCAAGCCTACGAACACTTTCTTCGCGATCACCCGGAAGAACGTGAGGCCATGGAAGTCTGGGAGTCAGCTCCTTTGAATGAAACGCCCAAGCTCAAGCAGCCATGATCCGCGGCACCGTCGTCTGGGTCGACTTGAGTGATGCGACCCCGCCCGAGTTGGGCAAAATCAGGCCCGCGATCGTTGTGTCAGGCAATGCGCACAACCCCGTGCTCCCAACGGTCGTGGTCGTCCCCACGTCCAGCCTTGCGCCGGAAATCTGGCCTCTCCGCCTGGACGTAGGGGTGTTCGCGGATAAACCCAGTTTCGCAATCATTCCCGGCATCCGCCAGGTCCGCAAAGTGCGCCTACGCGGAGAACTCGGACGCCTCTCGGCGGACAAGCTCCGGGCGCTCGACGACTGCCTGCTGGCCTATCTACACTGAGTGGACCCGCGCCGGAGCGCAGGAAGAAAGCCCCCCGGGCCTTCGCGTCGTTCGCGGTTTCGCGTGAGCCCGCAACCGTTCGTTCCCGCCCGTAAATCCCGTCTGGCTCAGGGGCGGCGCCCGCGCTTCTCTCCCTGCATTCCCCGTGATTTCACCCTGCTTTCCCCTTATCGCTGGCCTCTGTCTTCTCCTGGCGGCCGCCCCCACGTTCGCCCAACGCGGCGACGCGCCCGACGCCAAACCGAAAACCCCCGCCGAGGAACGCGCCCTCTTCCACGTCCCGGCCGGCTTTGAAATCCAGCTCGTCGCCGCCGAACCCGAGATTCAAAAACCGCTCAACCTTGCCTTCGCCGCCGACGGCCGCGTCTGGGTCACCGGCTCCACCCTCTACCCTTGGCCGGCCCAGCGCGACGCCCGCGGCGAGCCGATCGCGTCGTTCCAAAAAAACTGGGACGACAACAACCTCGCCTTCCGCGCCGCCGCGACCCCGCCCGAACCGGCCGCGCAGGGTCTCGACAGCGTGCGCGTGCTTTCCGATTTCGGTTCCGACGGCCGCGCGCGCCAGTCGACGGTATTCGCCGACGGCCTCAACATCCCCGCCGGCATCGTTCCGCTCCCGCGCACCCCCGGCGCGAAGGGCGACAGCGTGCTCGTATTTTCCATCCCCGCCATCTGGCGGCTCACCGATACCGACGGCGACGGCCGGGCCGACGTACGCGAGAAACTCTACGACGGCTTCGGCTTCAAGGACACGCACGGCATGTCGTCGAACTACTGGCTGTGGCTCGACGGCTGGGTCTACGGCACCCACGGCTTCGCCAACAAGAGCGATGTCACGGACCGCACCGGCCGCACCGTCACGCTCACCAGCGGCAACACGTATCGGTTCCGGCCCGACGGCTCGCGCTTCGAGGTCTTCGTCAACGGCCAGACCAACCCCTTCGGCCTCGCCTTCGACGCCCGCGGCGACCTCTACACCGCCGACTCCCACTCGAAGCCGGTCTACCTGCTGCTACCCGGCGGCTACTACGAGGGCATCGGCAAGGAACACGACGGCCTCGGCTTCGCGCCGCCGATCACCACCGACGACCACGGCTCGAGCGCCATCGCCGGCGTCGCCCACTACTGGGCGCCGCAATTCCCCGGCGAATTCCGCGACAATCTCTTCAACGGCAACCCGGTCACGCGTCGGATCAACCGCACCCGCCTCGACTGGCGCGGCAGTTCGCCCACCGCGGCGCGCCAGCCGGATTTCCTCTCGAGCGACGACCCGGCGTTCCGCCCCGTGCAGGTCAAGCTCGGCCCCGACGGCGCCCTCTGGGTCGCGGATTTCTACAACCCGATCATCGGCCATTACGAAGTGCCGCTCACGCATCCCGCGCGCGACCACGCACACGGCCGCATCTGGCGCATCGTGTGGCGCGGACTCGACGGTGCCGCCACCGCGCCCGGCCTGCCGAACCTGGCCGCCCTGCGCACGACCGAACTCGCCGCGCGTCTCACTGATCCCAATACGGTGGTGCGCTCGCTCGCCACCGCCGAACTGCTCGCGCGCCGCGACGCCGCGAACGCCCTGCCCCGCCTCCGGGCCGCGGCCGCGCGACTGGTCGACGGTACGGAGGCCTCCGCCGACGGCACCGCCACGCTCCCGCTGTTCTTCGCGTTGGAGCGCCTCGGCGCGGCCGACGACGCGCTCCTCCAACGCGCGCTCACCCGCCCCGACAGCGCCGTCGCACTCGCCGCGTTGCGCGTCCTCGCCGCCCGCGACACGATGCCCGCGAACCTTGAAGAACTGCTCTCGGCCGTCGCCGGCCAGACGACCACACCGTCCACGGCGCTGCCCGGCCCGAGCTGGCGCTTCGTTGCCGACCTGCTGACGCGCCACCCGCAACCGTGGGCCGGTCCGCTGCTGCTCGGCATGCTGGCCAAGACGCCCGAGGCCGACTTCGAACTCACCTACGCCCTCCGGCTCGCCCTGAAAACCCAGGCGCGCACGGCCGATGCCGCAACCTTGCGGGCGTGGTCGGAATCGAGCCGGACCGCGGCCGATCGCGTCGCGGACATCTGCGTCGCGGTGCCGACTCCGGCCGCCGCGGACTTCCTCCTCGGTTATCTCGAACGCGGAAAATTCGCCGGGCCGCGCGCGGGCGAATTCGCAAAACACGCCGTGGGCCAATTGCCGGCCGACCGCCTCGGCACCATCGAGCCGTTGCTCGGCGCCTTGCTCAAAGTCCCGCCCGCCCAGCGGCTCGCGTTCGCCGAAGGGCTGGCCACCGTCGCCGCGAAAACCGACCGCACGTTGCCGCCCGCCGTCACGGCCTGGATGCGCCAGGAACTCATCACTGCCGTAACCGATCGGGACGCGACCCTCGCACTGCGCGCCATCAACGCGCTCAAGCCGCTCGATCTGCCGGAGAAGGTTGGTCCGCTCAGCCGCGTGGCCCTCAACACCAAGATCCGCGAGAGCAACCGCTCGGCCGCGCTCAAGGCCCTGCCGGCCAACGCGGCCGCGAGCGCCAAAACCGCCACCGTCGTCCTGCGCGGCGAAGGCCCGCAGGGGCTGCGCAAGGCGGCCGCGGAAGTACTCGGCACCGCCAGCCTCGATAAAGACGGCCGCACCGCGCTTCGGGGCGCGTTCGCCACCGCGTCCGCCGACCTCGCGTTGAGTCTCGCGGTCGCCCTCGCGAAGAGCGACGACGGCGCGGCCGATCTGCTCGACCTCGCCGCGGCGGGCAAAGTGCGGCCCGCCCTGCTGAAACACCGCTACGTCGTCACCGCGTTCGAACCGCGGCCCGCGGCTCTGCGCGACCGCGCCGCGGTCCTCACCGGAAAACTTCCGCCGGAAGATGCCCGACTCGACGCGTTGATTGCGCAGCGCCTTGGCGCCGCCGGCAGCCACAAGCCCGACGCGGCCCGTGGCGTCCCCCTTTTCACGACGCATTGCGCCGCGTGTCACCGGTTCCGCGATACCGGCGGCAACCTCGGGCCGAGCCTCGACGGCATCAGCTCGCGCGCGCTGCCGCGACTGGTGGAGGACATCCTCGACCCGAACCGCAACGTCGACCCGGTGTTCCGGATCACGACCGTCACGCTCAAGGGAGGCGAGACGAAGGCGGGCATGGATTTTCGCGACGACGGCGCGCAGGTGCGGTTGCGCGATCCGGCGACCGGGCAGGACGTGACGATCGCCCAGGCCGACGTCGACCGTGTCACCGGCTCCGCCGCTTCGCCGATGCCCGCCAGCTTCGAGACGACGCTGACCGAGGCGGAATTTTTCGACCTGCTCGAATACCTGCGCAGTCCGGCGAAGTGACCGCTCGCGACCCGCCGAAACTTCCCCGCAGCCCTGAGCGTAAGCCAAGGAATGAACACCCCCCACCCCGCCTCACATTCCCGTCGGCAGGGTCGCCGCAACAATGCCGGAGCGATTTCATGAATTTGGTGGCCGCGTTGGAGCGCAGCGCCAACGTGGACTCCCATCGGCGCCGCGTTTTCGCCCCGGCTTAAACGCGGCTCCGAAACTTGTTGGTCCGCTCTAGCGTCCGCCCCTCACCCCGTTTCAGCCCCGCTTCCCTCCATGATCTCCCGCCTCGTCTGCCTCACGCTCGGCGCGCTCTCCGCCTTTGCCGCTGACATCCCCGCCTACCGCAAGCTTCAGCTCAGCGACCAGTTCCTTTGCGAGGGCGCGACCTTCGGTGATTTCAACCGTGACGGCGTCATGGACGTCGTCGCCGGCCCGTTCTGGTACGAGGGCCCCGACTTTAAGCAACGCCATGAAATCTATCCGGCGGCGGCCTTCGACCCGTTGAAGTACTCGGACAATTTTTTTGCCTTCGCCCACGACTTCAATGGCGACGGCTGGACCGATATTTTCGTCCTCGGGTTCCCCGGCGTCGACGCGTCGTGGTATGAGAATCCCGGCCCCAAGGGGACGGTGTGGCGGCGGCACGTGGTGTTTTTGCCCGTGGACAACGAGTCCCCGACCTTCGGCCGGCTCCTCGCCAACGGCCAGCCGGCGCTTTTGTGCACGAGCCTAGGCCGCATCGGCTACGCGACGTTCGACCCGAAGGACGCAACGCGGCCCTGGACTTTTCATCCGATCACCCCGCCGGGACCCTGGCAGCGTTTCACCCACGGGCTCGGGTTCGGCGACATCAACGGCGACGGCCGCAACGACATTCTCGAGAAGGACGGCTGGTGGGAACAGCCCGCGTCGCTCGCCGGCGATCCGGTGTGGAAGAAGCATCCGTTTCCCTTCGCCGCCGGCCGCGGGGCGGCGCAGATGCTCGTCTACGACGTCAATGGCGACGGACGCGCCGACGTCATCTGCGCGAAGGACGCTCACGGCTACGGCCTCGCTTGGTTCGAGCAGGTACGCGCGGCCGACGGCGCCATCACCTTCAAGGAACACGCAATCACCTCGACCAAGGCCGAGGAGAAACTCGGGGGCGTGCAATTTTCCCAGCTCCACGCGGTGGCACTGGCCGACCTCGACGGCGACGGTTTACTCGACATCGTCACCGGCAAACGCTGGTGGGCGCACGGTCCCAAGGGCGACGCCGAACCGAACGCCGAGCCGGTCATCTACGGTTTCCTCCTGCGCCGCCACGCGGGCGGCGTGACATTCGAGCCGCGCCTGATCGATCAGGCTTCAGGCATCGGTGTGCAACTGGAAGTCGCCGACATTAACGGCGACGGCCGCCCTGACATCGTGTCGGCAAATAAGCGTGGGACCTTTGTGTTCCTCTCCGAAAAGCCCGCCGCGCGTTAGGAAGGCTTAGGTTACGATCGGTTGTTGAACCGACCCGAGACCCCGGCCGTCGGGCGGGATGCCGCCGGACGACTGCAGGGCACACAAACGACGGAGGACCGCTTAATATCAGGTCTGCCCGATGCCGCGGAATCGAAGCGACTTTACCGCTTGGGCGAGCGGTAAATCAGCCCGCTGGCTGGGGCGAAGAAAAGGAGCCTTCCGGGTGGGACTGGGCCGCTCCCGGAGCTCACGCCCAAGTCCAAAGGAACGACGGCGCGGTGATCTGGTAATCCTCGGCAGAAAACCCCACCCTTGACACCCCCCCTCCTGTCCTGCACCTCTGACCCTCTTTTTCTTAAAGAACCATGAAACCTACATTCCGCCCGCACCGCAAGAAGCGCGCCCGCAAGATTGGTTATCGTGCCCGCATGGCCACCAAGGGCGGCCGCAAGGTCATTCGCGCCCGTCGCCTCAAGGGTCGTAAGCGCCTGACTGTCGTCTGATTGCTGTACCAGCCACGGTAGCCGCGCGCGCCTATTCCCGTTCGCCAAAGGCGGCGGGGAGCGCTCGGAGCTGGAATTACACGCGAACGTCGCGACGGCCCATGCGCTTCCGCGCCGAGCAGCATCTTCACCGGCAAAGCGATATTCGCACCGTGCGGGAACAGGGCCGGCGGTTGGATTGCCGAGCCTTTACCCTCTGGTGGAAACGCCGGGACTCCGCTCAGGGGGTTTCCGGCACCTTGGCGTCAGCACGAGTGTGTGTCATCGCCTCGAAGGCCGCGGTCGGTCCCGCGGTCCAGCGCAACCGAGCCAAGCGCCGCCTGCGTGAAATATTTCGCCACCAACAGCACTGCGTTCCGGTCGATTGCGACCTGCTGCTGATTGCACGAGCTGCGGCCGGCACATGGCCGATGCCCGAGCTCGAAGCGAAATTTGCCGAAGCCTGCGGGCTGATTGCCCCCCCGGCCCCCGAGACCAAATGACTGTGGAAACCGCGAGCCCCGCTTCGGACCTTGCCGCCATTCGCCCTTCGGGCTGGACGGCGCAGGCGGCGCGAGCCTTCTCCACCCTGCCCACGCGCGCCGCGCTCGGGTTGATTCGCATTTATCAACGCACGCTATCGCCGTTGCTCCCGGTGCTTACCCTTGGTCGCTGCGGCTGCCGCTTCAGCCCGACCTGCTCGCACTATGCGGCCGAGGCGATCAGTGCCCACGGTTTGCTGCACGGGTTTTTTCTGAGCGTCATCCGCCTCGTGAAATGCACCCCCCTGCACCCGGGCGGTTTTGACCCGGTGCCGCCGAGTCGGGCCCGGCCGGTCTGCCGCGCCGCCTGAAGCGCCTCCGCCAGACCACCTGTTTTCCACCCACTTCTGTAATGGACAAAAAGAACACCACCATCGGCGTCGTGCTGCTGCTCGCCGCGTTCGGCTTCATCTATTTCTCGCCGCGCGCGACCCCGCCGGCACCCGCCCCGGCGGAAACGACCGCCGCCGCCAACACGACCGCGGCGACCCCGCTCGCGGCAACCCCGTTCGGCTCCTCGGGTGCGAACACCGCGACGGCACTCGCCGCCCAGCAGGCACCGACCCAGGCCACCGTTACGACGCTCGCCAACGAATTCATCGAGGCCCGCTTTACCGACTTCGGCGGCGCACTCGCGGAAGTCGCGCTGAAGAAATACCCGGAGAAACAAGGCAGCAAAGAGCCCTTCGTCTTTAATCACCTCCACGCCGACCCGATGCTCGCGTTGGTCGATTTCCCGGGTCTCGACCGCAACGCCCGCTACGAACGCGTCGCTCAATCCGCCACCGAGGTGGTTTACCGCGCCGTCCTCGACAACCGCTTGGAAGTCACCCGCCGCTACACCCTCACGGCCGGCCCCGCCGCTGATCCGTATCAAGTGCGGCACGAGCTGACCTTCCGCAACCTGAGCGACCAAGTCTCGCCGCCCATGCGCGTGGCCCTTGCTCTCGGCACGGCCGCTCCCTCGGGCAAGGATGATCCCGGCCTCCAGCTGAAGAGCGCATATTCGAGCAATGGCGACCAACACTTCATCCCCCGCTCCGACCTTGAGGCGAGCAATGGCATCTTCGGCCTCCGTGCCCACGGTGCTACGCCGGCGGTTAACAGCGGCGGCCCGATCACATGGGCCGCGGTCAAGAACCAGTACTTCACGAGCATCCTGACCGGCGACGAACCCGCCAGCGGCCTGGTCACACGCCGCGTCAAACTCGCCGTCTCGGCCGCCGACGAAACCCCGAACGCCTACGGCCTGACCGGCGCGGCGCAATTCGAGGTGAAGGCGATCGCCGGGAAGGCGGAAACCAAGCTCACCGGCACCCTTTACGTGGGCCCGATGGAATACCGCCGGCTCGCCAACGGTAACGCATTCAAGGCCGATCAGGACAAGATCATGGACTTCGGCTTCTTCAAATTCTTCAGCCAGATCCTGCTCACGCTCATGACGTGGATCCACGGCTGGGTGAACAACTGGGGCGTCGCCATCATCCTGACCACGCTATCGCTCAAGACCATCTTCATCCCGTTCACGCTCGCCGCCTCAAAATCCGCGAAGCGCATGGCCAAGATCCAGCCGGAGCTCCAGGCCCTCCGCGAAAAGTACAAGGACAACCCCCAGAAGCAGCAGCAGGCGACGATGGAGCTGTTCAAGAGCCGCAAGATCAACCCGGTCGGCGGCTGCTTCCCGATCCTGATCACGATCCCGTTCTTCATGGGCTTCTTCTCGATGCTCCAAAGCACGGCCGAGTTGCGACTGGCTCCATTTCTCTGGGCGCTGGACCTTTCGTCGACCGACACCATCGCGACACTCTTCGGTTTCCTGCCCGTGAATATCATGCCGGTCCTCATGGGCGCCACGATGGTCGTTCAGATGCACCTCACCCCTTCGCCTTCGGTCGACAACGCCCAGGCAAAGATGATGAAGTTCATGCCCTATATCTTCACGCTGTTCTGCTATAACTTCTCCTGCGCTCTGTCCCTGTACTCGTTCGTCAACGGCCTGTTCACGATCGTACAGCAACTCGTGATCAACCGCATGAAGGATCCCGTCGAAGCCGCTCCGGTCGCAGTCGGCCCCGGCGGCAAGGTGATCAAGAACGTTACGCCGAAGAAGTGACGTGAGTCGCAGCCATCGGGCTTTGCGTTAGACTCGGCCGACGCAAGCCCTGCGGGACAGCAGCCCTCGTCCTAAAGTGACTCGTTCGGCCCGCGGCCAAGTGCCTGGAAGGCACCCCCGGACCGCGAGGTCGACCAAGGCCGCACGCGTCATAACCCCGACAGCCACTTGCGTCCGGCGCAAACGGAGGACAGGCTGCGCGGGCTACTGATCAATGACCGACGACGTTGAAACCACTCCGCCGCTTGCGAACCCGCCGCGCCACCTGGCGCCGGGAGAAGTCGGCTTGGTAAGTCCGCGCGACTTTGTTTATCCGAACCCCTTCACGTTCAAGAGCGGTCAGGTGATCCCCGGTTTCACGCTGCGTTACGAAACCTATGGCAC
>CAIJFT010000071.1 GCA_903820035.1 uncultured Opitutia bacterium
CGACAAAGTCCTTTTTCACGGTCAGATCGTTGCCGCCGTCATCGGCGCTACCTCCGAGTTGTGCCGCGCTGCCGCCGCACGGGTGGAAGTCGAGTACGAGCCGTTACCGCCGGTCGTCGGACTGCATGCGGCGATCGCCCAAAATAGTTTTCTCACCGAGCCGCACCACCTCCGGCGCGGCGACTGTGGGGCGGCGTTGGCGGCGGCACCCCTGTGCTTCGAGGGCGAATTCGAATTCGGCGGCCAGGAGCATTTCTACTTGGAGACGCAGGCGGCGTGGGCCGAACCAGGCGAAGACCACACGCTCACGATCCACGCGTCGACGCAGCATCCGACGGAAGTACAAGCCCTCGTCGGCGAAGTACTGCACCTGCCGCGGCACAAGATCGTCGTGCAGGTCCCGCGCATGGGCGGCGGTTTCGGCGGCAAGGAAACGCAGGGCGCCGCAGTCGCGTGCATCGCGGCCCTCGCAGCCGCAAAAACCGGCCGGTGCGTGCGACTGCAACTCGACCGTGACGTCGACATGGCGCTGACCGGCAAACGCCATCCGTTCCTGGCGCGCTTCGCCATCGGCCACGCGGCCGACGGCCGGATTCTCGCCGCGAAGGTCGACCTCATTTCCGACGGCGGCTGGTCGCTCGATCTCTCGACCGCGATCTGCGATCGCGCCCTCTTCCACCTCGACAACGCCTACTACCTGCGGGCCGTGGAATTTTCCGGCCGCGTGGCGCTCACCCACACCGCCTCGAACACGGCCTTTCGCGGCTTCGGCGGACCGCAGGGCATGCTCGTGATCGAGGAGATCATCGACCGCGTCGCGCGACGCACCGGACTGCCGCCCGAGGTCGTGCGGGCGCGGAATTTCTACCACGGCACCGGCGACACCCGCCGCACGCATTACGGACAGGACCTCGGCAACTTCCGCCTGCAGGAACTCTGGGACCGCGCGCTGAGTTCGTCGGAGTTTGAGCGGCGGCGCACCGAGGTCGCCGCGTGGAACCGCGACCACATCCACGTGAAACGCGGCCTCGCGATTACGCCCGTGAAGTTCGGCATCAGTTTCACGCTGAAACATTACAACCAGGCCGGCGCGCTGGTGCACCTGTTCCCGGACGGCACCGTGCAAGTGAATCACGGCGGCACTGAGATGGGTCAGGGCCTGCACACGAAAATCCTCGGGATCGTCATGCGCGAACTCGGCGTCACCGCGGACGCCCTGCGCATCATGCCCACGAGCACGGACAAGGTGCCCAACACCTCCGCGACCGCCGCCTCGACCGGTTCGGACCTCAACGGCGCCGCCGTCGCCGCGGCCTGCGCCGAACTGCGGGCCCGCCTCGGACCCGTCGCCGCGGCGCTCTTGTCGGTCACACCTGATGCGATCCGCATCGCCGCGAGCCGCGTGACCGCCGCGGGCGCCGCGGCCGAACTGACCTTCGCGCAGGTCTGCGCCAAGGCCTACACCGAGCGTATCAGTCTTTCCGCGACCGGATTTTACCGCACGCCCGGCATCGGCTGGGATTGGGAAAAAGCCACGGGACAACCGTTCAAATACTTCGCCGGCGGCGCGGCGGTCGCCGAAGTGGAGCTCGACGGAGCCACGGGCATGCACCGCGTCCGGCGGGTCGACGTCGTCCACGACGTGGGCGATTCCCTGAATCCCAACATCGACCGCGGCCAGATCGAAGGCGGCTTTGTCCAGGGCATGGGCTGGCTGACCAGCGAGTCGCTGCAGTGGGATGCGAAAGGCCGTCTGCTCACGCACAGTGCGAGCACCTATCAAATTCCCGCGATCAGCGACACGCCGCTGGATTTCCGCGTGACGTTGCTGCCGCAGGCCTCGAACGCTGAAGCGATCCACGGCAGCAAAGCCGTCGGCGAGCCGCCGCTGATGCTGGCTTTCTCGGTGCGCGAGGCGCTGCGCGACGGGGTCGCGGCGTTTGGGACTAGAGGCGGTGAAGTCGCCCTCGCCTCCCCCGCGACCGGCGAAGCGATCTTCGCCGCCGTACAGCGGCGGTTGGCGCCGCCGGGGTAGGCCCGCCCGGTGGGCGGGCGATTCGATCGGGCATCCGGACGTCGCGCCCGGCCAACGGCCGGGCCTACCCCATAAGCCACGGAATAGATGGGCCCCGTAGCCCTGCGCGTGCGCGCGGGGATCTGATGAATTCGCAGACTCCCTGCCCTCAGGGGCCCGTGGGCGCAGGGAGTCTGGGCTTTGAAATCAATCCCTACGCTCAGCTCTCAACTCCGACACCCGTCGCCCTCACCGCATCCGTCGCAGATGCTCGCGCGCAATCCAGGGATCGAGCCGGCCGAGCAGGAAGAACGCGAAGCGCTGCTTGAGCCGCGACCACCACGAGCGGAATCCGACCGTATCGGCCAGCGTCACCTTCCGGCTGTGCCCCAGATCCGCCTCGAACTGCGCGCGCACCTCGGACGCGAGCTTCGCACTCTTGATCCGCAGCATCACCTCGAAATTGATCCGCAGGCTCCGTGGATCGAGATTCGAAGACCCGACGTACACGATGTCATCAAGCACCATCGTCTTCGCATGCAGGACCTGCGGCTGGTACTCGTACACCTCGACGCCGGCGCGCATCAGACCGCGGTAAAGCGACTGGCTCGCCATGGCCATCAGCGCGACATCCGACTTGCCCGCCAATAGCACCCGCACCCGCGCTCCGCGCTGCCGCGCGTGGCGGATCTGCGCCCGCAACCGCCGCGAAGGCAAAAAATACGCCGACGTCAGCACGATGTCCTGCGCCCGCTTCAAATCCTCGCGGAGCGCCGTGCGCAACGGACTCGGCCCGACCCCCGGCTTCATGAGCAATGCGAGCACATCCGCGCGCGACCCGCCCTGCCGCGCGACGCCGCCGCGCACGAGCTCCCACTGCTTGCGGTCGGCCCGGCGCCACTGCTCGATAAACTCAGTTCGCAGCGCCACCAGCACCGTGCCCGTCACCGCCACACCTCCGTCGCGCCAACCGTGCCCCACCCCGTCGCCGTCGTACTCGTCCGCAATATTGCAGCCGCCGACAAATGCCGTGGTGTCATCGATCAACAGGATCTTGCGATGATCGCGCAACGCCCAGCGCCCGAGCCGCGGCTGGTTGAAATATTTTTGCTGACCACCGGCCGCGCGTAACGAGGCAAAGAAATCCTCGGGCAAGCCGCCCGAGCCGAAGCCGTCGAGCAGCACTTCGACCCGCACGCCACGCCGCGCCGCCGCCACGAGGACGTCGCCAAAAATCCGGCCGACATGGGAGTCGGAGAAAATGTAGGTCTCCAACCGCACCTGCGTCTTCGCCGCTTCGATGGCATCCACCTGCGCTTGGAGAAACGCATGGCCGCTGCCGAACCACGCCAAGCGGTGCGGCGGAACCGCGGCGCAGCGGGAGCGGTGGACGGTCGGTCGTGACATTGCTTCGGGCGACCGGAGCCTAGTCGTTACCGCGCCGCGCGCGACCTCAAACCCCGGTTCACTTTTTCGCTTTCGCCGCCGGCGTACGCTTGTCGTCGAGATTCCGCTGCAAGCCGGCCGGATCAAAAGCCACCTGCACCCCGTCCGCCGGTACGGGCCGGCGCGCGGCCCAAAGGATGCCGTTCAACACCAGCGTACGCTGGCTCGGATACGTCCACCCCTGGTGGATGTCCGCGCCGGTAAAACTGAAACCGCGACCGCCATCGGCGCGGGTGAAGGCCCACGCGATCACCTCGGCCCGCCCCGCATGCGCCTTCGCATCCGCGGTCGAACGCGACTTGTCGGGCACCGACCCCGTCAATAACGGCGTCACGCCTGGTGCGAAGTGGAGATTGTAGAGCCAGCCGTCGCCGGGCGCCGCGAACGGCTTCACCCCGCGTGTGACCTCGTGGGCGGGAATGTCCTTAAACTCCATGTCCCAGTGTCCGCGGCTGCCGATGTCGTTCAGAAAGACCCCTCCGAGCCAGCCCTTCACCGCGCCGGCATCGGAACCGGCCGGAAAATCCATTGCCTGGTGCAGCAACACGAGACCGGTGCCGCGCTCCATCAACCGTGAAAAGGTCGCCCAGCGTTTCGCGCCGAGGAAGGGCTGCTTGCCGCCGCCGTCGCCGTAATAGACGACACACGCCGCCCCCTCGAAAATCCGTTCGTTCGCCGGCCACTCGCGCGCCAGCACCGGCCAGACCCCGGGTTGTTGCTTGAGCCACTCGAGCAACAGCGCGCTACCCGCAAAATACTCGTGCGCCATCGCCTTGCTGCTCGGGCCGCCGGCCAGGATGACGATCTTCGTCAGCCCCGGTTTGGGCGAGTCGACTTCCAGCGGCACGGCCGACTGGTCGTACGGCGAAGGCGCCGCGGCGAAGGCAAGGAGCGGAAGCGCGAGGAGCGCAAGGAGGAGTTTCATGGGAAGGAGGGAAAGGGAATTCGCGGGTCTGAGCGGATTTTCGGATGTAGGCCCGC
>CAIJFT010000072.1 GCA_903820035.1 uncultured Opitutia bacterium
GACGGTGGCCGGCCGCGCCGAGGCCTGGATCACCGCGCGGGCGGGGCGCGGCGGCGAACGGCTGACGGTGGTGTTCGATTTGGACGAGACGTTACTGTCCAACTGGCCGCACCTGGCGGCGATGGATTTTGGGTACGTGAAGGACGAATGGCACCGTTGGGTCGCGGCGGGCGAGGCGCCGGCGATTGAACCGGTTTGCGCCGTATTCAGGACGACCCGGCGGCTCGGCGTCGAGGTGGTGATCCTGACCGGGCGCCACGAACGGGACCGCGCTGGCACCGAGAAGAATCTGCAGGCCATCGGCTGTGCGGATTACCAGCGGCTGATTTTTGCACCGGACGGCGACACCCGGACCGCGGCGGAGTACAAAACCGCGGTGCGCCGCCGGCTGAGTGCCGAGGGGCGGTCAATCATTGCGAACGTCGGCGACCAGGAGAGTGACTTGAGCGGCGGTTATGCCGAGCGAGCCTTCAAGTTGCCGAACGTGTTTTACGCGCTGCCGTAGGGGCCGGGCGACCGCCAGCGGGTGCGCCGGCAACGGAGAAATCCGGCGCGGATCAGCCGATCCAGTTCGCGCGAAGCCGCAAAGGGCGCGAAACCAAGCCCTCCGGGTTCGCGATCTTCGCGATTTCGTGTGCGACTCCTCCACTCGTCCAGCGATTGGTTTCTCAACCCTCAATCCTCAACTTTCAACGATCTGGTCTCATCTCAGCGGGACTGCCGGCCGATCGGCGGAGTGGAGCCGAAGGGCAGGCGCCCGCCGTGCGACGCGGAGGTGGTTACGGGAATACGGATACGGACGGTCACGCGCTCGGCATCGTGGAAAATGCGCAGGGTGGCGGCAGGTCCGAGCAGGAGGTGCAGACGCCGGCGCAGGTTCGATAGTCCGGTGCCGACGCGGGAACCTCCGATGGCTTCGATCCAAGTGCCGCTGTTGGTGACCTCGAGTTCGAGCCAGCCGTCCTCGTTGGTGACCTTGACGAGGATCTGAAGCGGGGTGGGGCTTGTCTGCGGTCCGTACTTGAAGGCGTTTTCGAGCAGAGGCTGCACGAGCATCGGCGGGACCATGACCTCGAGGGCGGACGGGGCTATTTCCATCCGGCATTCGAGTTCGCTGCCGAACCGGACCCGCTGGATGTTAAAATAGAGGCCGAGCGATTCGAGTTCCCGGCTCAACGGCTCGAGCGGTCGGGATTCCTGCAGCGAAAAGCGCAGGAAGTCGGCGAGGTTCTGGGTGACTTCCTCGACCATCGCGGGATTGGCGGCGCTGGCCTTGATCGTGTTGAGGGCGTTAAAGAGGAAGTGGGGGTTGAGCTGGGCTTGAAGCTGGCGCAGCTCGGCGCTGCGGGCGGCGAATTTTGCCTGTGCCGCCTCCAGTTTGATCGCCTGGGAACTCCGGAAGATCTCGATGCCGAAGTAGGTGGAATTCCAAACCAACAGGGCGAACATCCGGGAGATGGTGAGGCTCAGGAACTGGTGTTCGGCCTCAAGTTCCGGCAGGTCGACCCACCGGATCAGGGCCATCCAAATGAGTGAGGATACGATACAGACGGCCAGCGTGAGGCTGCTGATCCGGATCCATTTGGCGACGCGGTTTTGCGTCCGGATCGCGGGCTGCTGGTAGGCGTAGTGGAGAAACAGGGTCAGCAGGAAGCCCGTAAGCACGCGGCCGGCGATGATCTCGGTGGCGTTTTCCACCGGGTGGAACGTCCGGATCATGAATGCAAGCGACAGCACACTGAGCAACCAGAAGATGATTTGAAACGTCCAGAAATCGCGCGCGCTCCAGCCCGCGGCGGAGGGGGCGCCTATCCACCAGGTTTCCTCGGGGCGCGAGGTCGTCGCCTCGGGGAGCGCGGCGTGCAGGTGGGGGAGGTTGGTGCCGCGGTGCGGGCGGGACGGCAGGGGCGGATTCACCAGCGGACCTCCGCGCCGGCGCCGAGGCGCCGGGAGGCGGCGGCCCGGCCGGTCACCGGCAGGCCGAGGCCGGTGTTGTCGCTGCGGAAGAGGGCGTAGTCCTGGTTCAGCAGGTTGGTGCCGAACGCGTAAAGCCGGATTTTCTTCCAGATGTAGCCGAACCGGGCTGACAGGAGCCGGCGGGGCTCGAGGGCGGTCAGGCGGGGGCTGTTGATCTGGCTGTAGGTGGAGCCCGAATACGAAAAAAGGGTCGAGCCGAACCAACCGGTCGCGGGCCGGTAATCGAGGCCGAGGGCGGCGGTCCAGGCCGGCGCGTTGGGGAAGCCCTGGCCGGAAAGATCGCGTCCGCCCAGCGTCAGGCGGCGGAAGGCCGTGTCGAGCCACGCCACGCTGCCCTGGACCGCGAGGGCGGGCCGGGCCTGCCATTCGAGCTCGAGTTCCGCCCCGCGGCGGCGGGAGGCGGCAGCGTTTTCGATCAGTGCGTCGATGCCCGGG
Source organism: uncultured Opitutia bacterium (assembly GCA_903820035.1). Lineage (GTDB taxonomy): Bacteria > Verrucomicrobiota > Verrucomicrobiia > Opitutales > Opitutaceae > ER46. Next base: position 2,413 of record CAIJFT010000072.1, read on the forward strand.
AACCCACTGGGCACGGGCACGGGGACCTGTTGGTCGGTGAAGCGGGACTCAAACAGGGCGCCGGACCAGCGCAGGGAGGAGGCGAGGGCGATCCGGGCGAAGGCTTCCGTTTCCCAGGCGTGCTCGGCCCGGAATTCGCGCAGCAGGCCGACGGTCTGGGCGTAGCTCGTGCCGCCGCCGCGATAGCCGCGATGAACCTGCACGCCGAGGGTACGGCCGGGGGCGGGTTGCCAACTCAGGCCGATTTGCGGCAACCAGTCGGAGCCGGTGCTCCGGGCCGCGGTGGACTGCGGCGGGCGGGGGCCGAAGGCGGAAGTGAAGTCCAGCTGTCGCGCCTCGTGATTCAGGCGGACGCCGCCGGCGAGGTGGAGGTGCGGGATGAACTCCCAGTCGGCGCGACCGTAGAGTGCCCCGATGTCCACCGTCTCGGTGGCGGAGTTCGCAAAGGCGCTGCCGGCGGGAAACGGGGCAAGGCCCACGCCCCGATACCCGGCCGTGTAGGTGCTCCGCTCGACGTAGCCTCCGGCGAGCCACTGGACGGGCCCGGTGCGACGGGCCAAAATCAAGTCCTCGGTAAACCGCAGCTCATCCTTGTTGTTGCGGGCAAACCACGTCAGTCGCGAGGACGCATCCAAATCGGACAGTGCATCGACCTCCAGCCGTTGGGCCGACCCCGTCGACTCCAGTTGCAGATCGGGGCCGAGGGGGAGGGCCAGCCTGAGGTTAGCCGCCAGGCGGTCGGCGGGGTAGGCGGCCACCGTGTTAAGGGAGGCTTCGCGTTTGAAGAGATCCCCGCGCTTGGGCTCATCGACATGCGCCATCGGATTGCCCCGGCCGCGGGCCTGTATCAACGCCAGCTGTACGCTCGGTTCCGTGGTTTTGCCGGGGTGCCAGGCGAGGGTGGCGCGCCAGTCCTGGCGCGACGTGGCACCCAGTCTCCTGTCCTGGA
>CAIJFT010000073.1 GCA_903820035.1 uncultured Opitutia bacterium
AACGCAGAAATGCTTTGTCCCTCTTGTTTTAGATCGGATGCCTTTTGAGCCAAATCGGATTCTAGCTTTATGGTAGTCGCTGGCATACTAAAAAAGTAGAGAGCGGGTATGGGCTGTCAACGGGACGGATGCGAGAGCGTGGGAGGACCGCAGAACGGCGGGCCGGGGGATGGCGCCGGCGCTTCGGGGGCGCTTTCGCGGGCACGATCGCCGAATTTCCGCCGGCTACTTCGTTTCGGTCGTGAGGAACTTCAGCAGCTCGACGGCTTCGCGTTCGGTCAGCGCTTCGAGGAGGCCGGGGGGCATCAGCGACTGCGGGGTCTTCTGGCGCTCCTTGATGTCGGCCTTTGCGACGTTGATCGTGTCGGTCACCGTGCGCAGTACGAGCGCGGTGTCGGTCTCGCGGTCGATCATGCCCGACACCACGCTACCGTCCTTCTTGGTGATGATCTGCAACTCGTAGGCGGTGCCGACGACGGCGTTGGGGTCGACGATGTTTTCGAGGAAGTAATCGAGGCCGTTGCGCCAGGTGCCGCTGAGGTCGGGCCCGAGCTTGCCGGCGGCGGGGGCATTCATGGCGTGGCACGCGGCGCAGGTGCGCTCGAAGACCTTTTTGCCGGCGTCCAGTTCGTACGACCAGACGGGGGCGTTCCGGAACGTGTCGCGGAAGCGGGTGATGGTCGCCTTGGTGTTTTGATTCGAGTCGGTGGTCCGGCCCCAAACGCGATCGAGGGTCGCGGTCACCCCGGGATTGCGGAGGTTGCGCAGTTGGCGGGCGTGCAGCGCGGTGATCGCCTTCCTGTCGAAAGTGCCGGCCTCGACTGCGCCGAGGAGAGCGAGCGCCAGCGGGGGCTTGCTGGTGAGTGCGCCGAGCGCGGCGTTGCGGTCGGCATCGTTGAATGTCCCGATGCGCGCGAGCAGGCCGGCGGCGGCCCCGGCGGCGTCGGCGGCGTTGGCGAGCAGCGGAATCACCGCGGTGCGCAGGGCGCGGTCGTCGAGCAGGCCGACGAAGAGCGCGGTCGACTCGGAGTCGCCGACGCGGCGGAGCAGATCCAGGGCGCGGCGGCGTTCCGCGAGCGGCGTCTGCGGATCGGCGAGGCGGGCGCGCACGGTGCCGAGCACGGCCTTGTCGCCGAAGAGCGCGGCGAGTTGTTCCGTGGCGGCGCGTACGCCGGTGTCGGTCGCGCCGGCAAAGCGTTTCAGCGCCTGCGGCCATGATGGCGGCATCGTGAGGCCGGCTTCGCTTTCAAGGGCGAAGGCCAGCACACGCAGCGTGCGGGCGGCGATGGCTTCAGAGGCGGTCACCAGACGCAGGGCGAGTTCCTCGCGGCCGGCCGGCGTCCGGGCCGCGAACCATACGATCGAGTCCGCGAGCGACGGCAGCGGGGTGCGCGCCGCGAGGTCGAGCGCGCGCGGGAGGTCGGCGACGACGGTCGGAGCGAGGGCGTTCCACACCATCTTCGGCAGGAAACGGTCGGTGGCGTCTTCGCCGTGCGCGGCGAGCGCGGCGGCGACGTGCCAACGTTGGTTCAGTGGTAGCGCGGGTACCGCGGAGGCGACGGCGAGCCGCACGGCGGGGGACGGATCGCGCGTGGCGAGCTCGGTGAGTTTCGCGGCGGAAATGGCGAGGGCGTTGGGCCGTTCGGTGCCGAGTTGGATGGCCCAGGCGCGGACGACATCGGATTCGTGGCCCAGCGCCGCGGCGAGGCCGGTGGCGTCGAGCGTGTTGGTGACGTGCAGCGTCCACAGCGCGCGGAGCTGGTCGGACACGGCGAGATTTTTGTTCGCAGCTTGTGCCTGCAATGCCGCGACGGCGGCGGGATCGATCGCGCGGTGCGCGGCGCGGGCTTGCAGGACGCGGCGGGCGACGCGGACGTGCCATTCGTTCTTGTGCGTGTGCAGTGCTGCGAGGGCGGTGTCGGATAGGGCGTCGAGATCGACTTTGACGGGGCGGTAGGTCGCGGCCCATGACACGCGGTAGAGGCGGCCGGTGGCGCGGTCCCAGATTTCGTCGCGCGGGTTGTGGCAGTGCTGGATGTCGCTCCAGTCGACGGCGTACACGGCGCCGTCGGGCCCGTACTGCAGGTCGACCGGCAGGTAGGTGGCATCGGGGGCGTAGAGCACGTCGTAGCCCGCATGAAACGTTTCGTAGGCCGCGCCCGTGGGCACGTTGATCTGGTGGTTGATCTGGTGGCCGTGGAGGTTGTGCGTGAACAGGTGGTCGCGGTAGGTGTCGGGCCAGTTGTCGCCGAGGTAGATCATCGCGCCGACATGCGAGTGGCCGCCGTACACGGCGGTGGTGCCGGGTTTGCCGGCGCCGCCCTCGCCGCTGTCGTAGCGCGCGGAAGCCATCATGAAGTTCTTTAGCTCGGGCGCGAAATCGGTCCCGCGATTCGAGATCCACGGGGCGTAGTCGGTATTGGCCTGGTTCCAGTAGTGCGCGTTGCGCATCACGTAGGTCGTGCCGCCACCGCCGTGGAAGCTGCGGCAGTGCGTCATGAAAAGGTGGCCGAGCGAATTGAAATCGAGGCCCCACTGGTTGCTGCCGCCCTGGGCGAAGACTTCGAACTCGTGGCGCACGGGATGATACCGCCACACCGCCGCGCGGACTTTCTGCCGCTGCGTTTCGTTCGTACCCGGCTTGCCGACGAGCGAGTGCGTGAAGACGCCGTGGCAGCCGTAGAGCCAGCCGTCGGGACCCCACGTGAAACTGTTCAACGTCTCGTGCGTGTCCTGGTAGCCCCAGCCGTCGAGGAGCACCTGCGGCGGGCCGTCGGGGACGTCGTCGCGGTTGGCGTCGGGGATGAAGAGCAGGTGCGGCGCGGCGCCGACCCAGACGCCGCCGAAGCCGACCTCGAGTCCGCTCACGAGGTTCAGGCCCTCGATGAACGTCTTCTTCGTTTCGTAGACGCCGTCGCCGTCTTTGTCCTCGAAGATCAAAATCCGGTCCTTCCCTTTCCCCTCGGGCTGGCGGTTCGGGTAGCTGAACGCCTCGGCGACCCAGATGCGGCCGCGGTCGTCGAACGCGAACGCCACCGGTTGGTGCAGGTCGGGTTCGGCGGCGAGCAGCTCGGCCTGAAACCCGGCGACGAGCTTCATGCCGGCGATGAGTTTTTGCGCCGCGGGGTTGGCGACGGTGGTGGGCTTGGCGGGGTTATCGCCCAGGTGCCAGAGCACGGGGCTGGACTCGAGACGCGTGAGGTCGTCGATGTCCGCGACGCGGCGCAGCGGCGGATCGCCGTTCTTGCGCATGGTGCCGATGTTGTCCGCCTGCTCGCCGACCTTGGCCTTGGCGGCCACGGCCTTCGCCGGCGGCAGGGTGGTGCGGCCGAGCGGGGTGAGTTGCAGGTTGCGGAACTGAACCTTCACGGGGCCGGGACCGCTGTGCAGTTGCAGCGCGAGCAGGCCGGCGTACGCGGCGGCGTTGGCCTGATGGTCGTCGAGGACGGAGACGCGGCGGCCGTTGATCCACAATTCCACGTGCGGGCCGCTCGCGAGGATGCGGTAGGTGTTCCATTGGCCGGCGGGCTTGGGGAGCGACACGTAGTCGGCCGCTTCGCCGAACGGTTCCGTCCAGCGCCGGCCGTCGGGTGCGATCGCGACGCGCGCGCCGCGTTCGGCGAGCAGGGCGCGGCCGTGTTCGTCGTAAATGCGGCCGAGCCAGAGCGCGCCCTGGTCCATGTCGGCCTGGTAGCCCTTCGCGATGCCGTCGGGCAGGCGTTGCGAGCGGAACTGGATGCCGGAGTTGGCGCTGGCGACGCCGCTGAGGCGGAACTCCGCGGTGAGTTCAAAGTCGGCGACCTCGCCCTGCCACCAGATGAATTCGTTCTTCGCGAGTTTCTGGCCGTCGGCGATGGTGCCGGTGATCGCTCCGTCCTCGACGCGCCAGCTGGCGGGGTTGCCCTGCCAGCCGTTAAGCGTGCGGCCGTCGAAGATCGATTGCGGGCCGGGCGCGGCGGCGCAAGCGGTCGCGGCGAAAACAGAAAGCAAGGCGAGGTGACGTTTCATGACGGGGGCGCGGAGTGACGGAGAAGGGGAGATCCGAACCGCCGCATCCAAGCGCAACGCGCGAGGGGCATGCAATCCCCATGCGCTTGGCAACGGGGTACGGGCCAACGCTTGAACAGGGAGGACGGGGAGAGCGGGAAGGGTCGGTTCAGGATGTCCGAAGTTAAGGCGTCGCTTCGTCTGGATTCGCCCCACCTGAATGGGTTCGGACCTTTCTGATTTAACAGGAGCAAACTAAGTTCACGGAGATGCACGCCTCTGCGCTCTCCGCGTGCTCCTGGGCAGGGTTTGTGGTTTGCGCCGCCCCAACTCCCCGCGCTCCCCGACCTTCCTGTGAAAAGGTCAGGGTATGGTTTGGTCGTGACGGTGGCACGGGCCCACCGCAGAAACCGCTGTCCAAACCGCGCCCCCCGGCCCAAGCTCGGGCCGATGCGCATCGCCGTCATCTCCGACACGCACGACCGTTTTCCCGCAACGTTGCCCGCTCGTTTACGGACGGCCGACGAGATCTGGCACCTCGGCGACGTGTGTGATCCGGTGACCCTCGTGGAGTTTGAGCAGCTCGGTCCGCCGCTGCGGATCGTGACCGGCAATTGCGACGCGCACCCGTGGCCGCTGACGCTCGACCTCACGCGCGGCGGTCTGCGTTTTCACCTCGAACACATCCCGCCCGCCCGCGCGCCGGCCGGCGTCAACGTCATGCTGCACGGCCACACCCACGTGCCGCGCGACGAGACGGATCCCGGCGGGGTGCGCTGGCTTAACCCCGGGTGCATCACCCGACCCAACCGCGGGGCGCCCGCGAGCTTTGCGTGGCTGACGATCGGTGCGCGCGGCGCCCTCGAGTGGCAACTCGTGCGCCTCTGAAGACGTTCCTTCGGGTGGCGGCTCACTCCGCCTTCTCGCCATGAACCCCAAGCGCTGGCCCAACCTGATCACCGCGACGCGCATGGCGCTGACGCCCGCGGTACTGATGGTCGCGGTTGCCGGGTCGAAGCCGTGGTTCGTCAGCTTGATCACCGCCACCCTGCTGACCGATGCGCTCGACGGCTATCTCGCGCGCCGGCTCAATGCCCGCAGCGATCTCGGGCGCAAGCTCGACAGCGCGGCGGACTACCTGACGCTGACGATCGGGCTCGCCGGTATTGCGCTCCTTTGGCCGGATATCATGCGGCGGGAAATGCCGTGGATCGTCGCCGCGCTGGCGTCGTTTTTTGCGGTGATCGTGGTTGGCTTTGGGCGGCTCGGGCGCGCCCCGTGCTATCACACGTGGATTTCGAAGTTCGGAGTGGTGGGGTGTGCGTTGTCGCTGATTCCGTTGCTCTCGGGCGGCACGGCGGGGCCGTTCCACGCGCTCACCGTGCTGCAGGTCATCGGCGGCGTGGAGGAATTGTTGATCGTGCTGCTCGTGCCCTGGCACACGGGCGAAATGCCGACGCTCTGGCATGCCTGGCGCCTCCGGCGGACTGGCCGACCCGCTCTGCCAGTCGGGGGCGCGGCCCGCCGTTAGGCGGCGAACCACGCGCCGCCCGCGAAACCAAACCCGCAGGCTTCGCGCGGCGCACGCATTCCCGGAATCATAATCCGGCGGATTTCGGCGCCTGCCGCTAGGGCGGCATTGACGAGGTCGCTTCCTTTCCCCACTTCAAAATTCGGATGAACGACGAAGGGCAGCAGTCTCTGCTCGATTTCTTCGCCCCGACGCCCGGCGTGCACCACGCACCGCCGGCGCCGACGCGGCCCGCCATCCCGGCTTCGAAACCAACGCCGGCGGCCGGAGGTGTCGTCTTTGAACGCAGTCCCCGCGCGGAGAGTTACCGGCTGACTCTGCGGCGTGACGGCACGGCCGTCGCGATCATCCCGCGCCGCGGCTCGGAGCGCGAGGCGCTGCGCTTTGTCGAACAAAACCGCGACTGGCTCGAGCGGGCGCGGGCGCGGCAGAGCAAGCGGCCCAAGGCGGCCGAGATCTGGACCGTCGGCACGCACGTGTTGTGGCGCGGGCAGATGACGGAGGTCCGCGTCGCGGCCACCCTTGATCCGTTCGCCGGACTCGGCCAAGCGCCCCGGCCCAAAGTGTGTTTGGCGGCGGATGTATTTCGCGTGGCGGCACTCGAGGGCGATCTGCGGCCAACGTTGGAGGCGCACTTTGCGCGTAAGGCCAAGGTCGAGTTACCCGCGCGCACATGGGAACTCGCGGCCGTCACCGGCGTCGAGGTGAAGCTCGTGTCCGTGCGCAATCAGCGGTCGCGCTGGGGGTCTTGCTCGGACAACGGGACGATTTCACTCAACTGGCGCCTCGTGCAGACGCCGGAGTTTGTGCGTGACTACATCATTTACCACGAGCTGATGCACTTGTTGGAGATGAACCACTCGGACCGCTTCTGGGCCCGCGTCGAGGAGGTCTGCCCTGCTTGGCGCGACGCGGAGCTCTGGATCAAGCGCAACGGGGCGCTGGTGGGACTCTAGGCGGCCCGGGGCGCCGCAGAGTTCAAACCGCAAAATTTCAAACGCCAAAGCGGGCCACTGGAGTTTGGGAATTCCCGCGCGTCCGCGCGGTTCAGCGCCAATCCAGTAACTCGACTTCAAAAATCAGCGTGGCCTTGCCGGGGATCTTGGGCGGACGGCCCTTTTCCCCGTAGGCGAGCCAGTGCGGGATGATCAGCGTGCGCTTTTCGCCTTTTTTCATGGTTTGAAACGCCTCTTCCCACCCGGCGATGACGGAGCCGGCGCCGATGCGGAAAGTCAAAGGTACGGCGCGGCGGTACGAACTGTCGAAGGAGGTGCCGTCAAGGAGCCGGCCTTCGTAGTGCGCGATGACTTCGTCCCCGAGCGCCGGCGTCCGGTCCCCGGTGCCCGGGCTGCGCACGACGTAGCGCAAGCCCGAGGGAAGTTTGTGGGCGGTGCCGTACAGCTGGGCGACGAGCATCGCGTCGTCGGTGCTCAGCTGCGGGTTTTCGCGGTTCATCGCCTCGCGCATGGCGCTGTTGATCGGGCGGCCTGGATTCTTGCGCGCCAACAGTCCCGAACGGGTCACGAGGGCGGCGGTCCCGAGAATGGCGGCGAGGAGCAGAAGATAAAAGACGCTGCGCATGGAAGACCCGCCATCACGCGCATCCCGGCGGATTTTGCAAACCCCGCCGCAGGATCGGGCGGATGGCGGAACCGAAAACCAATCCATGGCACCAGATCAGTGGCCGCAAAAAGCCCAAAAATCGGACGGCGATTGAGGCTCTTGAGGCGCCATGAAAGCGTCCATCGCCCTCGCGGCAGGTACTGCCGAAGCGAATTGTCCGATCCGTTTCACACGGAGGCACGGAGGAAGCGGAGCCCGAGCCGGGCCTTTCCTCCGCGATCTCCGTGTTTCTACTTGAACCCCTTTTTTCGTGTCGGGCTGCCGTGACGGTTTTTGCCTCTCGGGGGGGGCTTCGCTTGCCTTGGACACACTCTCCGCAGCGGGCGGCGGCTCGGCGGCGGGAAAGTCGCTACTTTTTCAATAGATCCAACGCGGTCGCGACGAGCGTCGTCACGCCGGTCTTGATCGACGGTTCCGGCAGCGGGGCAAATTTGTTTGAATGCAGCGAGGGTAACCCCGTGCCATTGCGTTCGCTGGCGGCGAAAACGTCCGGCGCCACGATGCCGACCCGGATCAGGCATGCGGGGATTTTTTCGACGGTGCGGCTGTAGCGACCGAAATCCTCTCCGGCCATTTCGGGGTCGATCGTGCGGACGTTGTCCCCGCCGAGCCACTCGACCGCCACGCCGCGGAGTCGCCGCACCAGCGCGGGGTCGTTGATGGTCGCCGGCGTGCCTTCCCCTTCGAGGACCGACACGACCGGCATGCGGTCCTCCGGAATGCCCGCGGCGATCGCCTCGCCGCGGCAGATCCGCCGCACGGCCTCGATGGTGTTTTTGCGCACGGCGTCCGAGTAGGAGCGTAGGGTCAACTGCAGCTTCGCCTCGTCGGGGATGATGTTGTGTTTCGTGCCGGCGTGGATCGAGCCGACGGTCACAACCGCGGGGTCGAGCGGACGCGTCTCGCGGCTCACGATCGTTTGCAGCGCGACGACGATGCGCGCCGCGAGCACGATCGGATCCTTCGTCGTATGCGGGTACGCGCCGTGGCCGCCGACGCCGCGAACGGTGATGTCGACCGAGTCGACGTTGGCCATCGCCGGTCCCTCGATGGTGCCGACGGTCCCGGCGGGCAGGGTGGCGATGGTATGGAGCGCGACGGCGAAATCGGGCCGCGGAAACTGGCGGTACAATCCCGCTGCGAGCAGCGTGCGGGCGCCCACGCCGGTTTCCTCCGCAGGTTGGCCGACAAACACCAGCGTGCCGGACCAACGCGCCCGCAGCGCCGCCAGCCCGCGCGCGGCGCCGACGAAGCAGGTCATGTGAATATCGTGACCGCAGGCATGCATCGTGGCGACTTCCTGGCCCGCGAGATTCTTGGTCCGTACCTTGCTCGCGTACGGCAGGCCGGTCTCCTCGGCGACGGGCAGACCATCCAGGTCGGTTCGCACGAGCAGGGTCGGCCCGGGGCCGTTGCGCAGCAACCCCACGACGCCTGTGCCGCCGCCGAAGCGCTCCGTGACTTCAAAGCCCGCCGCGCGCAGTTCCTTCGCCACGATTCCTGCCGTGCGCTCCTCCATGAGCGAGAGCTCGGGGTGGGTGTGGAGGTCCTTGTACAGGGCATCGAGCGACGGATAGTCCGCGGCGAGTTTCTCGGCGACCGCGGTTCGCACGGCGGCGTCCGGTGCGGCGGCGAGCGGCAACGTGACCAACGCGAGTCCGGCCAGGGCGCGAGGGAGGAGCGTGCTTTTCATGGGAAAGTGGGATGGTTTTCGGCGCGCCAGGGCAAGGCGATTAGTCGGACCGATCTCGCCCGGCGCGTGGGCGCAGGGAAATTTCGTGTGATCGGAGTCCCGGCGCTCACGCGCCGGGCCACAGGACAACCGGCTACTTCGTGCGGAACTTCTCGATCAACCCGTCGATGACCGCGTCGGTCTGCAGCTTGATGCGCTGGCCGGGCGCGGGGGCGCTCTCGCCGGCGGCGGCGCGCGTCTCCTGTTGCCGCTTGAAGTCGGCGTTGCCGGTGGCCTGCGCCGCCTGGAGAAACGCCTCCTTCACGGTGTGGATGGCCTCGCTGTCGGTGAGTTCCTTCACCGTGCCGGCCTTGCCCGCAAAACGTGGCGTGAGGTCATTGCCGATCCACACGCGCCAGTCGTCCTCGTCCGCAAAATACACCGCGAGCAGGCCCTTTTCTTCGGTGCCGAATTGCGCCGCGAGCGTGCGCATGAAGACGCCGGGTTGCGCGTCCTCCGCCTTCGTCGGCGACTTCGCCCGGAGCCGCGCGAAAAACCGCAGGCCGGTCGCGCGCTCCAGGTTGGCGAGTTTGGCGTTGAACGCCTTCGCGCGCGGCGGAGTGGTCGGGATCAGCCCGTCGGGGTCGTCGAAGTGCGCGGTCGGACCCGGCTCGCGGGCGGCGGGGAATTTTTTTGCGGCCGCGGAGAGTCGCGCGAACTCGGCCGCGTCGGCGCGAAACGCGCGCGCGGCGGCGCCGAGGCGCAGAATTTTGATCGCGACGGTGTCGTCCGCCTTGATCTGCGGCAGCACGCCCAACCCGCGGACCACGCGGCCGAAGACGCTGTGCAGGTAATCGAGCCGCGGCTGCAGCGCGAGGGTCAGGAAGAATTCGCAACTGTTGGTGTCGGGGCCGCCGTTGGCCATCGAGAGCATGCCGGCCGCGTCGTGGCGCAGGCCCGGCGCAAACGTATCGGGAAAGTGATGCGGGATCGGCTCCTTCTCGTCGTCGGTGTCCTTGAGCCCGGGGTTGCCGCTTTGGAGCACGAAGCCCGGCACGACGCGGTACCAGGTGAGGCCCGAGTAGAACGGCTTGCCGTCCTTGGGCGCGAGCGTGCCCTCGGCGAGGCCGGTGAAGTTGGCGCACATCAGCGGGGCCCGCGTGTAATGGAGCTCGGCGGTGATCACACCGCGCGGCGTGGTGAACTC
>CAIJFT010000074.1 GCA_903820035.1 uncultured Opitutia bacterium
CACCGTTTGGTTCGCCGTCGTGTCGACGGCATCAGTCGTTTTTTGTTTCACACCAGCAACGACGCCAAACGGTGCGCCTTTTGGCGACTACCTCTTCAACTGCATGATCCCGGCTTAGGGCAAAACGTAGACCTCAACCAGCGCTTCACCGGTCTGTCCGTTTAAACCGGAAACCTGCAGCGTGTAGTTACCCGGCTCGACGGTGACAACCATGGCGCAATCAGCGCTGCCCTCCTGCAAAGGGAAGGCTGCTACGGCCCGAGCTGCCGCCGCGAAATCATACGTGAGGTTTTCAGTGCTCCAGCCGGCGTTGCTGCGGATTAGCCGCTGCCCGCCGCCCGCCACCGGGGTAAAGAGCGAAAGCGTCGGCCGGTCCAAGACCCCTGCCACGCCAAACTGGGTCAACCCCGGCCCCACCGCCCGGAGCAACAAGCGGCTGCGCCCCGTGCCGCCAACCACCACACCGGCAAAAAGGGCATTATCTCCCACCCCGACCTGGCCGCGGGTTGAGAGATTCACGAGCCGGGCGCTGGGATCGCCACCGACCGCGTCATATGCCTCCACCAGGACCACGCCACCGCGACCGTCCGTGCTTGAGACATGCGAGGTGAAAAGACCGGACGCCAGCGGCAGCACCAGCGCGGCATCCCGGCTGCCCGCCGGCAACGGAAACGCCCCGACTCCGGCCGCGGTATCGCTGACCGAAAAGCCCGGGTCATTGTAGCCGGACTCCACCACACCCCAGCTGTCGTTTGCGCCCACCCGCACCGCCCCGGAAAAAACCTCGAGCCGAGGATCAGGCATGCCGGCCAATTGGAATTGGGCCAACGCCGGCCCGACGCCGCGCAAAAGAAAAGCCCGGGGCGCCGCGCCTTGAATGACGAACCCCGCAATCAGCGTATCGCCCCCAGCCAATTGCGCGCGCGTCGATAAATTCACGAGTCGGCCGGCCCCACTCACCGTGGCCGCCCGCGCTTGGCGCTGTGCATCACGGTGAAAAGACGGCCAGCTGGAGAAAATCGAGAGCGGCGAGCCGTTACCGTTGAGCTTGTAGAGAAAACCGTCGAAGGAGCCGAAGTAGATGGATCCATCGAGAGCAATAATCGGCGATGATTCGATCAGGTTGCCCGGACCAGTCTTGGTATCGAACGTCCAGCGGAACGCTCCGGTGTCACCCGAAAACGCCCGCACCATTCCATCGTCTGCGCCAATGATGACGGTGCCATCGGCGCGCACCGCAGCGGAGGATCCGCTGGTAGAATTGATGCGAGTCTTCCATCGCTCGGCGCCGTTTTCAGGCCGCAACGCATAAAGCGTAACGTCCGCCGCAAAGTACACGGTGCCGTCCGCCCCGAGGGTCGGCGAGGACTGGATGTCACCGTTGGCCATGTAGGACCACTTGCGCCCGCCGTCGCGGCCAATGGCATATAAGCTTTGATCGCCCGAACCGATGTAAATCGTGCCGTCCGCGCCGATCGCCGGTGAAGAAAATACCCGGCCACCCGTGCCGAAGCGCCAGCGTTCGGACCCGTCCGGCGCCACCGCGTATAAATTTGTATCGAAAGACCCGAAGTAAAGCGTGCCGTCGGCGCCGATCGCTGGCGAAGAATCAATCCAATCGCCGGTGGCAAACGTCCAGCGCCGCGTACCGTTCGGGGTCACCGCGTGGAGCTTGGCGTCCCCGGCCCCGAAGTAGATTGTGCCGTCGGCGCCGATCGCCGGCGAACTTGTAATAAACGACCCGGTGCTGTACGCCCACTTGATCGCACCCGTGTCGGGATCGAAAGCGTACAGTTTGCCATCGCCGCACCCAACATAGACCGTGCCGTCCGTCCCGACTGCAGGCGACGCGTCGATGGGCTCAGATCGGTCGACATTCCATTTGAATGCGCCGTCCTTGGTGAACGCGACGAGGCGCCCCCCCGATTGCGTTTCAACCCCCACGTACACCGAGTTGCCATCAGGGCTGAGCGCCGGTGACGAGAGGGTGATGAATCCCTGAATTTTCACGGCCCACTGCCGCGATCCGTCCTGCGCGCCGGCCTCTGGTAAAAGAGCGAGGCCGACCCCGAAGCACAACAAAAGCCTCCGCCCGCCGCCCACCAGGGCCCGGATGATCACTTCAACGGCAAAAGCCCGGAGCTGTGCGCTTAGAATTGGCAGGCTCCGCAGGAATCACGCCTCCGCATGCAACACAAGACGGAAGCTCGTGCCCAGAACGCCGCTGCGCAGCAACTCCAGACGACCTCCGGCCTGGGCCGCGAGCTGATGGCTCAGCGCCAACCCCAACCCGCTGCCACCGGGCTTCGTGCTCGTACAGGGCTGGAACAGCTTCGCCTGCACCGCTTCGGGCAATCCCGCTCCCCCATCTTCAACGATAAATTCAATCGCGCCGGCTTCCGTGCCGCGGCAAATCAACTTCACTTGCCCGCCCGCGGGCGTGGCCTCGATCGCGTTTTGCAGGAGGTTGCGGAGTACGAGGGTCACGAGGTTCGCCCGCCGACCGGCCAGCGTCCGCTCGGGGTCGGCCTCAAACTCCAGCCGGACGCCTCGCGCGGCCGCCTCACCCTGCACCTTCGCGGAAACAATTTCGGCAACATCGGCGCAGGTCAGCCGAAACTTCGCCCCGGTCTGCTCGTCGCGCAGCACACCCACCACGTCGTTAACCATCGTGCGGAGCCGGCGGGTAAGTTCGGACGCCGCGGCCATCTCGCCCCCAGCATCCAACCGCGATCCCGCGTCGCCGCTGCCCGCGACAATGAGTTCAAGTCCTGCCAGTGGATTTTTCAGTTCATGAAACAGGTGCGCCGTAACCGCGCCCAAGGCCGAGGTCTTGGCCGCCAGCACGAGTTCGCGATTCGCCCGCATCAAGTCGTCACCCCGCGCCACGAGCTCGCGGTTGGCCCGATCCAACCGGCGTAGGGCCCAGGAGAATACCAGGACAATCACGACGGAACCCACGATCCAGGCGACGACCGCCTGCATCCACAGGCGGCGGTCGTGCACGGCGAGTTCGCCGGAAATCGCGCCGCCGTTCACGAGAAATTGCGCCACCCCGAGCACCGCGGGCGAGCCGGTCCGGCGGAGCGGCACCCAGACTTCGAGCGCCGGCTGCGGCGGAGCCAACGAGGGCAGCCCGATCAGATCATCCGCCGTCTGGTCGCGATGCAGCCGGACCACGGACTCCCCGGACAACACGACCCGCCAGTCTGCCGCCGGGGGCACGTCCTCGGACCATCGGAACGGCCACGCGGAATTCGCCCGCTGGTCGGCATCAAAAATCCGGACCCCGGAAACGCCGCGCATCTTCGAAGTTTTCAGCACCGCGGAAAGCAAAGCCCCCGGCACCTCGGCCAGCGCACGATCCCCCATGTCCGCGGCACCGTTGTCGAGCTGCATCGCGGCGATGGCTGCGAGCGTCGAGCCCTCACGCCGCAGAAACTGTTCCCTTAACCCCGCGCCCAGCTGCCAGGTCACCGCCGCCACAACGACGGCGAAGACACCCACCGTCAGCGCGAGGACGCCGCCGTGCGCGAAGCGAACGGAAGGCGATGGGGTGGCGAGTGACGGCATTGCGGGGGGAGCAGCGTCATTTTTCCCAGCTCCACCGTAGGCCAAGCAAGCCTTCGTTCGCCAGATACGAGGCAATCGTATCGTTCGACCTCGTGCGCTCCCACGTATATTCGGCGATCGCAGTCCAGTTGCGGCCCAGCTTGCGCTCCAGGTGCACCTCGGTCTGGTACTCGTCCTTGATCCGGGGTGGCGGCGCGAGGCCGAAGCCCACCGTCTGGACGTGAAAATCCATGCGTTTGGCCGTACCCGCCACGCGCGCTGACCACACCGCCCCCTTCCACTCGAGCTCTTGGCTCAAGCGGTGCTCGCGAAAGTTAAAATACCCGGAACCGTTGTCGCGATAATCCAGCACCCCCGCCCGGGTCATCGTGCGCCAAGCTCCGGCGGCGTCCCAAGTGACGTCGGCTCGCACCTGATACTCGCGTTCCGCGATTTTCAGACGTGTACCGGTCAGTTCCCGGCCGGCCGCAGTATAGCAGGACCGCCGGTCAAACCCGCGCCAACGCTGCAACGCGGCCAGCCGTAGCTCGACACGTTCACCGCGCTTCCAACCCAGTCGAAGCGCCCCTTCACCGACCCGCCCGTCGTTGCTCCCATCCGCATACCGCTTAGCCTCTCCTACAGCCTGCGCCTCAAGCCACCATGCCGGATGAATCGTCCAGTGCACGAGCGGTCCGGCCATGCCCCCCCGCACCTTCAGCCTGGCGACCAACCGTTCGACCTCCGTATCCGAAACATCGAACACTTGGTCGGAATAATAGCCGGTAAGAGGAAGCGAGACCTTGAGCGTGTCCCCGAACCGGTAGCCAAACTCGGTCTGCGTCCACGCCTTTGCATCATGGTCGATCGTGGTCCCGGAGAAATACCGGGAGCCGTCGATCTGCCCAAAAAACGTACTGTCGAAACTCCCTGTGGTCGCGCGGAGCAGCAGAAAGCTGAGACTGCCCCGCGCAAATGCGCTGCGCTCCTCGCCCGTCCCGCTGAGCAACAGGTTGTCCTTGTAGCCGTAGGACGATTCGGCGGTGGCGGACATGCTCCATTGGGATTGCACGGGCAGGAGCAAGGGCGGCACCGCGACGGGCGGCGTCTGTGCGCGCCCCTCCGTGCACACCGCGGCGGCGGCGCACAGCAGAACTGCGGCAAGACGGGTCGGAGAAATCACGGGAATCCAATCGACAACAGGAGCCTCACTCGTGTCGGGAAAGGCGCCGTCATACAAGCCATGTTCATAGGTTGCGCGCCGAGGATAAAACAGAAAGGGCGACCGCTCAGTGCGGCCGCCCTTTGACTGACATTACGCCTAATGTATTACGCCTAAAAATTATCGTTTGCCCGGCGCCGCGTTCTGGCGCTGCCGACGTTGCTCGTCGCGGATCTGCTTGTGGAGCGCACTGGTCGCCTCCTCGAAGGCCTTCTTCTGCGCCGCCATCTTTTCCAAAATCGCTTTCTTTTGGACCTCAGTCGCGTCCTTCAACTGCTTCGCCAGAGCCTCATGCTCGCTGATCATCGAGTCGCGCTGCACGCCCAACTGCTGGACCAATTTCTGGATATCAGCCGCGGCTGCCGCCGTCGACTTGCTCTTCTCCACGACCGAATCCGCCGCCCAAACACCGGCGCTCATCACGCAGAGCGCGACGGCAAGCAGACGGAGGAGGGAAAGTGCGGTGGTCATGTTACGCAGGTTCCTTTGCAGCCGCCGTGCCAAGCACAACAAACATTTCTAACCTCTTTCCATCAGGGACTAACAAACTACCGCCGCCAAACTGACCCGCAGAAGTTTTGGGGAAAAATGCCCAAAGAGGCAAATTTCACGCGGATTTTTCCCCATCGGCCGCTTCCCCTGACTTACCCTTCAGGCGATAGCGCACCACATCGCGGGAAACCCCCAGCAGGCGCGCCGCGGCGGAGACGTTGCCCGCCGTCTGATTGACCGCATGGCCGACGAGCTCGTCGATTGCTGTCTCCAGCGCGAAGCCGGACTCGGGGAAAACAAAGTCCGGACGCAACCAGCCGGATCCGGTCGCACTGCCGGCAGCAGCGGCAGTGGCGCCGAGGTTCGCAAACGCTAGACCCCGATCACCGCCGAAAACCACCGCGCGTTCGACCTCATGGGCCAGCTCGCGCACATTGCCCGGCCAAGGGTACGCCAGCAGACGCGCGCGGCCTTCCGCGGGAATACCCGGCGCCTTCATCCCGTAACGGCGGGCGACCCGCGCCAACAGCTCCTCGGCGAGCACGATGATATCCTGTCCACGCTTGCGCAGCGGCGGTAGTTGCACGCGGAAGAGATCCAGCCGGTGCCACAGGTCGGCCCGGAATTTGCCGGCGGCAACCAGAGCCGCCAAGTCGGCATTGGTCGCGGCGATGATACGCGCATCGACTGGAATCGCGCGCGACGCGCCGACGCGCCGCAGCATGTGATCCTCGAGCACCGTGAGCAGTTTGGCCTGCAGCCCGAGCGCAAGGCTTGGCAACTCGTCGAGAAAAAGGGATCCGCCGTCCGCCGCCTCCATCAAGCCAATGCGAGCCGCCTTGGCATCGGTGAAGGCCCCCCGCTCGTGACCAAAAAGCTCCGCCTCCGCGAGAGCATCCGGCAGCGCCGAGCAATTCAACTCGACGAGCGGCTCGTCCGCGCGCGGACCGTTGCGGTGGATCCAGCGGGCAATCGCAGTCTTTCCGGTGCCGGTCTCACCCTCGATCAATACGGGCGGCAAGTAACCGGTGAGCCGGCGATCCGCCGCGGTGATCTTCGCCAGCTGCTCGCGCACACCGGCCAGGCTGTCGCCGAAAACCAGTTCATTTTCCTGGCCGCGGCGGAACTCGTCCGCCCGCTTTGCTTGCCGGGAACGACGCGCATGCGCCAAACGCACCGGCAGCTCCTCGAAGTCGAAAGGCTTTACGAGATAATCCGCCGCACCCGCCCGCAGCGCCTCGACCGCACCCGCCACGCCCCCCTCGGCGGTCATTACGATCACGTTGGTCGTAGGTGGAAAATGTTTATCGCGCAGTAGGTCCGTGCCGCGCCCGTCGGGGAGGTTCACGTCGATCAGCGCGGCTTCAAACGTCATGCCGTCCAGCGCCTGCCGAGCCGCGGCGACGGAGTTGACGGCGGTAACCTCGGCCCCTTCTTGCTCCAAGAAGCCCGCCAAACGCTTGCGCAGCAGCGTCTCGTCCTCGAGCAAGAGCATGGTGAGTCCGGCAAGCGGCGATTTGGCCATGACGTTAGTGTGGCAGCCGACGCGGCCGGCTCCACCAAAATTCGCGGCAGAAGCGGTGGGACCTGATGTCCCCCGGGATAGGTCCGGCACCGAACGGGAAACGAAAAAGCCCGATGGGCGACATCGGGCTCCAGCGGACGCTCGGCAACTTTTTCCGCGCCTATTTCGCCGGCGCGGCGACGCGCTCGATCAACGGCGCGAGCCGGCTGAGCCGGATGCTCGGGTGGGGGGTCGCGTCGAAGAGCGCGATAAACTTGTTCCGGCGCAGGGCGAGCAGGGAACGCGTCGTGCTTTGTTGCGCGGAGTCGAGACCATACTCCTTGGTGCGCCACTCCAAACCGGGGTTCACGGTCACCATCCAGTAGATGAAATTGAAAGGGCCGTCCTTTTCGCGTTGGATGTCCTCGTCGGAGAGCGGCGTCCGGCTCGTGACCCGCTTCGCGTCACGCTCGGAACGCTTTTTCTGGTCGGCGAGAAACTTCTCCCGCTGCACGGGGTTCAAGACCTGCACGAACTCGCGATCGAACTCGGCGTTGATCTCGTCGACGCGCGCGGTGTAGGCGATGATCTGCGGCCGGACCTTCTCGATGTCGGCGACCAGCTTCGCGCGATCGAGCTGGCGCTTGCTCTTGCTATCGGTCGCAACCGGGCGGGCGTATTCTTGGGCGAGCGCCGCCGGGACGGGCGGCACCGGCTGGCGCGGCTCGGTCCATATGCGGGCACCGAAGCCGGCCATAAACACGAATACCGTCAGAATCGCGACGAACAGCCGTTGCGTCATAGCAGACCGGCGTCGAAATCCTCGGCGACCGTCACGACCTGACGCCACTCGGCGAGATTGCGTTCATCGGCAGCCGCCACGTTGCGCTGGTGAAAATAGACCACGGCCAAAACGCAGAGCGCCGCGGTGGCGGCACTGAGTGCGAACTGACTCCCAAGGGACGGCATATCGGCCGCGGCACGGGCTGCGCGGATGACCCGTTCGGCAAAGCCAGGACGGAGTTGGGCCGCCCCCGCGGTCTGAAGTTGGCGCCACGCCGCGGGCTGCGGGCCGTGCGCGGCACGCAGGACCCGATCGGCAAAGCCGCCCCGGAGCTGGGCGGCAGCATGGCGGTTAAGCGCCTGCCAGGCATCTGATTCAGGTTTCATGTTCAGGTTGGTAATGTTCGCGAAGGTGTTCGCGGGCCCGGTGAAGGCGAGCCTTCACTGCGGCCACGCTGGTGCCGAGGGTTTCGGCGATTTCCGCATGACTGCGGCCCTCCTGCACAAGAGCCAAGAGCGCCCGATCCTGCGGGCGGAGTTGCTCGAGCGCATGGCGCAGGGCGTCCAGTTCCTCGGAGTCCACCGCGCCGGGCGGCTCGGGGATGTTTTCGTGCTCCTCGCCAAAGGGCAGGAAAATTCGCCGCAGTTTCTGGCGCCGCAGCTGGTCGATGCAGGTATTGCGCGCCAGCCGGAAAAGCCAGGACTCGAACTGCGCCGGGGCCTGCAAACGGTCGATCGCCCGCACCATCTTGATGAAAACCTGCTGCGCCAGATCCTCCACGTAGTCGCTGCGCCCGGTCATCGCGTAGACGAAACCGGCGACCCGATGCTGGTAGCTGACAATGAGCTCCCGCTGGGCGACCTCGTCGCCCTTTTGAGCCCGCCGAACAAGATCGGTGAGCGCGGTCGGTGAAGTTGGTTCCATGCGGCGGCATTGCTGTGAACAGCAAGACGCGCGGAACGCCAGAAAGATTCTCCGGCACGCCGCCGGCTTGCCTTCACCGCAACCTTTCCCTCCCCTTGGCGTCCCACGATCTTCCCATGAAAAACCCTGTCGCCCTCTCCACCCTCGGCGGTGCCCTTGTCCTGACCCTGACGGCCTTGTCCTTCAGCGGCTGCGGATCACACAATGGCCCGCGCGACTTGATGCTGGAGGAGGCTTCGCGGGGCGGCGCGGTGGAGCGGCCGGTCGCAATGCGCGGCGAGGCGACCTTCCTCGAGGGTAAACTCGGCGCCCTCGCCACGGTCAGCCGCGGCTTCGACCGCGGAACGCGTTCTGCCCCCGGCGGTCGTGGCAAAGGCGGCAAGCTCGGCACCTCCGGCCAGCAGGAAGGAGTTTACGAGGACGCCAGCCGCCGCAAACGCGACGACGCCGGCGCCTTCACCGAGGTTTACAATATCGGCGGCTACGGCGACTCCGAGGAGGAGCAGAAGGAAGCGATGCAAGACTACATGCGTCAGGCCCGCGCCCGCCGCGCCGCCGGCAGCCCGATGCCGCCCGTAACGCTCAAGGTCGCCTTCGAAAACAAGGGGACGACTCCGCTCGAAATCGAGATCACCGAAGTAAATTCCGACCTCGGCAATTTTGCCGTGCGTCCGGCGAAACTGACTCTCGCCGCCGGCGAAAAGGGCGTGCTCGACCCCATGGTTTCCCAGCTCGGCGTCACCAGCGACGAAATCCCCCTCAAGCTCGCCATCCGCTCCGCCGGCAAAAAGGAACTGCAGGTGTTGGTCGTGAAGAACCTGATCGCGGAATCCCTGCGTAAGGAATTCGAGCGCGCGCAGAAGTAAGGGCGATCCCTCGGGAAGTGAGCGGCGCGTGGCACCGCTGCTCCGGCCGAACGCTCCCCGGCCCAAAAACAACTGCCGCCCGGCCGGCGGGCTAAACCGTTTTGCCGCTCGCGCCGCGGGGGAATCGGTGCAACGTTTCCCGAGGACGAACGCTAGGCCGTCCGCCCCCCCTCATGAAAAGCCCGCGCCTTCTCCCCCTCGTCACGCTGGTCCTCGCTGCGGCTGCCTTCGGCGGATGCAACCACGCTACGTCCCCGCGGTCGGGCTCCATCGCCGCCGCCAACCCTCGCGCCGTCACCTACGCCCTTGCTGTATCCGTCGCAGGAGGACTGCAGCCTTCCCCCGCCCAGTGGGCGTCCATCCAGGCCACGTTTTCCCGCATCCTCGCCGCCGAAGGCCTGGTGCTCGTCACCGACTTGAGCTTGGCCGACCGCATCCTGCGCGTCGACTTCCTGCCGGATTTGACCGACCCGGAAAACCGCGGCCAGGCGGTCATCGTCAGCGTGCGCCCCAACGCCCTGCGCGGCAGCACCGCCACCCTCGCGCCGACGCTCGCGTCGTATTACCCCTATCCGTCGAGCTTCGGCTGGAGCGGCTACTCGTGGGGCTCCCCTTATGGTTTCGGTTGGGATCCGTTCTACGGCTACGGCAATTCGTACTATGACGGCTACTCCTACGGCTCGCCGACGCTCAACCCGCGCCGGCCGGTCCCGCCGCCGGGCTACACCCATCACCACCATCCGTATCCGGGAATACCGGACCCGAAAAACCCCGACGCAAACCATCGCCACCACCCGAGTCCTCCCGGCGACAAATGCCCGCCCCTGCTCGCCGCCACCCCGCCCGTGCCGGCCACGCCTGACCCGGTCGTCTATCCCGGCTCCGCGCCCGGACGAAACACGATTTTCCAGGACGATGTCCGCCTGACCCAGTCCGAACGTTCCTTGGCGTGGACCACGCCCGACAGCCGGTACGACGGCAGCCGCGCCAGCCGGGCGGAAGCATACCGGGCCCGCCAGGAGTCCAACTCCGGCACCACCTCGGCCCCGGCCGAACACCGCTCTTGGCTCAGCCGGCTGATCAATCCGGGAGACTCGAATTCCGCCGCCGCCTCCACGTCCTACAATCGCAGCGACCGCACCTACAGCCGCTCGGACTCCGGCGGAGGCAACGCGGAGCGCACGTGGTCGCGCGGTGATTCAACCTACTCCCGCAACGAATCGAACGCCGCGCGCGGCGACTCCTCAACCTCCCGGTCCGAATCGTACCGCTCCCACTCGGACTCCTCGTCGAATTCGTCCGGCGGCTCCTCGTATTCCCATTCATCGGCGTCGGCGTCACCGCCGGCTTCCTCCTCCTCCTCGTCGGGCTCATCGTCCTACTCTTCCGGCTCGTCCTCCGGCTCCTCGTCGTATTCGTCGAGTTCGGGCTCATCCTCCGGCGGATCCGATACGTCGAGTGGCAGCACGTCGAGTCCCGCGCCCGCGCCGAGCACCACCGTCGAGCGGTGATCCCGCGTCCCGGCTCGTGAGCGCAGGGACCTTGCCGCGGGCACACTTCCCCCGGCGCGCAAACCCCGGGCCACGTCGCGGGGCCTGACGGCCGACCCGC
Organism: uncultured Opitutia bacterium; assembly: GCA_903820035.1. Classification (GTDB taxonomy): domain Bacteria; phylum Verrucomicrobiota; class Verrucomicrobiia; order Opitutales; family Opitutaceae; genus ER46. The sequence continues at coordinate 10,956 of CAIJFT010000074.1, forward strand.
AGATCAATTTCCCAGCATCCGCACCCGGCGGTCCTTGCGGGGGAACTGCAACGTCACAATCGTGCCGAGCCCTTCCTTGCTCTCGAGCCCGATCTGCCCGCCATGCGCCCGCATGATCCGCTGCGCGATCATCAGGCCCAGCCCGTGTCCGCCGGACTTCGTGGTCTGATAGGGCTGAAACAACCGCACCAGATCCTCCTGCTTGATGCCGCTGCCCGTGTCCGCAAAAAGCACATACACGCTGTCGTCGTCGGCCCGGGACTTGATGTTCAAACGGCCGCCGGGGCGCATCGCCTCCATCGCGTTCTTGGTCACGTTGAACATCACCTGCTTGATCTGATTGCGGTCCGTCAGCACGAGCGGCAAGGCATGGTTCTCCGCCTCCACGGCAATGCCGCGGTCCGCCAGCTCGCGGTGTTGAAACCGTAACACTTCGGTGAGCACCTCGCTCAGATCCGTCTCCGCCAAATCCGGTGGTCGCGGCCGAATCGCTTCGAGGAAATTCGCGACAATGCCGTCGAGGCGCGTCACCTCCTCGCGGCAGATACGGACGGACTCCGCCAGCGAATCCGAGTCCTTCGTCTGCTTCAGCTTCTTCAGCTTCCGCTCCATCAACTGCAGGTGGATCGTCAGCGAGTTGAGCGGATTGCCCAACTCGTGCGCCACGCCGGCGGCGAGGAGCAGAATGGACGACGTGCGCTCATCCTCGATCCGCGCCTCGGTGGACTGCTTTTCGGTCGTGACGTCGGTGAGGATGACGGCAAAACGGCGGGAAGCCGCCCCGCCGCCCGCGCGGAATGGCACCATGTAGAGCCGCACTACGCGCGGCTCGGGATAATTCATTTCAAACTCGCGCGCCACCACCGGCGAGGCCCCGCCGTTTTCGTCGTCAAGCGCGGCGCCCAGCGACGTCCGCAGGCCAGGCACGAGGCGCCAAAGCGTGTGACCGGAAAGATCCGGTTCATCGCCGCCGAGTCCAATGATCCGGTGAGCGGAAGCGTTGGCGTACTCGATCGCCCCGTCGTCGCGCACCACCAGGATGCCTTCTTGGAGCGTGTTGAAAATTTCCTCGAAGACCCCGCGTTCCCGCGCAAGCCGCTGGACAAGGTTGGCCAGATTGACCGCGTCAAGCGTGTCGAGGCGACCGAGTACGCGGTCGAGGGAGGTGTTTTTTTTGACAGCCACCTGAAGTGCGGATTGCGGATTGCGGGTTTAGGCGGTCGGGGAACGTTCGATCGGTTGCTAATCCGCAATCCCCATTCCGCAATCCGCAATTACTCCGCGAGAAAGTCCATCTGCGCGGGATCGACCCGCACTGCCAGCAGCTTGCGCAGGAACGCTTCGCGGTGTTCGCCGCAGCGACCGAGTCGGAGCACGGCGTCGCGGTGCTCTTCGGTGCCGTAACCCTTGTGGCGCGCGAAACCGTAGCCGGGAAACTTCTCCTCCAGCGCCACCATCATCCGGTCGCGCGTCACCTTCGCCACAATCGACGCCATCGCGATGCACAGGGAACGAGCATCGCCCTTGACGAGGGCGGTATGCGGATAGGGAAAATGGCGCAGCGGCAGGCCATCGATCAAAATGCGGGCCGACACCGTCGGGGAAAACGTCGTCCGTTCCTCGAAACTCGAAAATAAATCCGGCTCATCCCGCTTCGGCTCGAACGATTCCGGGGGATAAAACGCGCCCAGCGCGCGGCGCATCGCGAGCTTGGTCGCCCCGAGGATGTTGAACTGGGCAATCTCGTCGACGCTCGCGATCCCGGGGTGCGCGTGGATCTTGCCTTCGGCCGCGAGCCCCTCGAATTCCACCCACAACTCCTCGCGTTGCTCGGCGGAAAGTTCCTTGGAATCGTTGACGCGGTTGCTCCGGGTGACGGCCCAGCGGCTTTCGAGAAAGTCACGGCTCACCACGACGGCGGCGGCGACCAC